>CAWVGT010000250.1:0-7298 GCA_963928645.1 Candidatus Fimadaptatus sp.
CCAGCCCGCGCCTTGCGCCGCTCAGTCGCGCTCGATCACGCGGTTGTCCGCGAGTATCTCGGGCTTGTACTTCATGCTGTCGGCCTCGGTTATCGGCCGGATCACGCGGCATGGCACGCCCGCTGCGAAGCTGTTGGCGGGGATGTCCTTGGTTATCACGCTGCCCGCGCCTATCACGCAGTTGTCGCCCACCGTCACGCCGCCGCACACCGTCACGTTCGCGCCGAACCAGATGTTGTTGCCGATCTTGACCGGCCGCGCGTAGCAGAACCGCGACGGCTGGCCCTGCGCGTCCAGCATGCAGTTGCGCTCGTCGGGCAGCATCGGGTGCACCGGCGTCACTATCGTCACGTTCGGGCCGAAGTTGACGTTGTCGCCTATCGTGACCGGGCCGTCGTCCTGCACGGTCAGGTTGTAATTGCCAAAGAAGTTGTCGCCGATCGTGGTGTGGGTGCCGTAGTGGAAGAATATCGGTCCCTGCATGAACACGTTTTTGCCCATGCGGCCCAGTATCTGGCCCAGCAGCTCGGCGCGGTATTCGGTCTCGTCCTCAAACGTGCGGTTGTATCGGCTGCACAGGTTGTGCGAGCGCAGCTTTATCTGGCGCAGTTCGGGGTCGCCGGGCTTGAACAGCACTCCGGCGAATATCTTCTTCTCCTCGGTGGTCATACTCGCATGCCTCCCCTGGCGCGGCTTAACCCGCGCGGTGATTCAATCAGATTTTACCATACGCGCCGCGCTTTTACAAGTGCGCCGCCGACCGTCGCCGACAGACCGGCGCGCACGGCGGTGGAGCGCGCAGCTTTCGATGTAGCGGCGGCGCTCGACGCCGTGCGGGTACGAGCCCCTGCAGCGGCGTGCGCCTTTTTGCTGCGCTTGCGGCTGGGCGGCGCATGGGCTTTGCTTGTGTTCCGCCCTCGTTGTGCGCATGCGTTCTCCAGCCTCAATCATCCGAAAATTGCTTATCGACTTGTGCTCCGCTCCTGCTACTGCTGCACGCGTGTGCGCTCCAGCCTCGATCATATAGATACCGCCATATAGGAACCGCCTTCCAGCTTGCGTTCCGCTCCTGCTGCGCGCATTCTCCCTCCAGCCTTGATTCTATAGAAAACGCCTTCCAGCCTGCGTTCTGCTCCTGCTGCACACATGCGCCCTTAAGCTTCGATCATATAGAAACAACCTATCGACTTGCGTTCCGCTCCCGCTGCGTACATGCGCCTTTCATTCTCGATTTTATAGAAACCGCCTACCGGCTTGCGTTCTGCTCCTGCTGCGCACATGCGCCCTTCAGCTTCGATCATATAGAAACCGCCTTCCAGCCTGCGTTCCGTTCCGCTCCCGCTGCGCACATGCGCCCTTCAGCCCAGATTATCCGCAAACCGCATATCGGCTTTCGCAGGTTTCTGACCCGCGCTGGTCGCCCTCAATCTCATCATAAACGAAAGCAGCGCATCAGTCAGTCGCGCACAATCCATTTCCGCCGTGCGCATGCGCCCCTCAATCGTGCAAACACCAATGTCCCCGCATAGGCCGCGCGCCGCTCCTGCCCTGTGCTCGCCTTACTCGATCGCATTCTGGCAAGGCGGCGCGCCGACTCATCGCATGCGCCCTGCGCCCGCCGCGCCCGCGCGCCCTTCAGCCGCGCCAAACCATGCGCCCCGCTTCGGCCTGCGCTCCGCCGCAGCGCACGCCCCCCCACGCCCGCGCGCTGCCCATCAAATCTCGCGCAATGTTAAGCGAACACGATTGACAAAGCGCGCCCGGGCCGTCATAATGTATACATCTACCAAACCCTCCGGGAGGCGCTCAGTATGCGCAAGGGCGATCAGGCCCGCCGCGAGCTCACCGCGCGCGCGACGGCGCTGTTTGACGAGCGCGGTTACGACGCGGTGTCCATGCGCGACATCGCCGAGGCGCTGGACTGGCCCAAGAGCCTGATTTACTACTACTGCTCCGGCAAGGCACAGCTGGCCCAGCTCGCCGCGCGCACACGCGCCGAGGCGACGCTGCGCGAACTCGGCGCGCGCCTGGCCGACTGCCCGCCCGGTTCCGTCGCGCGGCTGGAGCGCGCGCTGAGCTGCGCCGGCTTCTGGCGCGGCGACGCGCCGTCCGCTGCCCGCGAACTGCGCGCGCGCTACACGCCCGGCAACGCGGCCTGGCGCGCCTGCCTGCGCGACGCGCTCGCGCCTGGCCTGGGCGATATGTGCAACGATATAATAGCGCGCGGCGTCAAATCCTATGAGCTGTATACGCCGTTCCCCGAGCAGATGGGCCGGGTCGCCGTGGGCCTGGCCGGAGATCTGGCCGACGCGCTGGCGCAGCTGATCTGCGCCGCGCCCACCGAGTCGGAACTGCTCGCGCGCGCCGACGCGCTGCTGCGCGCGCATCGCTGCGCGCTGGAGCGGCTGGTCGAGGCGCCGTTCGGGGCCCTCCGGCTGGTCGAGCTCGAATACCTGCGCGACACGGCGCGCGCATACGAGTTGGAGAGGTGAACGCGATGAAGTTTAGGTATCGCGCGGCGCTCCTGTGCACGCTGATAGCCTGCATGCTGTGCGGCGCGGCGCTGGCCGGGCCGGAGGCGAGCGCGCATCCCACGCCGCCGCTTACGGCCACGGACGCGGCGCTCAGCCCCGACCCGGACGCCACGGCCCACCCCACGCCGCCGCTCATGGCCACGGACGCGGCGCTCAGCCCCGACCCGGACGCCACGGCGCATCCTACGCCGCCGCCGGTCACGCCCTCGCCCGAGCCCACGCCCGAACCCTCGCCCGCGCCCGACGGCATGCGCCTGACCGGCATGCTGATAGGGCTCGATCCGGGCCACCAGGCCCACGCCAACCGCGATAAGGAGCCGCTCTCGCCCGGCTCGGACGAGATGAAGGCCAAGGTATCCAGCGGCACCCAGGGCGTGAGCACCCGCATAAACGAGTACGAGACCGACCTGACGATAGCGCTCAAGCTGCGCGACCGGCTGGAGGCTGAGGGCGCGCAGGTCATAATGACCCGCGAGACCAACGACGTGGACATATCCAACGTGGAGCGCGCGCAGCTTATGAACGAGGCCGGCGTGGACATATGGCTGCGCATACACTGCAACGGCAACAGCAACGGCGACGTGCACGGCATGAGCATGTACGTGCGCGCGACCGGGCCGTATGCCGAGGAGTCGTTGGCTGCGGGCGAACTGCTGCTCGAGGAGATGAGCGCCGCGACCGGCGCCGAGCCGCGCGGCGTGCACGCGACCGATACGTACTCCGGCAACAACTGGTCCGAGCGGCCGTGCGTGCTGGTCGAGATGGGTTACATGACCAACGCGCGCGAGGACGAGCTGCTCAACGATCCCGACTATCAGCTCAAGCTCATAGACGGCTATGTGGCCGCGCTTGAGCGCTGGAACCGACAATACAACCGGCTGACCATATCTCAGCCCGTGAGCGATGGAGTGATGTAAATGACTGGCATACAGATCCCCGCCAACTATACGCCCATAATGAACCCCCGCGAGACCAACGTGGCCATAAAGCGGCTCAAGGACGGCTTTGAGAGCTGCCTGGCCGAGGCGCTCAACCTCACGCGCGTGTCCGCGCCGCTGTTCGTGGACGCGAACACCGGCCTGAACGACAACCTGAGCGGCACCGAGCGCCCGGTGGGCTTTGCCACAGCCGAATCGCCCGACGCGCGAATCGAGATTGTGCACTCGCTGGCCAAGTGGAAGCGCGCGGCGCTGGGGCGCATGGGCTTTGCGCGCGGCGAGGGACTGTATACCGACATGAACGCGATACGCCGCGACGAGGCGACCGACAACCTGCACTCGTATTACGTCGACCAGTGGGACTGGGAGCTGGTCGTATCGCGCGAGGAGCGCACCCGCACCAAGCTCCATCAGCTGGTCGAGCACATCTACTCGGTATTCCTGCGCACCGAGGCCGACCTGTACGCGTTCGACCTGCGCATGACGCCGGTGCTGCCGCGCGAGATAACCTTCCTGACCGCGCAGGAGCTCGAGGACGAGTATCCCACGCTCACGCCCAAGCAGCGCGAAAACGTGGTCGCGCGCAAGTACGGCGCGGTGTTCATAGAGAACATAGGCGGGCCGCTGCGCTCGGGCCGGCCGCACGACCTGCGCGCGCCCGACTACGACGACTGGGCGCTCAACGGCGACATACTGTTCGACTACCCGCTGCTCAACTGCGCGATGGAGATGTCGTCGATGGGCATACGCGTAGACGAAAAGGCGCTGATGGAGCAGCTCTGCGCCAGCGGCCACGAGGACTGGGCCCAGCGCCCGTTCCACAGCGCGCTGCTGAACGGCGAGCTGCCGCTGACCGCCGGCGGCGGCATTGGCCAGTCGCGGCTGTGCATGTTCTTCCTGAAGAAGGCGCATATTGGCGAGGTGCACTGCTCGCTCTGGCCCGAGGGCGTGGCGCGCACGCTGCACGAGGCGGGCATAGAGCTGATGTGACCCGCGCAAACGGGGCCGGGCAATCGCCCGGCCCCATTGCAGCTATTGACTAAGTATCCCGCGCACCTTCCGCTTGACCTAGCATGCGGCATCGACCGGCAAAGCATGCAATTCAAAGCGGAACGCCGTTTATATCAAACCGGTTTTACAGTATCGTTCATACGATGTTGAAAAACCATTTGGAATAGAGTCCGCTGCCCAGCCGCCGTGCTTTGTCAACGTTCCAAAGCGGGGCCGGGCAATCGCCCGGACCCGTCGACCGCTTCGACCGGGTTCAGCCGTCCCGGTTCGCCTCGTCCAGCGCGTCGTCCATGAACGCGTCCAGGTTCTCGGCCAGCATGCGCACCGCAGCGCGCAGCGCCGCACGCTGGCGCGGACTGTACGGCTCGCGTGCGCCGTCGCCGCGTGCGCGCAGCGAGTCGGCCATCAAATCGTCCAGCGACGTGCCCAGCTCGTTGGCTATCTTGATTATCGTCTCCAGGCTCGCCTTGCGCGAACCGCGCTCTATATGCCCCAGAAACGAAGTCGATATCGCCAGGCGCTCGGCACATTCACACTGCGTCATGCCCGCCAGTTTGCGCGCGCGCCGCACTCGCCGGCCCAGCCCCTCGTAATCCATGTTCTTCCCTCCCGACCGATGCGCACCCGCGCCACCCGTGCGGCGCGCCGTCAAATCCAAGCATATTATATCCCAACCGGCGCGGGTTTAGAATCGACCATAGGAAGTCGCCGGGCACCTTTAGCAGCATTATCGGATCATTTTGTTTATTTAACAGTAATTTACAGTTGCGCCCGCGCGCCGCTTCTTCAAAAAAAAACGCGGCCGACGCCGATTGGCCCTGTACTTTTGACGCAAAGTGTGCTATAATGTCTATGCCTACATGTGGCGCCCTTTAGTATTAGCCTTCAACATCCCAAGTATATGGCAGACTCTCCGATAGCACTATGACGTGCCAGGCATGCAGCCGGGGGATCGCGGCTCAGCGCCGCGCCAGGTCTAGCATGCAGCCCGCTCGGTCGGGCGCTCCATAGCGGGAAGGTTCTCAGGCAGTCAATTCGGGCAGACATCGGTAGGGCATAATATACTTAGGAGGTTATTCCCATGTTTGAAGACAAGACTCTCACTTGCCGCGAGTGCGGCGCTCAGTTCGTGTTCACCGCGTCCGAGCAGGCGTTCTACGCCGAGAAGGGCTTCCAGAACGAGCCCGGCCGCTGCCCGGCGTGCCGCGCCGCGCGCCGCGCTGCCAACGGCGGCAGCCGCCCCGAGCGTCAGATGTACGACGTGATCTGCGATGGCTGCGGCCGTCCCACCCAGGTGCCCTTCCAGCCCCGTGGCGACCGTCCGGTCTATTGCCGCGAGTGCTTCGAGGCGCAGCGCAACGCTCGCTGATTGAGAGCTTCAACAGCGCTCCTTCCCGCGTGGAAGGGGCGCGTTTTGTTGTGGCGGAGCGCGCCGGAGCCGCGCACGGGCCGGAGCGCGGGCGGCTGCGTCGCCCGGGCGCGACACAGTGAGCGACGGCGGCATGACGATTGAGCCGCGCGCCGCGTCCGCATTGCCAGGCCCGCCCTGCGCTGGGTGCGTTGCCCCGCTTCATGCCGCCTGAGCCGCGCGCACCGCGTCCGCAGCGCTAAAACGGCCGTTGGTGCGCCTGCGCGGCGCTGTGCGTACTGCCGCGCGTGTCCGGCGTGTGCGGCGCGCGTTGCCCCGCTCCACGCCGCTCGTGTGGCGGTACGTCGGCTGAGCCGCGCATGGCCGGCGCAGCCTGCGCCTTTGTACGGCGCCGCAGGCACGCCCCCCGCCATCCCGGCGCATGCAAGCTCAGACCCCCGGCCGGGCAGGCCCCGGCTCATCATAAATCAAAGAGGTGCTTTAACTATGAAGGATCCCCGCATAACCACGCTCGCGCGCAATCTGGTGCGCTACTCGTGCCGCGTGCAGCCCGGCGACAAGGTGCTCATCGAGAACACCGGCCTGGAGCGCGAGCTCGTCGAGGCGCTCGTGCGCGAGACCTATGACGCCGGTGCGCTGCCGTTCGTCTGGATAAAGGAAAACTCGGTGCAGCGCCAGCTGATGCTCGGACTCAAGCCCGAACAGGCCGACATTATCGCCCAAAACGAGGCCGCGCTGATGCGCCAGATGGACGCCTATATCGGCGTGCGCTCCGGCGACAACGCCTATCAGCTCAGCGACGTGCCCGCTCAGCAGCTCAAGCTGTACTCCTCGCGCGTGTCTCATCCGGTGCACAGCCTGATACGCGTGCCCGACACGCGCTGGGTCGTGCTGCGCTACCCCTGCCCCGCTATGGCCCAGCAGGCCGCGATGTCCACCGAGGCGTTCGAGGACTACTACTTCGACGTGTGCTGCCTGGACTACGGCAAGATGGATCGCGCGATGCAGCCGCTGGCCGAGCTGATGGGCCGCACCAACGACGTGCGCATCGTCGGCCCCGGCACCGACCTCAGCTTCTCGATCGCCGGCATGCACGCGATTCCCTGCTCCGGCCAGATGAACATACCCGACGGCGAGATATACACCGCGCCGGTGCGCGAGTCGGTCAACGGCATGATAACCTATAACACCCCGTCGCTGTACCAGGGCACCTCGTTTGAGAACGTGTGCCTGCGCTTCAGCGAGGGCCGGATAGTCGAGGCCACCGCCAACCACACCGCGCAGCTCAACGCGATACTCGATACCGACGAGGGCGCGCGCTACGTGGGCGAGTTCGCGCTGGGCGTCAACCCGTACATCACCAAGGCCATGAAGGACACGCTGTTCGACGAGAAGATCGCCGGCTCGTTCCACTTCACGCCCGGCAACTGCTACGACGAGTGCCCC
>CAWVGT010000251.1:0-3618 GCA_963928645.1 Candidatus Fimadaptatus sp.
AGTTGAACACGCCGTTGTCGTCCCAGCCGTGCTCGTCGTCGCCGCTCCGCAGGCGCTTGGGGTCGGTGGACAGCGTGGTCTTGCCGGTGCCGGACAGGCCGAAGAACAGCGCGGTGTTCTCGCCGTTCATGTCGGTGTTGGCCGAGCAGTGCATCGAGGCGATGCCCTTGAGCGGCAGGTAGTAGTTCATCATCGAGAACATGCCCTTCTTCATCTCGCCGCCGTACCAGGTGTTGAGTATGACCTGCTCGCGCGAGGTGATGTTGAACATGGCCGCGGTTTCGGAGTTCAGGCCCAGCTCCTTGTAGTTCTCGACCTTGGCCTTGGAGGCGTTGTACGAGATGAAGTCGGGCTCAAAGTTCTCCAGCTCCTCCTCGGTCGGGCGGATGAACATGTTCTTGACGAAGTGCGCCTGCCACGCGACCTCCATTATGAAGCGGATGGCCATGCGGGTATCGGCGTTGGTGCCGCAGAACACGTCCATGACGTAGAGCTTCTTATTGGACAGCTCCTTTATGGCCAGCTCCTTGCAAACCCTCCAGGCCTCCTGGGAGGCGGGCTTGTTGTCGTTCTTGAAGGTATCGGACGTCCACCACACGGTGTCCTTGGAGTTCTCGTCCATGACGATGAACTTGTCCTTGGGCGAACGGCCGGTGTAGATGCCGGTCATGACGTTAACGGCGCCCAGGTCGGTCACCTGACCCTTGTCATAACCCTCAAGACCGGGCTTGGTCTCCTCTTCGAACAGAGTCTCGTAGGACGGGTTATATACGATCTCGGTCGTACCGGTGATGCCGTATTTAGTCAGATCAATGGTCTTCATTGACAAATACCTCCTTCTATTGAGCTCCCTCACTGTTCACTAGTATACCTTAATTGCCACAAAACTTCAACACGGCGAACGCCAAATCATGAAAAACTCTGGCGAATTTTTCATGATGAATTCATGACGCAGGCGCAAGCCCCCAGCGGTTGCGCCGCGCGGCCGCAAATGGTATACTTTGCCTGTGAGCGCCGATACCTCACGGCCATACAGGAGGTGTGAAACATGTCCGAAATAGCGATAAAGCGCGGCCTCGACCTGCCCGAGGCCGCGCTGCTCGAGCTTTACCGCGCGGCCGGCTGGCAGGCGTATCTGAAGCCCGGCATGCTGCGCGAGGCGTATTCTCGCTCGCTGTACGCGCTGGGCGCGTTTGACGGCGACAGGCTGGTCGGCGCCGTGCGCGCGGTCGGCGACGGTTGCGCGGTGGTGCTCATATAGGATCTGCTGGTGCTGCCCGAATACCAGAAGCGCGGCATAGGCCGCAAACTGCTGTGCAGAGCGCTGGCCGACTTCGCCCATGTGCGCCAGCGGCTGCTGCTGGCCGACGACACGCCCGCGCTGAGCAGGTTCTACCGTGACGCCGGCTTTGTACCGGTGGGCGAATTGGGCTGCAATGCGTACTGGTGCGTCAACAGATAGTTACTTTGCGAGTGCAAACTGGTACGCCTCCTCGAGCCAGCCCAGCAGCTCGGCGTCCAGCTCGGACTCGCGCTGCACCGGCACATGGTGCGTCCAGCGGCCCGGATACGCCTCGACCGCCTGCGCTATGCGCGGCGACTCGCGCCGGCAGCCCAGCCCGAACGTGACCAGCAGGTAGCTTTCGGGCCAGCCGCGCAGCCTGCGCCACGGCGGCGAGGCCGTCATGAACACGTACCGGTTGCGCACCGATATCTGAGTGCGCCCGACCTTGCAGCTGATGTCCGGATGCGCGCGGCGCAGCGCGGCCATCAGCGCCAGGTATATCGACAGCACTTCCGGCCTGCCCTCAAACAGCATTGCCTCCTGCGCCTGCATGGCATCGCCTCCCCCACTTTAACAAGGAGCTGAACCGAATGAACGGACTTGTACTGCTGCTGCCCCTCATATGCGCGCGTTTCATAGTGCCCGCGCTGGCCGACCCGAACTCGCTCAGGCGCGCCGCCCACTTCGCGCCGATGTACGGGCGCGAGCGCTGGGCGTACTGGGCATATCAGCTGATAACCGCCGCGCTGATGCTGTGCCTGCCCGCATTGCGCGTTGCCATCGCCTGGACGTGGCCGTTCGCCGCGGGACTGACATGCTATGCTGCGGGCATCGCGCTGTGCGCCGCCGCGTGCCTGAGCTTTGCCCGGTGCAGCGGGCTGTGCACGCGCGGCGTATACAGGTTCTCGCGCAATCCCATGTACCTGGCGTATCCGCTGTGCTTTGTGGGCATGGCGCTAGTGACGCGCTCGGCGGCGCTGATGGCGCTCACGCTCGCGTTTCAGATATCCGCGCGCTGGATAGTGCGTGCCGAGGAGCGCGAGTGTGCGCTGCGCTTTGGCGAGCGCTATGCGCGCTACGCGGCCAACGTGCGGCGCTGGCTGTGAGCGCTCACCGATTCAGCGCCGCATTGACCGCGTCCTCGACCGTGGCCTTGTCCGGCTCAACCGGCTTTTCGATCACAATGCGGTCGTCCTGCAGCTCGAGCTTGACCTTATTGCCCTCCACGCCCAGCTGGCTGAGCATCTCGCGCGGTATCTGCAGCCGCCCGGCGCGGTCGAGCACCGCGAACTCCTCGTGGGTATCCTCGCCCTCGTCGAAGCCGTGCAGCTCGGCCAGCTCCTTGGCGTAGGAGTGCATTATGCGCTCGGAGCTGGTCTTGCCGTCGCGTATCGACACCACGCGGTTGACCTTGTGCGCCAGCATGCGGTCGTGCGTGACTATTACGATCGTCAGCCCCAGCTCGGTGTTGAGCTTGCGGAACACGTCCAGCAGGTAGTTGGACGTCTTGCCGTCGACCGAGCCGGTCGGCTCGTCGGCCAGCAGTATCTTGGGGCTGTTGGCCAGCGCTATCGCTATCGCCACGCGCTGCTGCTCGCCGCCCGACAGCTGGTTGAGCCGGCTGCGCCGCCGGTGCTCCATGCCGACCAGCTCCAGCAGCTCTATCGCGCGCTGGCGCTTTGCGCGGCCCTTGCTGAACAGCATCGGCATCTGCACGTTGCGCCACGCGCTCAGCCACGGCAGCAGGTTGCGCGCGTTGTTCTGCCACACGAACCCGACCGTGGAGCGCTTGTACTCGACCAGCTCGCGCTCGCTGAGCTTGAACAGATCCTTGCCGTCGACTATCAGCCGGCCCGCCGACGGCCGATCCAGCCCGCCTATCATGTTCAGGAAGGTACTCTTGCCGCTGCCGCTGTTGCCGATTATCGCCATCAGCTCGCCGCGCGCTATCTCCAGCTCCAGGCCCTGCAGCGCCAGCACCTCTATGTCCTTGGTCTTGTATATCTTGACCAGGTTCTCGCAAGTGATTATGGGTTCCTGACGCGCATTATCCAACTATCTCACCGTCCTGCAGCTCGTATACCATGTCGCCTATCTCCATAAGGCCCGTGTCGTGCGTCGTCATCACGATCGTTATGCCCTCGCCGGCGCACAGATCCTTGAATATCTTGACCACCTGAAGCCCGGTCGCGGTGTCCAGCTCGGCCGTGGGCTCGTCGGCGAATATCACCTTGGGCTTGTGCGCTATCGCGCGCGCTATCGCCACGCGCTGCTGCTCGCCGCCCGACATCTCCTGCGGCATGTGGTTCATGCGCTGCGCCAGGCCCACCATG
>CAWVGT010000252.1:0-2929 GCA_963928645.1 Candidatus Fimadaptatus sp.
GCGGTGTTATTCAAAGGATATGTGTGCGCTGGAGATCGCTGCGGCCGCTATGTATGCGACGCGTAACCGCCGGGAGTCGCTGCCTGCGCGCCATTAACAGGCTTGAGTGCCACGCACACGCGCGCAGGGCGCCGCTGTTCATACTGGTTTTGCTGCGTCATTCAATGCGCATGCCGAATGACGCAGCCCGTGCGGCAGTTGAGAAGCGATGTGTGCCAAGCATAGCCACACAAGCCGCTGATACGCTATTACAGGTGCATCCGCGCGCATGCTGCCGCCGCACAGCGCGCAGGGCGAACAGCCGCGCATGATTCAGGCAGAACCGGCGGGCAGACCTCAACGCGACTGCAACGCCGCGCGCTCATATGCGCCAAACGCGGCCAGGCGCGCGGGGCGGCGTCAACTGCGCAGGCCCGCGCCGCCGCTACCGGTTGAGCAGCCATACCCCCAGAGTGAGGTAGACCGCAAACGTGACCCAGACGATGTACGGCGCCATCAGCCACGCCGCCGCCGCGTCTGTGTCGCGGAACGCCATGGCGGTGGCCAGTATCAGCGCCCACAGCGCGGCGATCCACAGTAGCGCCAGCCCGTACCACTGCAGGTTGAAAAAGATTATGCTCCACAGGAAGTTGAACGCCAGCTGCACGCAGAACAACCTGAGCGCTTTTGTGCGCGCCGCGCCGCTGCCGGCCAGGTGCACGCGCGCCGCCGCTACGCCCATCAGCGCGTACAGCAGCGCCCAAACTATGGGGAACACCGCGCCGGGCGGCGTCAGCGGCGGCTTGAGCGCGTTTGCGGCATAGTCGGCCACGCCCACGCGCGTGAGCAGGCCCGCCAGCGCGCCCACGGCTTCCGCAATGGCGATCCACAGCGCGTATATGCGCCAGTTCATGTTAATCACCTCGCAGATATATTATGCCGTGTGGAACGGCGAGTATGCGGGGCGGCAGGGAACCTTGGCGAATATGTGCCAGGCGGCATGCACGGTTGCGCCGGCGGCTCAGACCGACGCAGTACGCGCGCTTCGGATACGCGCCCGGCCGCAAGCCAAAACCCGACGGCCGGCAGATGCGCCGCACCCGGAGCCTGCGCGCGCCTGTGCGCGCACGACTGCAAGCGGATCCCGACCCGCGGTTTGCGGGATATGTGCACCGCGCGTATGAAACGCGGCTTGAACCGTGGCGCAGCGCCGCCCTGCCGCGCGCCAGTCAGCCGCGGCGCAGCGGCCGGGCGCGCAGCCTGAGGGCGCTAGAGCTGCGCCGGGCGCTCCTCGTCCATGGCGGCGCGTATCTTTTCGAGCGCGCGCTTTTCTATGCGGGACACGTAAGAGCGCGATATCCCCAGCGCCTGCGCGACCTCGTGCTGCGCGCGGGCATGGCTGTCGCGCAGCCCGTAGCGCAGCTCGATCACGGTGCGCTCGCGCGGCGTCAGCAGCCGCGCCATGTGGGTCAGTGCGCGCGCGGTCTCCAGGTGCGCATGGACGCGCTCTTCGACCTCCTCGCAGTCGGTGCCCAGCACGTCAATTATCATTATATCGTTGCCCTCCTTGTCGGTGCCAATCGGCTCGCTGAGCGACACGTCGCGCGCGAGCTTGCGGCTGGCGCGCAGGCACATCAGCACCTCGTTTTCGACGCAGCGCGCCGCGTAGGTCGACAGCTGCGTGCCCATGCCCGGGCGGTAGGTATCCACGGCCTTGATTAGCCCGATCGCGCCTATTGATATCAGGTCGTCGCTGTCCTGCCCGGGCGCGGTGTACTTCTTGGCGATGTGCGCGACCAGGCGCAGGTTGTGTTCGATCAGCTCGCGGCGGGCGTCGGGGTCGCCCTGCGCCAGCCGTGCCAGCGCCTCGCGCTCCTGGTCGGCGCTCAGCGGCTGTGGAAACGACGAGCGCGCGCTTATGTATCCGGCTATGAGCCATATTGACAGCAGCAGTTCAAGCATACGACCGCCTCCCTTGGCTCAGTATATGCGTGCGCCGGCCGGTAATATAGCGCCCGTACAAAAGCGATGGGCGGTTGCCCCAATCGGAACCGCCCGGAAGTTGGCAAATCCGCCGCTGCGAGAAGCCGCGCGCCCCAATTGCCGGCACTGAGTTTGTTTGCGGGCGAAGCCTTATGCTGCCGCTATCCTGAAGTAATCAAGACGCGGTTTGCAGGAAGATGGCATCACCAATTCAAGCCAGTCGGCGCTGCCAGCGCGCAGTAAGCTTTGCATGCAGGCCGGGGCGGCTCTCTAAATCAGAACGGCCCGCAGTTTGTCGACAGGTCAATCCCCATGCAAACATCCCGGCTTTTCGCGCGTTGGTTACTGCCATTATCTGCAGATCGAGGTCGAGCGGTTGCTATGGCGGCCGCTGCTTGCCTCATCGCATGTGTATGCGATTCAAAGCGACTTTAAAGGGAATGAAGGCATGCGACTGTCAGGGCCTGGTCAGAGGTCTGGGGCGGTTCGCTAAATCGGAACCGCCTCAGAGCGTTGACAAACCCCGGCGGCTGGACGGATGGCTTTATTCCAAACGTTTTTTGAAACAGCCTATGGGCAATGTTGCAAAACCAGCTTGATATAAGCAGCGTTCCAACTTTATTTGCATGGTTTGCCGGCTGTTTTGCATGTTTGGTCAGGCAGACCGTATGCGACATACTTTGTCAATAAACTGAGTCGGTTCCCTGAATCGGAACCGCCTCAGGCCGCTGACAAAGCCCGGCAGCCGGACGGTGGGTTGGATTCCAAATGGCTTTGATGAAACAATGCTTGGGCAATGCTGCGAAAACCTTCTGATATAGGCGCTTTGCTTGGATTCGCATGTTCTGCTGGCTGCTGTTGCGCATTCGGCCGAGCAGGACGTGTGCAGCATACTTTGTCAATAGGTTGAGGCGGTTCCCAGAATCGGAACCGCCTCAGGCCGCTGACAAAGCCCGGCAGCCGGACG
>CAWVGT010000253.1:0-11368 GCA_963928645.1 Candidatus Fimadaptatus sp.
GGTGACTTTTTTGTATAACTTTTTGTTGCCCACCCGCATAGCGGGTGGTTGCCTGTTTCGCTTCGCTCAACTGCCTAAAGGCATTAAACAAAGCGCCGAGCCAGGCGGCACATACCCGCCCGACTCGGCTCCTCATCACTCCGCCGTCACAGCACCCGCACCGTCGCGCCCGGCGCGAGCTCGACCGTCCATTCGCGCCCGCCCGCGCTCACCCGCAGCGCGCCGGCCGCGTTGCCGCCGCAGCTCAGCGTCAGCGCGGTCAGCTCGCCCGCGCGCCACTCGAAGTCGACCTGCACGTCGCCCCGCGCGCGCATGCCGCGCACGCTGCCCTCGGGCCACTGCGCGGGCAGCGCCGGCAGCAGGCGCAGTTCGCCCGCGCGCGAGTGCATCAGCATCTCGCACACCGCCGCCGCGCCGCCCATGTTGCCGTCGATCTGGAACAGCCGCGGCGGGTGCAGGTCCAGCAGCGACACCGTGGCGAAGTCGGCGATCAGCGCTATGAAGTGGCGCCACGCATCGTCGGCGCGCCCCAGCCGCGCCATCATGCACGCGACCCACGAGCGGCTCCAGCCGGTGTGCCCGCCGCCGTGGCTCAGCCGCGAGTCCAGCGAGCGCTCGGCCGCCCGCCACAGCGGCGTGTCCGGCTCGAACAGCTGCAGCGGATGCAGCCCTATCAGGTGCGACAGGTGCCTGTGGCCGGGCTCGACCTCGACCCGCTCGCTGTCGAACTCCATCACGCGGCCCTGCGAGTCTATGCCCGGCCACGGCAGCCGCGCCTCCAGTGCGGCCCAGCTCGCGGCCTCGTCGGCGTCCTCGCCCAGCTCGCCCGCCAGCTCGACCGCCGCGCGCAGCGTGGCGTGCGCCAGCTCGCGGTCCATCGCGCTGTCGTAGCCCAGCGTGACCGGCAGGTCGCCGCCGCCCTCGAACCGGTTCTCGGGCGACTGCGACGGCACTATGCACGGCACGCCGTCGCGCTCTATTATGTAGTCCATGTAGAACCGCGCGACCTCGCGCAGCATAGGATAGCAGCGCGTGCGCGCGAACTCGACGTCGCGCGTGTACAGCCAGTGCTCGTACAGGTGCTGCGCCAGCCACGGCGCCGCGCCGATCCACACAGCCCAGCCGTACGACTCGGGCGTCATGCGGCCCCACACGTCGGTCTGTATCGGGAACACCGCGCCCCGGCAGCCGTACAGCTTGCGCGCCATCTCGCGCCCGTGCGGCAGGTAGCGCTCTATCAGGTTGAACAGCGTGTCGGCCGCGCGCTCCATGCCCAGCGCCTCCACGAACCAGTAGCACATCTCCAGGTTTATGTCCAGGTGATAATCCGACTCCCACGGCGGCGCGAGCAGCTCGTTCCACTTGCCCTGCAGGTTCAGCGGCAGCTCGCCCGACGAGCCGCTGGCCATCAGGTACCGGCCATACTCGAAGTACAGCAGCGGTATGCCCGGGTCGTTGCCCGCGCGGAACTCGCGCACCCGCTCGTCGGTGGGCAGCTCGCTCTCGGGCAGCGGTATGTCCAGCTCGGCCGTGCCCAGCAGCGCGCCAAACGCCGCGTAGTGCCGCGCAAACAGCGCGTCGAACCCCATGTCCTGCGGGAAGCCCATCTCATCGCCCGGCGCGCCGCCGCGCGCGTTCGTGCCTATCTGCACCATCAGCAGCGTATCGCGCGCGTCCTCGATGCGGTATCCGCCCTCCGTCGGCGTCAGCCGGCCGTCAGTGAACACGCGCAACGCGACCTCAAAGCAGATGCCCCGCTCGAACTCGCCGCGCAGCGTCAGCTCGCGCCCGCCGCCGTCCAGCGCGCGCTCGCGGTAGCTCAGCGCGCAGCGCGGATCGGCGATGCGGCTCAGCTCGACGTCCAGCGCGCCGCGCGCCGCGCTCTCCACGCGCGCGACTATCGCGCCGTCGGCCGCGCTCGCGAACGCCGATTCCACCACGTGGCCCAGCGCGCAGTCGAACTCGACCGACGCCAGTCCGCTGGTCAGGTCGAGCGCGCGCGTATAGTGCGTAACCTCGCCCGCGTCCAGCGCTATGAACAGATCGCCCGCGGGCTGATACGGGTCGACGCGGTTGGGCGTGCCCTTCATGCCGCCCCCGCCGCCGAAGTAGTCGTTGGCCAGGCGCGTGCCCTGGGCGAACTCGTCCGCCAGCAGCAGCTCGCGCACCTCGGCCAGGTGCTGATGCGCGTCCTCAAAGTCGCGCGCGCGGTTCTCGCCGCGCCACAGCCACTCGTGATTCAGCGCCAGCCGGAACCGCTCCGGCGCGCCCAGCGCCATCGCCGCCAGCCGCCCGTTGCCCAGCGGCAGGCCCTCCATGTAGTCCTGAGTCGGTGTCCTGTACCAAAGCAGCTTTTCCATACTTCACCTCGCGTAACCGCGCGGCAGTGCGCGCGGCAGGTATCGCGATACGTCGGCGGCGCTCAGCGCGTCACCATGTCCATTGCGATCTCGGCCCAGCGCGCTATGTTGCGCGGGTTGTGCCCGCAGGAGGATATGTCCTTGAGCGCGAACTCGACCGGGGTGCCGTTTGCGCGGCACACCTCCAGCGTCTGGCCCAGCTCCCGGCGCAGCGCGGCCTCGTCCAGCTCGGGCACCGCCACCATCGCCGGGTTGGGCTTGCGCGCCATCACGAACTCGCCGCCCATCTGCTCGGCGGCGCGCTTCACGTCCGCCCACGGCGTTATCGATATCTTGCGCAGGTTGGGCAGCTTGCGCACTATGTCTATCTTGCGGTCCAGCGGCTCGCAGCAGCCGTAGTACACCAGGCCAAAGCCGCGGAAGTACTCCTTTGCGTACTCTATGTCGAACTCCTCGTGCATCGCGGGGCTGACGCTGGCGAATATCTGCGCGGTGCCGCGGCCCCAGACGTTGGCGCGGGTCGCGCGGCCGTCCTTGAGCTCGCCGGGCAGCTCGGGCGCGAGGCCGGGCGTGCAGTGTATGACCGGCTGGTGCGGGTCGATCAGGTTCAGCTTTTCGGCCATGTCGAGCTTGTAGAGCGCGATGTCGGTGAGCTTGCGCACGATCGCGTGCATGAACTCGGGCCGGTCGGCCAGATCCCAGAGCATGGGCTCGGCGCCGCGCAGCATCGATATGTCGTCCCAGGGCGAGAAGTGGCTCACGTTCATGCCGCCGGCCAGCCGCACCGGCAGCAGGTCGCCAAACAGCGCCTCCAGCCGCTCGACGTTGCGCGCGTCGGCCTCGGGATCGAGCTCTATCGTGGGGTTGTGCAGCCGCATGAGCGCCTGCTCGTCGGGCAGCATGTCGTGGTACGAGTGGGAGATTATGTGGTTGCCGGCGTCGTACTGCAGCGTGTCCTCCTCGACCTGGACGCCTATCGAGCCTATGTGCACGGTGTGCGCTATGTCATACCACGGCTCGACCAGCATGTCGCAGCGGAAGTTGTCCCACTGGTACAGCAGCCGGCGCAGCCGCGTCTCGACCCCGCGCTCGAACTCGCCCTCGCAGCGCAGCTTCAGGAAGTCCGACGCCGCCTCCAGCTGGTTCCAGGGCAGCTCGTTTATCAGCACCACCGGCCGGATGGGTTTGAGCGCGTTGAGGCTGGTGTACAGCGCGCTTATGTCCGCGCAGTGCTGGGGCGTGGCGAGCTCGCGCACGCGCGCAGCCAGCGGACGCAGCACGTCTCTGTCGCGGGTATTCATTGGGCGGCACCTCCGGTTTCGTTATTACGGCAATTATACCATGCCGCATTGCAGTTTTAAAGTGGCCGCGCGCCGTTCGCGTCAACTCCGCAAAAAACCCAAACCCGCGCGCAAATAACGCACTGCGCACATTAAATTCTGCGCATCGGCCGCGCGGGAGGAACGCGTCCGTGCGGCGCAGTTCTGTGCGCGCGGGCCGCCTATGGGGAACGACGTATTGCGCTATGCCAAAGCGCCCGGCCCTAGAGCCATAGCGGCCCGGCCGGACGCTCGCATTGCGCAATTCGGCTCGCGCAATCTGCACACACACATCGACATCCCGCTCAACACAAAGCGCCCGGCCCCGGCGCTCATAACAGCCCGGCAGAGCGTCCACTCGGCGCAGTTCGGCTCGCGCAACCTGCACACACACATCGACATCCCGCTCAACACAACGCGCCCGGCTTCGGCGCTCATAACCACCCGGCAAAGCGTCCACGCGGCGCAGTTCAGCTCGCGCAACCTGCACACGCAGAGCGATGTTCCGCTCAACACAAAGCGCCCGGCCCCGGCGCTCATAACAGCCCAGCAGAGCGTCCACGCGGCGCAGTTCGGCTCGCGCAACCTGCACACGCAGAGCGATGTTCCACTCAACACAAAGCGCCCGGCCCCGACGCTCCCAGCGCCAGAACCGGGCGAAATCCAACGCATATCACGCCGCCTGCGCGCGCTTGCGCTGCATCAGCACCGCCAGTATCACTATCGCGCCCTTGCACGCGTTGCGCAAAAACGGCGGCACGCCTATCAGATTCAACAGGTTGTTCATCACGCCGATTATCAGCATGCCCAGCACCGCGCCCACTATCGAGCCGCGCCCGCCCGACATCGACGTGCCCCCGACCACGACCGCCGCTATCGCGTCCAACTCGTAGCCGCTGCCCGCGTTGGACGGGTTCATCGAGCCCATGCGCGCCGTCTCGGTCAGCGCCGCAAACGACACCATCAGGCCCATCAGCGTGTACACCAGTATCTTGACCCGGTCCACGTTTATGCCCGACAGCCGCGTGGTGCGCTCGTTGGAGCCCACCGCGTATACGTGGCGCCCGAACGCCGTGTGCCGCGCGATCACGTGCATTATCGCAGCCAGCACGAACCAGTACACTATCGGCAGTATGCGCTGGCTGCCTATCAGGCTGTTGGCCAGCGCCTTGAACTCCTCGGGCACTATCGGCGCCGAGCGCGCCTGCATGAAGTACTGCACCACCGAGCGGATTATGTTCATCATGCCCAGCGTCACTATAAACGGCGGTATGCGCCCCTTGGTCACCAGCACGCCGTTTATCCAGCCCATCGCCATGCCCGCCAGTATCGCCGCCGCAATGCCTATCAGTATCGCCGGCCAGCCCTCTATGCCCAGCCCGCCCAGCACGCCCGCCGGGCCGGTGTCGAACAGCACCATCGCTATAGTGCCCACGCCCACCAGCGTCGAGCCCACCGCCAGGTCTATGCCGCCCGTGATTATTACGAACGTCATGCCCAGCGCGATTATGCCCACTATCGCATTGTTGCGCAGTATGTTGACCCAGTTGGCGCTCCACGCATTGAACCATTCGCCCAAGCTCGCATAGTCAAACCCCAGCACCAGCGTCTGCACGATCACCATGACCGCCAGCGCCAGCACCTGACCGGTCAGGTTGAACCGGCCCAGGCGCGCCCTCAGCCCGCCCGCTGCGCTCCTTCCAGTCTCGCTCATGCTTTCACACTCCATCGCGATATTTCGCCGCCCGCCGGACGGCCCCCTGCCCCCGATCCGCGCGCTATTGCCACCGCGCCCAGATCTCGGGCTGATACCCCACCGTGGCCTCGCGCCCGTTGCGCACTATCGGCGCGCGCAGCAGCCGCATGTCGGCAAGCAGCTGCTCCTTTTTGTGCGCCTCGCCGTTGGTATAGCGCAGCAGGCTGCCCGCGTAGAGCTTGCCCTGGGTGTCAATCAGCGCGTCCAGCCCCACCGCGGCGCTTATCGCATCCAGCTCGCGCGCGCTCAGCGGCTTGCGGCCCAGGTCGACGTACTGATACCTGATGCCGCGCTCCTTGAAGTAGCGCTCGGCCTTCTGCACGTCGAAGGAGCGCTTCAAGGCGTATATCTGTATGTTCATGCCGTCCCCCTCGCGTTTTTCTACATTATATCACATGCCGCCCGATTATCAAATACCGTATCGGCAAATTCCGCAAAAACCTTTACCTTGGCGCAACTAAATTGAAATTGCGCGAGCTTGACAGCGCGGTTCGGTTTAAATATAATTATCAGGTCATGGGCCGCAAGCGCGACCCGCGCCGGATGTCCGGCGGATCGCGGAGGCCGAACGGGGCCTCCACGTACTTTTTTGGGGCGCAGCGCGCTCCATTCGACGTTGACAAGGGGGATTATCTGATGCTGACCGCTATCGCAGGCATTAACTGGGGCGACGAGGGCAAGGGCCGCATGGTCGACCTGCTCAGCCGTGACTACGACATTGTGGTGCGCTACCAGGGCGGCAACAACGCCGGACACACCGTGATAAACGAGCGCGGCGAGTTCGTGCTGAACCTGCTGCCTTCGGGCATACTCCGCCCGGGCGTGGTGAACGTCATGGGCGACGGCATGGTCGTGGACCTTGAGCACCTGAAAAAGGAGATATGCCGCCTGACCGAGCGCGGCGTGGCGGTCACGCCCGACAACCTGAAGATATCCGACCGCGCGGTGATCTGCATGCCCTACCACGTGGCGCAGGACGGCGCCGAGGAGGACCGGCTCGCGGGCAAGAAGTTCGGCTCGACCCGGCGCGGCATAGGCCCGGTCTACGGCGATAAGTACATGAAGAAGGCGCTGCGGCTGGGCGACCTGCGCGACCGCGACATACTGCGCGAGCGCGTGGAGGGCATCTGCGAGTGGAAGAACCTGACGCTGGTCGGCGGCTACGGCATGGCGCCGGTCAAGCCCGACGACATGATGGCCTGGCTGGACGAGTACGGCGCGTTTGCGCTCCAGTACGTCTGCGACACCAGCGACTTCCTGGACAGCGCCGCCGACAGGGGCGAGAACATTATGTTCGAGGCCCAGCTGGGCGCGCTGCGCGACATCGACCTGGGCATATACCCCTACACCTCGTCCTCGCCCACGATCGCGGCGTACGCCCCGATAGGCGCAGGCATACCCGGCCGCCGGCTCGACCGCTCGATAGGCATAATGAAGGCGTACTCGACCTGCGTGGGCGAGGGGCCGTTCACCTGCGAGCTGTTCGGCGAGGAGGCCGAGGCGCTGCGCCAGGCCGGCCACGAGTACGGCGCGGCCACCGGCCGGCCCCGGCGCGTGGGCCCGTTCGACCTGGTCGCCTCGCGCTACGGCGTGCGCATGCAGGGCGCCGACGAGATCGCGCTGACCAAGCTGGACGTGCTGACCGGCATGAAGCTGGGCGTGACCGTGGGCTATGAGATAGACGGCCGCCGCACCCAGCGCTTCCCCTACGGCGAGGCGCTCGAAAAGGCCCGCCCGGTCAACATAGAGCTGCCCGGCTGGACCCAGGACATATCCGGCTGCCGCACCGAGGCCGAGCTGCCGCTCAACGCGCGCCGCTATATCGAGTTTATCGAGCGCAACATAGGCTGCCCGATAACCTACGTGTCGGTCGGCGCCGAGCGCGACCAGTGCATACGCCGCACGCCCCGGATAGCGCGCACGTGAGCCTGTGAGTCGAGGCGTTCGCCTGCGAGCGCGTCCATAGCAACCGGACGCAGGCGCTATGTCTTTGCTCAGATGCTTTAAAACAGCAACGCGCTTAGCCCTCCGCGCATGGCCTTTGCGCCGCGCGGAGGGCTTTTTTGTGTCGCGCACCGTACCGGACTGCAACGAATGGCAAAAAACAAACGCGCGGAGTCTTTCAATTGCGCCGGGTAAGTGCTATCATATACACCATAAACACGATTAGGATGGTGCGCGCATGGGTGAGCAGGTCAGGTTCGAGGGCAGCGTGGAACAGATAACATACCGCAACGAGTCCAACGGCTGGACGGTGATGCAGCTGCGCAAGGGCCGTCAGCGCGTGACCGCGGTCGGCGCGGTGCTGAACGTCAGCGAGGGCGAGCGCGTGCGCGTCGCGGGCGAGTGGACCGAGCATCCCGATTACGGCCGCCAGCTCAAGCTGACCGACTGCGAGATAATCGCGCCGACCAGCACCTCCGACATAGAGCGCTACCTGGCCTCCGGCGCGATAAAGGGCATAGGCCCCGCGACCGCGCGCATAATAGTGCAGGAGTTCGGCAAGCGCACGCTCGAGATACTCGACGGCGAACCCGAACGGCTGCACGAGGTGCCCGGCATAGGCCCCAAGCGCGCCGAGCTGATCGCCAACAGCTATCGCGAGCAGATGGGCGCGCGCCAGGCGCTGATGTTCCTGCAGAGCTGCGGGTTCTCAACCGGCATGGCCGCCCGCGTGCACAAGCTCTACGGCGCGGCTACCGAGAACATAGTGCGCACCAACCCCTACCGGCTGGTGCGCGACATAGCCGGCATAGGCTTCGGCACCGCCGACATGATAGCCGCGCGCATAGGCATACCGCGCGAATCGCCCTACCGCATACAGAGCGGGCTGATACACGTGCTGCAGGAGGCGTCGGGCTCGTCGGGCCACGTGTTCCTGCCGCGCGAGGAGCTGATAGGCGCGGCGCGCAGGCTGCTGGGCGTGGAGCCGGAGCTGATCGAGACCGCGCTGAGCGAGCTGACGCTGAGCCGCGAGCTGGTCGCCGAGGACATAGGCGGCGCAAGCGCGGTGTACCTGGCGCGCATGCACGCCGCCGAGCGCGACGTGGCGTACCGGCTCAGCCAGCTCGCGCGCGCCGCCGCCTCGATCGACGCCGGCGACATGGACGCGCGCATATCCGCGTTCGAGGCCGCGCAGCACATACGGCTCTCGCCCGAACAGCGCGACGCGGTCGCGCTGGCCGCCACGCGCGGCATGGCCGTGATAACCGGCGGCCCCGGCACCGGCAAGACCACGATAATAAAGTGCATACTCAGCCTGCTGCCGGGCGGGGCCAAGGTGGCGCTGTGCGCGCCGACCGGCCGCGCCGCGCGCCGCATGACCGAGGCCACCGGCATGGAGGCGCGCACGATACACCGGCTGCTCGAGTACGGCGGCGAGGACGAGCAGAACTTCGGCCGCAACCGCGAGCACCCGCTGGACGTGAACGCGCTGATATGCGACGAGATGTCGATGGTGGACATACAGCTGATGCGCTCGCTGCTGCACGCGGTGGTGGACGGCACGCGGCTGATACTGGTCGGCGACGCGGATCAGCTGCCCTCGGTGGGGCCGGGCTGCGTGCTGCGCGACATACTCGACAGCGGCGCGATACCCAGCGTGCGCCTCAGCGAGATCCACCGCCAGAGCGAGGACAGCATGATAGTGTTCAACGCCCACCGCATCAACGCCGGCGAGCCCCCGGTACTCAACAAAAAGGGCGGCGACTTCTTCATGGAGCGCAAGGAGTCCCCCGCGCAGGTCGCGCAGGCGATAGTCGAGCTGGCGCAGCGCCGGCTGCCGGGCTTTGCGCACGTGGACGCGCTGACCGGCATACAGGTGCTCGCGCCCGCGCGCAAGGGCGAGACCGGCGTGCACGCGCTCAACGCGGCGCTGCAGGCCGCGTTCAACCCGCGCCGGCCCGGCGTGCACGAGCGCGTCGCGGGCGACATGCTGCTGCGCGAGGGCGACAAGGTCATGCACATAAAGAACGACTACCAGCTGCGCTGGGAGTGCGGCGGCGAGTCGGGCGAGGGCGTGTTCAACGGCGAGATAGGTTTGATAACCGCGATAGACCCCGCCGAGCGCGAGGTCACGGTGCGCTTTGAGGACGAGCGCGAGGCCGTGTACGACGACTCCAGCATAGACGAGCTTGAGCTGGCCTACTGCATATCGGTGCACAAGAGCCAGGGCTGCGAGTTCCCGGTGGTGATACTGCCGGTGATGCCCGGGCCGCGGATGCTTATGGCGCGCAACCTGCTCTACACCGCGGTCACGCGCGCGCGCAACGTGGTGGTGCTGGTCGGGCGCGAGGCCGTGCTGGGCGAGATGATACGCAACAACTACATATCGCACCGCTACACCGCGCTGGCCGAGCGCATACGCGACTACGCGGGCACGCTGGGCGACGGCGAGGCGCAGCGCCTGCGCGACGAGCAGCTGCGCGAGCTGCAGCTCGAGTTCGACTTCAGCGGCGCCGAGCCGGCCATACCCGGCCAGCAGGCCGACCCGCCCGCCGCAACTGACCCGACGGGCGCCGTCGGCCGGTGACGGCCCGCCGCCCCACGCGCCCTTAGCGACCGCCCAGGAGGTGCGCCCCATGCGCCTAAGACCGCTAATAGAGTTCCTGCAGCCGCAGCAGACGACCTGCCTGCGCTGCGGCGACGCGTACTTCGACGCGCTCGAGTGCGGACTGTGCCCGAGCTGCGCGCTGCACGCGACGCGCATACTGCCCGACGACCTGCGGCCGGGGCTGCTGCACGGCCGCGAGCAGCTCGACTGGGCCGGCGCGGCATATGCCTACACGGAGGGCGTGCGCCAGCGGGTCTACGCGCTCAAGTACGGCGGCGCGCGCCGGCTGGGCGAGGCGATGGGCCGGGACATGGCCGCCAACGCGCGGGCGCTGAACCTAACGCCGGTCGTAGTGCCGGTGCCGCTGCACTGGACGCGGCGGCTCAGGCGCGGCTACAACCAGGCCGAGGCGCTGGCGCGCGGGCTGGCGGCGGAGACCGGCTGGCAGCTCGACGCGCGCGTGCTCCGGCGCAACCGCCGCACCCGCAGCAACGCGCGGCTGGCCCACGAGCGGCGCGCCGCCAACGTGGCCAACGCGTTCGCCGCGACGCGCGCGGTGCCGGGCGGACGCTTTCTGCTGATAGACGACGTGCTGACGACCGGCTCGACCGCCGGCCAGTGCGCGCAGGCGCTGCGGCAGGCCGGCGCGGAATGGGTGGGCATAATGACCTACGCGCGCGCCGGCAGCGCCAGCCGCGGCATCGGCGCAGCGCGACGGGATTGCAGCGCGGCGCGGCAGGGCGGCGATGCGGAGGCGCGCATGCCCGAATACGTGGGCGGCGTCGGCGAGATATGAGGGCAGGTTGAGCGGCGCGCGGCGCCGGTCGCGGCTGAGGGGCGCCTGTGCGCGGACTGGTCAGCGGCTGGGGCAGGGCGTTGCGCAGCTTTGAACGCATGCCGGCGCCGGTGAGCTGGCGGGGGTACGATCGGCGGCGTGCAACTGTTTGCGCGCCGATTTTCGTCTGCGCTTGTTAAGCCTGCCATCGCTTTGTGGGGGGGGTGGATTCGGGCCAGGCTACTCGGCGGCAGGCGCGCCTGGTATCGCATGTCGTCCATGTTGCGTATATCTGGGATGCACGGCTGTTTGCAATTGGCCAAACGCCCAGAATCGCCTGTGCATGATCGAAAACAGTACTCGTGCCGCAGCAGCTCGCCTCGCTCCAGGCTTCACGGCGGCAGGCGCGCCTGGTATCGCATGTCGTCCACGTTGCGTATGTCGGGCAGATTTGGCCGCACGCAATTGGCTGCACGCTGATCGTCGCGTTTGAACAGCCGAAATCGAATGTCGCTGGCGCTAGAGCCTGTTTTAAAACCCTCAAATTAACCAAAGTAAAATACAAGCGAGGGAAACAACCGCATGAAAGCAGAGGGCTTTCTTCTC
>CAWVGT010000254.1:0-4947 GCA_963928645.1 Candidatus Fimadaptatus sp.
CCGCGACGACATAATGAACTTCCTGATAGCGCAGGGGCTGGAGCCCAAGATGGCGTTTACGATAATGGAATCGGTGCGCAAGGGCAAGGGGCTGAAGCCCGAGATGGAACAGGCCATGAACGAGAAGAACACGCCCGAGTGGTTCATAGACTCGTGCAAGAAGATAAAGTACATGTTCCCCAAGGGCCACTCGGTGGCGTACGTCACGATGTCGCTGAGGATAGCGTACTTCAAGGTGTACTACCCGGTGGCGTACTACAAGTGCTATCTGCAGCGCAACCTGGACACGTTTGACGCCTCGATAATGATGGGCAGCGCCAACGACATACTCGAGCAGCTGGTGGCGCTCGACGACAAGGGCAAGGACATCTCGGCCAAGGAGGCCAACATCGTGACGCTGCTGGAGATACTGCTGGAGATGCACGCGCGGCACATGGAGCTGCTGCCGTGCGACCTGTACCAGAGCGAGGTCAGCGAGTTTGTGATAAAGAGCGACCACGAGCTGCTGATACCGTTCACGGCGATACCCAGCCTGGGCGCGGCGGCGGCGCAGCAGATAGTGGACGCGCGCGCCGAGGGCCCGTTCATATCGGTCGAGGACATGGTAAAGCGCCACATAGGCAAGGCCACGATAGAGCTGCTGCGCAAGTTCGGCTGCCTCAAGGGCATGCCCGAGACCAGCCAGATAAGCCTGTTCGACATGCTGCCGACGGGCGAGTGACAAGCGGCGCAAGAGGCGCGGCGGGGCCGCGCAGCCGGGCCGCGATGCGCCGGGGAGATGGGGCTGCGCGGCGGATCTGCATGGGAAGCGGCGCGTCGACTGCGCCGCGACCACAACGAAAGGCCGGCGCAGGCTCCCCGCCCGCGCCGGCTTGTCCGGCATGCCCAAACCGACGGCTGTCCCAAGCGCTTATCCGAAGCCCGCGCAGCCACCAGACAAGCGGCGAGCGCCTCCGCCGCGCAGCTCAATCACACAACCAACGTGGGCCGCACCGGCTGACCAGCGCTCGGCCCTCGCCGCGACCACAACGAAAGGCCGGCGCAGGCTCCCCACCCGCGTCGGCCCCGCATATATCCTCACAATGCCTCAACTGAGCCGCCCGCTCCGCGCTCAGTCCACGAGCGCGCTCGAGCTGTCCTGCATCAGGAGCCATTCGCCGCTCGAGTCGACCAGGCCGTGGCGCGTGCCCTGCCTCACCGCGAACACGCCCGCGCACAGCGCCGCGACCGAGTCGTACTCCCGGGGCAGTATCTCGCCGCCGTCCAGGTCGCACGCGCCCCAGTGCGCGCCGTCGTAGGTGCAGATCGCGTAGGACTCGCCGCCGTCGCGCAGCGCGTATGCCTCGATCGCGCCGTCCAGCTCGATGCGGCCGTCGGCCGTGGCCAGGTATGCGCCGTCCGCGCCGGTCACTATCGCGCGCCCGGGGCTCAGCGTCTCTATGAACTCGCCCGGGCCGAGCTCCAGCAGCGCCCGTCCCCGCGCGTCCACCAGCGTCGCGCCGTCCTCGCGCACCAGCATCGCCAGCGCCGGCTCGGGCAGATAGGCGTACTGCACGCCCTCCCGGGTGTATACCGGCAGCATGTCGGCATCGTACACCGTGGCCACGCCCGTGCAGATCGCCACGGTCAGCTCGGCCGGGCCGCCGCCGCTGGTGGCGATTATCGAATTGTAGCGCGCCGGCAGTATCGCGTTGCCCGCGCTGTCTATCAGCCCCGCCAGCCCGCCGCGCCATACTACCGCCTTGCCGCCGGCAAAGTCGCAGGCCTCGTCGTATGCCGGCGCTATCGCCCACAGGCCCTGCTGGCTCAGATAGCCGTACTTGCCGTTGCGCGAGCGCGCGCGCACCAGCCCCTCGGTAAACTCGCTTATGTAGTTGGCGCTCAGGTTGAGGTAGCGGCTCGAGCCGTCGTCCAGCGTCAGGTACATCTCGTCGGCTATGTCGTCGGAGGGATCGTCGGTGGAGGTCAGGTAGCTGCCCGCGCCGGTGGGCACGAGTATGGTATAGCGCGTGGGCAGCACTTCGTTGCCCTCCCAGTCCAGCACGCCCAGCAGCGCGCCGCGCTGCGCGACCAGCGTGCCGCTCTGCGGGTATATCGAATCGTAGTATCGATCCAGCAGCGGCTCGCCCTGCGCGTCCAGCAGCGTCGCGCGCTCCACGCCGTCCACCAGCAGGCGCGCTATGAAGCGCCGCTCGCCCGTATCGGAGCTCACGGCGATGATCGAGTCGAACGCGTCCGAGCGCACGGCGCCCTGCGCGTCCACGAGCACGCAGCCCTGCTCGCCGTAATACGCGTACAGCTCGCCGGCGCACACGGCGGCGGCGGACAGCATGAGCGCAAGTGCGAGCAGCGCGGCGCATATCCTGCGCAGCATGGCGAACCCTCCTTTCTTCAAAAGCGCGTGCCAGCGCGCGCCGGGCCGCTTTGCCGCGGCCACGGGCTGTTGACAAAGTATGCCGCGCACGGTCTGCCTGGCCCAACATGCGAAGGCGGCTGGCCGAGCATGCAAATTGGAGCCGAACTCCGCTTGCATTGGCTTATTCCGCGGCATCGCCAACGGTATGCTGCAAAAAGCCGTTTGGAGTAAACCGGCTGTCCAGCCGCCGGGCCTTGTCGGCGGTCTGGGGCCGCGCTGTCGCGGCCTGCACGGCAAGAGTTTGACGGGCGCGCGCGCTCAAAAGTTTCGCGCGGCCGCTGTCACCATTTTACCGCGCCGCGCCGGCGGCGTCAAGCGTGCGCCGCGGCTGACCGTGCGGCCGTCGCGGAGCATCGGCGATCGCATGGGCGGCCGGGGCAGGCGGATAGCATCGCAGTTCCCGGCGCGGCGCCGATGCGGCAGGGCGGGACTGCGCGGCGGACGATGCGGCGGCGGAGCGGGCCTGAGCTGCCCGTGCCGCGGCGCATGCGGCGGACAGCCGGCGCTGGGCGGCGCGTGCGCATCGACTCCGGGTCGGGGGCGCGCTTTGCCCGGGGCCGGACAGCCGTGGGCCGCGCGGCGCAACGGAGCTATGCGGCCCGCGCTGCGTGAGCTGACGACAGGCCCAACGACGGGCGCCGGCCTGCGGCGCAGGGCGCGCGGCACGCCGTAGGACGCGCGGGGCGCATGGTCGGCGCGGCGGACGCGAGCCCGAACCCTGCCGCCAGCCGCGCGCGCCGATATGTTTCAATAATATGCGTGAAATTTTGGTTTCGTCGGTTGTAATTGGGCGCGGTAGGTGATATAATACCAGTGTTGGACTGCGCGCGGCCAGGCGCCGGCGCGCAACGCAAACCGCGTTTTATGGGCAGACTTAAAAGAGCGGACCGAAAACCCGCTCTTTATTGTTGAATGCGCGCAGCGCAATCGGAGGTGAAGCGCATGGCCAAGCGCACAAGGAAGCCCGCGCCGCCGCTGGGCAGGCTCAGGCAGCAGGCGGCCGAGGAGGCGCAGGCACAGGGACTGGAGCTGGTGGACGTGGTCATGGCGCGCGATGGCGCGGGCGACGTGCTGCGCTTCACGATAGACCGCCCGGGCGGCGTGTCGCTGGACGACTGCGAGGCGTTCCACCGGCGCGCGCTCAAGCTGGCGCAGGATATCGATTACGACTACATGGAAGTGACCTCGCCCGGCGCCGATCGGCCGCTCAAGACCGAGCGCGACTTCGAAAGCGCGCTGGGGCAGCTGGTCGAGGCGCACTTCTATCGCCAGCTCGACGGCGCAAAGCGCCTGCTGGGCCGGCTTGCGGAGTGGGACGCCGAGTCGGTCACGCTGGACGCGGACGGCGAGCCGCGCCGTATAGCGCGCGCGGATATATCGCTCATCCGCCTCGCCGTGGACGAGTCCGAGCTGGACAGCCCGCTGTTTGACGAGCTGGAGGCCGCGGCGCAGGATACGCTCGACGCGCCCGCCGGCGACGAGGGCGATTTGGACGATGGAGGTAATGACTTGAGATGAATGCGGAGTTCATCAGCGCGCTGGACGCGATTTCAAAGGAGCGCAACATAGACCGCGACGTGCTGCTGGGCGCGATAGAGGCCGCGCTGATTTCGGCCTACAAGCGCAATTACAACGCCGGCAACGTGCGCGTGGCGATAGATTCGACGAACGGCGACGTGCACGTGTTCGCGCGCAAGATAGTGGCCGAAGAAGTAGAGAACGAGAACATGGAGATATCGCTGGAGGCCGCGCACCAGATACGCCCGCACTACCAGGTGGGCGACCTGGTCGAGGTCGAGGTCACGCCGCGCAAGTTCGGGCGCATAGCCGCGCAGACCGCCAAGCAGGTGGTCGTGCAGCGCATACGCGAGGCCGAGCGCGGCATAATCTACAACGAATATGTCGAAAAGGAAAACGAGATACTGACCGCGGTCGTGGAGCGCATAGAGGGCAAGCAGGTGTACGTCGAGCTGGGCCGGATACAGGGCCTGCTGGACGCGCCCAACCAGATGCCCGGCGAGGAGTATCACATAAACGACCGGCTCAAGGTATACGTGCAGGAGGTGCTGCGCCAGCCCAAGGACAAGGATCTGCAGGTGCTGGTGTCGCGCGTGCACCCGGGGCTGGTAAAGCGCCTGTTCGAGATCGAGGTGCCCGAGATCCGCGACGGCATCGTGCTGATAAAGTCGATCGCGCGCGAGGCCGGGTTCCGCACCAAGATGGCCGTGACCTCGACCGATCAGATGGTCGACCCGGTGGGCTCGTGCGTGGGCCCGCGCGGCATGCGCGTCGAAAACGTGGTGCGCGAGCTCAAGGACGAGAAGATAGACATAATCAAGTGGTCGAGCGATCCGCAGGAGTACATCGCCAACGCGCTCAATCCGGCGCGCGTGCTGTCGGTGTACGTGTCCGAAAAGGACAAGTCCGCGCGCGTTACTGTGCCCGACAACCAGCTCTCGCTGGCGATAGGCAAGGAGGGCCAGAACGCCCGCCTCGCCGCCAAGCTGACCGGCTGGCGCATAGACATAAAG
>CAWVGT010000255.1:0-3068 GCA_963928645.1 Candidatus Fimadaptatus sp.
CCCACTTCTTGCCGGTGGGGAAGCCCGCGCCGCCGCGGCCGCGCAGCCCGGAACGGCTGACTTCAGCTATGACCTCTTCGGGGGTCATCTCGGTCAGCACCTTGGTCAGCGCCTTGTAGCCGTCCACGGCGATGTACTCGTCTATGTTTTCGGGGTCAATGACGCCGCAGTTGCGCAGCGCGACGCGCATCTGCTTCTTGTAGAAGTCGACCTTCTCCAGCGAAGTGACGGCGTTGTGCGCGGTGGTCTTGTCGTGGTAGAGCAGCGAGGTGACGACGCGGCCCTTCATCAGGTGCTCGGAGACTATCTCATCGACGTTTTCGTCCTTTACGCGGGCGTAGAACGCGCCCTCGGGGTAGACCACGACCACGGGGCCCATCTCGCACAGGCCGAAGCAGCCGGTGCGTATCACGCGCACTTCTTCCTCAAGGCCCTTTTCCTTTATGGCCTGTTCAAAGTGTTCCATCAGCTTATGCGAGCCGGACGAGGTACAGCCCGTGCCGCCGCATATCAAAACATGGGAACGAACCAGATTCATATCTGCCAACCTCCCTAACTTCAGGTCAAATGCTCATCGGCGCTCATTCGGCGGCGCCTATCGTGTATTCCTCGACGGGGTTGCCGTTCACCAGGTGATCTACGACTATCTTTTCGACCATTTCGGGCTTGACCTTTACGTAGGTGACCTTCTCCTGGCCGGGGACGTAGACTTCGACCATGGGCTCGAGGCGGCACATGCCTATGCAGCCCGTCTGGCTGACGGTGACGTTGGTGAGGTTGCGGCGGTTGATCTGCTCTATGAACGAGAGCATTACCGGGCGCGCGCCGGCGGCAATGCCGCAGGTGGCCATGCCTATGACCACGCGAATGCCGTTGTTGTCCTTGCGAATGTTGACCTGCTGCTGAGCGCGCTGGCGTATGGCTTCCAGATCGGCTATCGACTTTTTCATAAAACTCTAGGCACCTCCATTAAGTTCCTTGAGGCCTTCATAAAGATAATCGGTCATCCACATAATCACGTCGGGGGAGTCCAGCGGCACGCCGCCCAGCTGCTCCTTGAGCTCGCGGGTGTCGAAGTCGAAGTACCGGTCCTCGACGGTGTATTCCAGGCGGTAGTCGGGCGAAACCGGCGTGGACAGCACCTGCTGGAGCATCGTGCCGGCCAGGTCGCCCATGGGTTCGCGGTCTATGTTGTCCAGCTCGAACGTGGCCACAAGGCGCGTGCCCTTGCCGGGCTGGCTGGTTATAGAGAAGTCGCCTCCGGCCATGAGCGCCGCCTGCTTGAACAGCGGTATGCCCAGGCCCACCTTGCGCGTGGTGCGCGTCGTCGTAAAGGGCGATTCGACCCTTTGCAGAAATTCCTCCGACATGCCGCAGCCGTCGTCCTCAAGCGCGATCGTCAGCAGGTTGCCCTTTTCGCTGATTATAATCGATATGAGGCTCGCGCCGGCCTTGACGGAATTTTGTATCAGATCCAGCAGATGCAGCGACAGCTCTTCCATGGCGTATTACATGCCGTCGTACTTGGCCAGTATCCCGGGCACGTCGTCGGGCACGAGCCGGCCGTACACGTCGTCGTTTATCATCATGACCGGCGCCAGGCCGCAAGCGCCCAGACAGCGAGTGTCGCGCAGCGTGAAGCGCCCGTCGGGCGTGGTCTTGCCCACCTTTATGTTCAGCTCCTGCATGACCCTGTCCATGACCTTCTGCGAGCCCTTGACGTAGCACGCCGTGCCCAGGCACACGCCTATCACGAAGCGGCCCCGCGCCTCCAGCGAGAACTGCGAGTAGAAAGTCGACACGCCGTATACCTCGCTGAGCGTCACGCCCAGCCCCTCGGCTATCGCTATCTGCACCTCTTCGGGCACGTAGCCGAATATGTTCTGCGCCTGCTGCAACGTCTGCATTACCGCGCCGCGCTGGCCCTTCTTTTCCGCGATGACGGCCTTGAGCTCCTCCATCTTCGCGGCGAATTCCGTACCGGTCATAGTAAAAACCTCCTTGCTTGCCGTTGGTCTGACCCTTTCAGGCGACACCAAATCACACTCTTCTATTTTATCACATGCTCGTTAAAAAAGCATCAGACGCGGTTAATTCTCTGTCGAACAATCAGAATTTTCGTCAGTTTAGACAGTAATTTACCGTATCGCAACAGAAACTGTCCATAGAATAAACTGGAATTTCTTAACTGCAGGTTAACACCGCGCTCCGGGCGCCACGTTGCCCGGGGGGCATGGCATATCGCCGCACAGCGCGCCGCGGCGCGGCATGGCCGGGGCGGCTGGACGCCGGCGGCGCTGCCGCGCTCCAGAACGCATTGTGGCGCGGTTTAACTCAAACTGCACCCACGACTGCGCCTGTTGGATTACAAAATGTTATCGCCCCAAACGCGCGCGCGGCAGGCGCTGAGGTAGTCGAACAGCCCCTCACGCGACGGGTCGGGCACGTTCAGGAAGTACTCGCGCTCGGCGATGTTCTCCAGGCAGTGCGCGTCGGACGAATAGAGCAGCTTGTATGCGCCCAGGTCGCACTTGGGCGCGGGCACGGCGTTGCTGACCTCCAGCGCGGCAAAGCGCGCCCCGGGCGGCAGCATGCCCAGGTTGACCAGCAGGCCGTTGGCGCCGCGGTTGATGTGCGCGGGCACGGCCAGGCCGCCGGCGCGGTTGATGTCGGCGACCAGCTCGTCCAGGCCCAGCTCGAGCGCGGTCAGCAGCAGATGCGGCTCGGTGGCGACCGGCTCGTCCTCCTCGTCGAGCAGGAGCTGTTCGCCGAAGAACTCGGGCCGGTTGGGTATCGGGGGCAGGTACTGGTACACGTAGTCGGAGAACTCGACCGCGGCTGCGACGTCGCGGAAGTAGGCCAGCAGATGCACCTCCTCGGCGGTGGTCAGCTCCATGCCGGGCAGCAGCGTCAGCTCGACCTCGCGCGCGACCGCGTCTATCGCGGGCAGGTGGCGCGCGGTGTTGTGATCGCAGACGGCTATGGCGTCCAGGCCCTTGAGCTTGGCCATGTTGACTATGTTGTTGGGCGTCATCAGCTCGTCGCCGCACGGCGAGAGGCAGGAGTGC
>CAWVGT010000256.1:0-4201 GCA_963928645.1 Candidatus Fimadaptatus sp.
GCTTGAGCATTCGCACCCTGGTGCCCCGGCCGCGCTCCGAGGTCACCTCGACCGTGTCCATCAGCGTCTCCATGACCGTAAAGCCCAGCCCGGAGCGCTCCATGTCGGGCCGGGACGTGAAGAACGGCTCCCGCGCGCGCGCCACGTCGTCTATGCCGCGCCCGGCGTCGTGCACCTCGAACGCCACCGTGCCGTCGTCGTATATGTAGCCGGCCAGCCGCACCATGCCGCGCGTCGACTCATAGCCGTGGATTATCGCGTTGGTCACGGCCTCGCTGACCGCGGTCTTTATGTCGTTCATCTGCTCCACGGTCGGATTGAGCCGCATTATGAACGCCGCCGCGCACAGCCGCGCAAAGCCCTCGTTCTCGCCGCATGCCAGAAAGTCCACGCGCATCTCGTTTACGCAATTCATACCGCGTCACCCGCCCGCTCACATTTTTCGACTATCCGATACAGTCCCGCCAGCTTGAACAGCCTGTCCACCTGCGGATTCGCGCCGAATACGCGCACGCCGCCGCCCCGCGCCGCCAGGCTCCTGTACCTGCCGATTATTACCCCCACGCCCGATGAGTCCATGAACTTCAGCTCCCTCAGATCCAGCACCAGGTACTTGACCCGCCTGTCGGCTATGAGCCCGTCCAGCATATCGCGCACGCTGTCGGCGCTGAAGTGATCCAGCTCGCCGTCGAGTCGGGCCGTAACGCTCATTCCCCTGTCACACGGCATTTGCGCCACCTCCTTGTCTGCCGACGGTTTACATTCGCCGCGGCGCCGCGCGGTTCCTTTGCCGAATCGGGGCTTGGTTTGTCGCGCGGGCGGGTTTTGCTCGACCGCATGCGCGCTGATTCGGCACGCCGCGCCGCGCCCGCACGATGCGCGTCGAATCCGGTCGGCTGCGGGGCGCAAAGCGGGCGGCGGGCCAACCCGGCCCGCCGCCCTCGGCCGCCTTCAGGTTTTTGACAAAGTGCCCCTCACTATGGCTGCCTGACCAAGCATACAGCAGTAGCCGGCATGGTATGCAAATCATAGAGGAACGCCGCGTATGGCAAACTTGTTTTGCAATATCGCCTATGCGCTGTTTCAAAAACCATTTTGAGCAAAACCGCGCTCCAGTCGCCGGGTTTGTCGACTGTCTACGGGCGGCGAGCCAACACGGCCCGCCCACAGGCAGTTGACAGCGCCCTGGTTTCTGGACAAGCGGCATTGCCGCAAGTATTCTCTGAAAAGGCACACTGACAGCGCTTCAAAATAAGCTTGATATAACAGGCATCAAGGCACGACCTGCATATGCCATTTGCCCTTATGCACATTTGGCCAGGCCGGCAGCATGCGTAATGCTATGCCAATGAACTGAGCGGCGAGCCAACCCGGCCCGCCGCCCAGGCTGTTGACAAAGCATACCTCACGCGGTCTGATTGGCAAAGCGTGCAACAGTAGTCGGCAAAACATGCAAATTTTAGTGGAACACCGCGCGAATCAGTCTGACTTTGCGATATCACCAACATGATGTTTCAAATAATGTTTGGAGTAAAACCCGCTGTTCAACCGCCGGGGTTTGTCAACGGTCTGAGCGGCGGGCCAACCCGACCCGCCGCCCAGTCTATCGATAAAGTGTGCTGCGCATTGTCTGCTGGGCCAAATATGCAGCAACTGCCGGCAGGATATGCAAATCCCAGCGAAGAACCCGTTTGTATAAGGTCGGTTTTGCCACATCGTACACATGTACTTTCAAAAGTCTGTTCCGAGTGAAATACGCTGTTCAGCTGCCGGGGTTTGTCAACGGTCTGAGCGGCGGGCCAACCCGGCCCGCCGCTCAGGCTATTGACAAAGTATGCCTCACACAGTCTGCCTGGCCAACCGCGCAACAGCAGTCGGCAAAGCATACAGATTAAGCGGAATGCCGCCTGCAATAGACTGATTTTGCAATATGGCCAATGGTGTGTTGCAAAATGCTGTTTGGAGCAAAACTGGCTGTCCAACCGCCGGGGTTTGTCAACGTTCTGAGCGGCGGGCCAACCCGGCCCGCCGCCCCGCGCATCACACGAACAGTATCGCCACCAGCACGCCCAACAGCGCGCCCATTATCACCTCAAATGGCGTATGCCCTATCAGCTCCTTCAGGTTTACCTGATTCAACTTGCTGCCGCGCTTCATCATGTCCTGTATAATCCGATTGATCGCCGCGGCCTGCTTGCCCGCCGAGCGCCGCACGCCCGCCGCATCGTACATGACTATCAGCGCCAGCGCCAGGCTGATAGCGAACTCCACACTCTGGAACCCCCGCGTCATCGCCACCGCCGTAGCCAGCGCGCATATGAACGACGAGTGCGACGAGGGCATGCCGCCCGAGCCGAACATGCGCGAAAAGTCCCACCGCTTGTACACTATGAAGGTCAGCAGCACCTTAAACGTCTGCGCGATCGCCCAGCCCAGCATCGCCGCCCACAGCACGCGATTCGCAAACAGCGCCTCCAAGCCGTCCAAGTACCCGCCCCCTTCCCTTTATCTGTCGCGCTTCGCCATGGCCTCCAGCGCGCCCGCCAGGAAGCCGTCGTCGGGTATGTCGTCCAGCGCGCGCCGCGCCTTGCACGCGAGCTCGTCGCGCATGGCCAGCGTGCCCGGTATCCCCAGCAGCGTCACGTATGTGAGCTTGCCGCTGCCCGCGTCCTTGCCCACGCTCTTGCCCAGCGCCGCGCTGTCGCCGCACGCGTCAAGGTAGTCGTCCACGACCTGGAACAGCAACCCGAACGGCTCGGCGAACCGCATCAGCCGCGCGCGCATGTCCTCGTCCGCGCCCGCCAGCTCGCACGCGGCCTCGAACGGCGCCATCAACAGCCGCGCCGTCTTGCGGTAGTGTATGTAGCTGAGCATCGCGTCGGCCCCGGGCGCGACGCCGGGCGAGACTATGTCGCCATAGCCCGCCGTGCCCGCGCGCTCGCACGCCAGGTCGGCGCATTGGCCCGCGATCATGCCGCCGCAGCCCGCCGCGTCGGCTATGCGATGCAGCGCCCGCAGCTCGCGCAGCGCCGCCTCGGGCGACCGCCCCAGCGCGTCGGCGAGCACGCTCTCGAACGCGCGCGTCAGCAGCCCGTCGCCCGCCAGTATCGCCTGGCCCTCGCCGAACGCCACATGGCAGGTCGGCCGGCCGCGGCGCAGCGTATCGTTGTCCATGCCCGGCAGGTCGTCGTGTATCAGCGAATAGGTGTGTATCATCTCCAGCGCGCACGCGCAGCTCAGCGCGCCCTCCGCGCCGCCCAGCAGGTCGCACGCCGCCAGCAGCAGCACCGGCCGCAGCCGCTTGCCGCCCGCCAGCAGCGAATAGCGCATCGCCCGCCGCAGCAGCGCCGGCATGTCGCTGTCCAGCTCCGGCGCCGGTATCAGCCTGTCAAGCTCCGCCTCGACCTGTGCGCGATATGCGCGCGCCCGGGTCGCGTATACCTCCCGCTCCATTCGTGCCTCGCCCCCTGCATACTCAGTCCGCGTCGCCCGGCTGCGCGCCGGCCGGCGGCGCCTCGGGCGCGTCGGCCGCGGTCAGCACCCTGAGCTGCTCGCGCGCGCCGTCCAGCTGCGTCTTCAGCTCGCGCGTGAGCTCCACGCCGCGCCGGTACGCGTCCATCGCCCCGTCCAGCGGCAGGTCGCCCTGCTCCAGGCCGCTTATTATCTGCTCCAGCTGCTCGAGCTTCTGCTCGAACGTGGGTTGTCTTTGAGTCTTAGCCATCCTCATCCTCCGAGTCGCGCAGCTCCACCGCCAGCGCGCTCACGCTGCCGTCGCGCAACCTTACATCCAGCATGTATCCCGGCTGCAGCGCCCGCACCGACGTGACCGCCGCGCCGTTTACGCTCACAATCGCATACCCGCGCTCGAGCACGCGCTCCGGACTCAGCGCGCGCAGCCTGTCCGCCAGCCCGTCCACGCGCGCACCCCGCGCCGCGATATCCCGCCCGGCCGCCGCGCCCAGCCGCGCGCCCAGCTGCGCAAGCGCCGCCTCCGCCGCCGCCAGCCGGGGCGCAGGGCTCAGCCGCTCCAGCGCCGCCGCGCGTTCCTCCAGCGCGCCGCGCCGCCCGGCCAGGTAGCCCTGATATGCCCTGCCGAGCGCGCGCGCAGCCGCCGCCAGCCGCGCGGCGGTCACCTCCAGCGTGCGCGCCGGGCTGACCGCCTCAATGCGCGCGCCCAAGCGCGCCAGCGCCGCGTCGCGCC
>CAWVGT010000257.1:0-9582 GCA_963928645.1 Candidatus Fimadaptatus sp.
GGTTGACCTGTGCCGACTGGTTGCGTATCTAGCAGCACTGCAAACTTCCCATCGCGTCCGCCAAACCGCGTCAGACCAGTTGCGGCACGCACCGCACTGCAAACGGCTCGCCGCGTCCGCCAAACTGCGTCAGACCAGTTGCGGCACGAGCAGCGTCGCAAAACCGTTACCGTGGTTGACCTGTGCCGACTGGTTGCGTATCTAGCAGCACTGCAAACTTCCCATCGCGTCCGCCAAACCGCGTCAGACTAGTTGCGGCACGCACCGCACTGCAAACGGCTCGCCGCGTCCGCCAAACTGCGTCAGACCAGTTGCGGCACGAGCTGCGTCGCAAAACCGTTACCGTGGTCGACCTATACCGACTGGTTGCATATCTAGCAGCATTGCAAACTTCCCGCCGCGTCCGCCAAGCCGCGTTAGGCCGGTTGCGGCACGCACCGCACTGCAAACGGCTCGTCGCGTCAGCTAAACTGCGTCAGCCCGGTCACGCCACGAGCTGTGTCTCAAAACCGCTTATCGTGGTTGACCTGCGTCGACTGGCTGCCTATCTAGCAGCACTGCAACTTTCCGCCGCGTCAGCAAAGCCGCGTTAGACCGACTGCGTCACGCACCGCACCGCCTGCCGCCACCGCGTCCGCCGCCCGAATCAGCGCTCAGCCGTCCAGTCGCGCGATGGCCGCGCGCACGCGCCGCAGCGTCTCAGCCTTGCCCAGCAGATAGGCCATCTCGACCGCGCCGCCGGGCGTGGACGCCCTGCCGGTTATCGCTATGCGCAGCGGCCAGAGCACCTGGCCGTTCTTCATGCCGCTCTGAGCTATCGCGGGCATCAGCGTGTCGTGTATCGCCTGCTCGGAGAAGTCGTCCATGCCCTCGAGTATCGGCAGCGCCCAGTTGAGCGCCTTCAGCGCGACCTCGGGATTGGTCTTCATCTTCTTGTGGGTGTAGAGCTCCAGCTCGTAGTCGGGCATGTCCTCCAGGAAGTCGACCATGCCCGCGACCTCGCCCAGCACCTCGGTGCGGCCGTGCAGCAGCTCGAGTATGCGCCCGGTGTCGAACGCGTCGGCGTTGCGCATGCCCGCGCGCAGGAACGGCAGTGCCAGCGCGCGGTACTCGTCAAACGGCAGCCGGCGGATGTACTCGGCGTTGAACCAGCGCAGCTTCTGTATGTCGAATATCGCGGGCGACTTGCTCAGCCCCTTGAGCGAGAACGCGCCCTTGAGCTCGTCAAGCGTAAAGAACTCCTGATCGGTGCCGGGCGACCAGCCCAGCAGCGCGATGTAGTTGATTATCGCGCAGTCGAGGTAGCCCAGCGCGCGCAGATCCTCGAACGTGGGGTCGCCGGCGCGCTTGGACAGCTTGTGCTGCGCGTCGCGCATGACCGGCGTCACGTGTATGTAGCGCGGTATCTCCCAGCCGAACGCGCGGTAGAGCAGGTTGTACTTGGGCGAGGACGACAGGTACTCTATGCCGCGCATCACGTGGGTTATGCCCATCAGGTGGTCGTCGACGACGTTTGCGAAGTTGTAGGTGGGCAGGCCGTCGCTCTTGAGCAGCACGTTGTCGTCCAGCGTGGAGTTCTCGACGGTTATCGTGCCGTACAGCTCGTCGTCAAACGAGGTCTCGCCGGTCAGCGGTATGTTCTGGCGGATGACGTAGGGCTCGCCCGCGGCTATGCGGGCGCGCGCCTCGTCCAGCGGTATGTTCATGCAGTGCTTGTCGTAGCGGAACGTGTCGCCGCGCTGCTCGCACTCGGCGCGCAGCGCATCCAGGCGCTCCTTGGTGCAGAAGCACGGGTATGCCGCGCCCAGCTCGACCAGCTTCCAGGCGTACTCGCGATAGATGGCGCGGCGCTGGGACTGTATGTAGGGGCCGCAGTCGCCGCCCACGTCGGGGCCCTCGTCGTAGTTGAGCCCGACCTCGCGCAGCGTCTTAAATATCAGCTCGGTCGCGCCGGGCACCTCGCGCTCCTGGTCGGTGTCCTCTATGCGCAGTATGAAACAGCCGTCGGGCTGCGACTTGGCCAGCAGGTATGTAAACAGCGCCGTGCGCAGGTTGCCCACGTGCATATAGCCGGTGGGGCTGGGCGCAAAACGTGTGCGTATCATCAGGTATTCCTCCCGTTAAGCGATATGGACGGACGGCGCCTGCCGCGTCACTTCTTGGCCTCCTTGGCCCAGGTGTCCTTGAGCGGCACGATGCGGTTGAACACCGGCGCGCCCTCGGTCGAGTCGGGATCCATGCAGAAGTAGCCCATGCGCAGGAACTGGAACCGGTCGCCGGGCTGCGCGTCCAGCAGCGCGCGCTCGCACTTGACGCCGCTGAGCACCTGCTTGGAGGCGGGGTTGAACAGCTCGGTGAAGTCGCGCTTGGCGGGGCGAGCGTCGATATCGGCGTCGAGCTCGGCCTCGGCGTCGACTTCGGCTTCGGCGTCGACTTCGGCTTCGGCGTCGGCCTCCATGGCCTCGTCCAGGTTAAGCATCTGCTCGTACAGGCGCACCTCGGCGTCGATGCAGTCGGCGGCGGCGACCCAGTGCAGCGTGCCCTTGACCTTGCGCGCGGCGCCCTCGGAGCCGGACTTGCTGGTCAGGTCGGCCGAGCACCTGAGCTCGACTACGTTGCCGGCGTCGTCCTTCACGACCTCGTCGCAGCGGATTATGTACGCGCCCTTGAGGCGCACCTCGCGGCCGGGCGCCAGCCGGAAGAACTTCTTGGGCGGTTCCTCCATGAAGTCCTCGCGCTCGATAAACAGCTCGCGGCCAAAGCGCACCTTGCGCGTGCCCCACTCGGGGTGATCGGGGTGGTTCTCCATGTCGAGCTCGTCCATCTCGCCCGCGGGCCAGTTGGTTATCGTGACCTTGAGCGGGTTGAGCACGGCCATAACGCGCCTGGCCGAATCGTTCAAATCCTCGCGCACGCAGTGCTCCAGCAGCTTTTCGTCCACGGTCGAGTCGGCCTTGGCCACGCCCACGCGCTCCATGAAGTCGCGTATCGCCGCGGCGGAGTAGCCGCGCCGGCGCATGCCGACCAGCGTGGGCATGCGGGGATCGTCCCAGCCGTCGACGAAGTGCTCCTCGACGAGCCGGCGCAGATAGCGCTTGGACATGACGGTATTGGTTATGTTGAGCCGCGCGAACTCTATCTGGCGCGGGGGATGCTCAAAGCCGGCCTGGGCCACGACCCAGTCGTACAGCGGGCGATGTATCTCGTATTCCAGCGAGCACAGCGAGTGGGTTATGCCCTCTATGGCGTCCTGCAGCGGGTGCTGGAAGTCGTACATCGGGTAGATGCACCACTTGTCGCCGGTGCGGTGGTGGTGATGGCGCAGTATGCGGTAGAGCGTGGGATCGCGCATTATCAGGTTGGGCGAGGCCATGTCTATCTTGGCGCGCAGTACGTACTTGCCGTCGGGGAACTCGCCGGCCTTCATGCGCATGAACAGGTCGAGGCTCTCCTCGATCGGGCGGTCGCGGTTGGGGCTGTTCACGCCGGGCTGGGTCAGCGTGCCGCGGTACTTGCGCATCTGGTCGGGCGTGAGGTCGTCGACGTATGCCACGCCCTTGCGTATCAGGTCGCACGCGATTTCATACAGCCTGTCGAAGAAGTCCGACGCGTAGTACAGGTTCTCCCACTCGAAGCCCAGCCAGCGTATGTCGCGCTGTATGGCCTCGACGAACTCGGTGTCCTCCTTGGTGGGGTTGGTATCGTCAAAGCGCAGGTTGCACGTACCGCCGTACTTCTTTGCTATGCCAAAGTCTATGCACAGCGCCTTGGCATGGCCTATGTGCAGGTACCCGTTGGGCTCGGGCGGGAAGCGCGTGTGCACCTTGTCCGCGACGCGCCCGGAAGCTATATCAGCGTTGATGATATCCTCGATGAAATTTGTATGAACGGCATTTTCCTGCATAAGTTATGCCTCCCTCTTGATTGCGGAGCCTATAATGCTCTATATTGTAGCACGTCTTGCTGCATTTTACAAACGCGGCGATGTGAAAGATTATATTAAGAAGCGCTATTTGTGCGCGCCGCGGCCAGCTGGCTTTGGGGCCGCGCGCCGGGACAGCTCATGCGCCGGTGAAGCCGGCGCATGGCTGGGCGCTGAACCGTATGCGCGCGCATCGCATTGGGGTTGGGCCGCACCTTACATAATCATAATAATGAGCGCCGCACGGCAAACCGGCCGTGCGGCGCATGCGTCCAAAATCGGCGCAAGGCTCAATAGCCCTGGCGCGAATAGGCGATGACTTCTATCGAAGCGGGCTCTACGCCGTCCTTTTCCCACTGCTCGACCAGCGAGGAGTCTATCTGGCTGTCCAGTTCGATGCTCTGGCCGGTGGGCAGACCCACGTAGGACGGGGACACGTAATTGACATATATGACCTTGCCGTCTTCATCGAGCAGCGCATAGGCGGCGTAAATCTCGCGCACGGTCTCGTCGAGGTTGTTGGTCACGGTTATGGTGACGGTCGGGTACTCGGTCGTGGAGGTGTAGGAATAGGGCTTCATGCCGACCTCAGCGGTGCAGTCCAGCGCCACATTAGTGTTCTCGGAGGCGGACTTGCCGCTGACGCTCAGCGTATAATCGTCTATATAATCGGGGCTGTCGGCGTCATCGACGTTTATGTACTCGCGCAGGAACGCCTTCTGGCCGGGATCGAGTATCGTGGGATAGCTGTAGAGGTAATCTTCGGCGTCGATGGACTCGCCCTCGGCGTCCAGCAGCTCTATGAGGCCGGCGTTGAACTCCACGGGCTTGTCGCCGGTATTTTCGAGCACGGCGAATATATATGCGGTATATCCGGAATAGGACTCGCAGACCGTCATGGTCTCGTCGGACACGACCAGCTTGCCGGCGGCAAACGCGGGCATGGCCATGGTCAGCGCGAGCGCAAGCACTATGAGCGTGCAGCAGAGCTTTTTCATAATAAAGAGACTCCCTCCCTGTATTTAGTGTAACCATTTTACATCCGATCGGATAAATTTGTCAATAGATATGACAAAAATAGGGCGACGCGTGGCGTGTGAAATATTTTCGCCTATCGGGGCCCGGCGCAAATATCCGGGTTAATGTACACATAGTATTTGACAGGGAGCGTGATGGAGCGTGGAATGGGTGGAGGCCATAGCGGACGCGTTGCCCGAGCGCGTGGCCGCGGCGCTGCGCGCGTGCCCGGACGAGTGGCTGCGCGCGGCGTGCGAGCTGCGGCTGCGCGCCAGCGGCGCCACGCTGTGCGCGCCGGGGCGCATGCGGGAGCTGTGCGAGCTGGGCGAGGACGGCATGCGCGCGGCGATGGCGGGCCTCACGCGCGGCAACCTGCATGCGCTGGGCGAGTGCGTGCGGCAGGGCTACGTGCCGCTGCGGGGCGGGCTGCGCGCGGGGCTGTGCGGCCGGGCGGTGATGCGCGGCGGCGAGCTGGCCGGGCTGGAGGACATAAGCGGCATCTGCATACGCGTGAGCCGGGCGGTGCCGGGCGCGGCGGACGGCATAATGGGCCACGTGCTGCGCGGCGGCCGGGCGCGGGGCACGCTGATCGCGTCGGCGCCAGGGCTGGGCAAGACCACGCTGCTGCGCGACATCGCGCGCAACCTGTCGCGCGCGGGGCTGAACGTGGCGGTCGCGGACGAGCGGGGCGAGCTGGCGGGCGAGGGCGGCGAGCTGGGTGCGCATACCGACGTGATGCGGCTGTGCCCCAAGGCGCAGGCGCTGGGCATGCTGGTGCGCTCGCTGCGGCCGGACGCGCTGATAACCGACGAGCTGGGCGCGCCGGGCGACGCGCGGGCGGCGCTGGACGCGGCGCGCTGCGGCGTGGCGGTGATAGCCAGCGCGCACGCCGGCGATGCGCGCGCGGCGCTGGAGCGGCGCGAGCTCGGCGAGGCGATAGCCGGCGGCGCATTTGAAAGGATAATCGTGATCGGCGGGCCGCGCCCGGGTCAGGGCGTGCGCGCGTACGACGGAAAGGGGCGGGAACTGTGTTGAGGATGGCGGCGGCGGGCTTCATAGGACTGAGCTGCTTTATGACGGGCATGCTGATGGTCGCGCGGATGCGCGCGCGGCTGAGGCTGATACAGGCGTGGCGGCGCGCGATAGACGCAATAGAGGTCGAGATGTGCGTGCACATGCGCCCGGCGCAGCAGGCGCTGCGCGCGTATACGGGCGTGGACAGGTGCCGGGTGTGGCTCAACACGCTGGCCGACGCGCGCGACATGCGCCAGGCCTGGGCGCTGCTGGAGCGCAACGCGCGCACGGTGCCGCTGATGCCCGAGGACGTGGAGGTGCTCTCGGCGCTGATGCCGCGGCTGGGCGAGCTGGATCTGGCGCAGCTGCAGGCGGCGTTTCAGGCGGCGCGCGCGGGGCTGGAGCGCTCCGAGGCGCACGCCCGCGAGGACATAGAGCGCAACTCACGCGTATACACCACGCTGGGCTCGCTGGGCGGCATGCTGGCGGCGATACTGGTGATATAGGGGAGGGCGGCTGGTGAACATTGACCTGGTGTTCAAGATAGCGGCGATAGGCATTCTTGTGTCGGTGCTGAGCCAGGTGCTGGCGCGCACGGGCCGGGAGGACATGGCCACGCTCACCGGCGTTGCGGGGCTGGCGCTGGTGCTGCTGATGGTGGTCAACATGATCGCGCAGCTGTTTGCGTCGGTCAAGAGCATATTCGGGCTGTGAGCGCGGCCGGGGGAGGCGTGAGGTGTGCAGATAGAGCGCATAGTCGCGTTTGCGGCGGTGGCGGCGCTGCTGTGCGTGGTGGTGCGGCAGACGCGGCCCGACATGGCGCTGGCGCTGACGCTGTTTGCGGGCGCGGCGCTGCTGGCGACCTATGCGGCGGGGCTGTGGCAGGTCGTGGACGCGATGGGCGAGCTGAGCGCGCGCGCGGGGCTGAGCGCGGGATTTGTGGCGACGCTGAGCAAGGTGCTGGGCGTGGCGCTGCTGGGCGAGTTCGGCGCGCAGGTGTGCCGCGACGCCGAGCAGAGCGCGCTGGCGCAGCGCGTGGAGCTGGGCGCGCGGCTGATACTGACGCTGATGGCGCTGCCGCTGCTCAGCTCGATACTGGACAGCGCGCTGGAGCTGGTCGCATGAGCGGGCGCGCGCGGCTGCTGGCGGCGCTGGGGTGCGCGGCGTGGCTGGCGTGCGGGTGCGGCATGGCCATACCGGCCGCGGCGGACGCAGCGTCGCCCACGCCCGCCGCGACGCCCGCCGCAAGCGCGCCGGATCAGGCGCTCGCCGGGGCGCTGAACAGCGCGGCTGCGGCCGAGCTGAGCGCCAGCATAGCCGAATCGACCGAGGCGCAGCTCGCCGCGCTGGACGTGACGGCGCTGCAGTCGGCGGCCGACGCGCTGGCGGGTGCGGGCGCGTTCGATGTGGCGGGCGTGCTCGCGCAGCTGCGCGCGGGCGAGGGGCTGGATGCGCAGCGGCTGCTCAGGGCCGCGCTGGAACTGCTCGCGGGGCTGCTGCGCGGGCGGGCCGCGTTCATGATAGCGCTGACGACCGGCGCGGCGCTGGCGGGCGTGGCGGCGCGGCTGTGCGGCGAGGGCGGCGCGCGCGTGGCGGCCACGGCCAGCCTGGGCGTGGCGGCGGCGCTGGTGGCGGCCGACTTTGCGGCGCTGGCGCGGGATGCGCGCGCGACGCTGGGCGCGCTGGGCGCGGCGCTGGACGCGCTGCTGCCGCTGATATCGGGCGCGCTGGCGGCGCTGGGCGCGAGCGTGACCAGCGGCCTGCTGGGCGGCGCGCTCACGGCGCTGGCGGGCGCGGGGCTCAGGTACGGGCGCGAATACGTGGTGGGGCTGGCGCTGGTCAGCGCGGCGCTGGAGCTGTGCGCGGGGCTGAACCCGCGCGTGCGGCTGGGCGCGCTGGCCGAGCTGATGCGCACCGCCGCCGGGCTGCTGATCGGCGCGGCGCTGGTGGTGGCGCTGGGCGCGATCAGCGTGAACGGCACGCTGGGCGCGGGTATGGACGGCGTGTCGCTGCGCGCGGCCAAGTATGCGCTGGACAAGGTGCCGGTGGTGGGCGGCGAGATCAAGGACACGGTCGAGGTCATGGCGGCCAGCTGCCTGATGGTGCAGAACCTGCTGGGCGTGTGCGGCATGCTGATGATGCTCATGGGCGTGGCGCGGCCGGTCATGGCGCTGGCGGCGGCGTACCTGTCGTACAAGGCCAGCGCGGCGGCGGCGCAGGCGCTGGGCGGCGCGCAGCTGGGCGGGCTGTGCGAGGGCATAGCCCGGGTGGTGCGCACGCTCATGATAGCGGTGCTGGGCGCGGCGGCGATTGCGATCATGCTGCTGGGCGCGCTCAACTCCGCGGCGCGCGCGCTGGTGGCGGCGTGAGCGAGGGAGGCAAGGCGAATGGAGTTGAATCAGGCGATACTGGCGCCGGTCGCGGCGGGCGCGCTGCTCTACATAGTCGACATGCTGCTGCCCGATGGGCGGCTGGCGCGCACGGCGGCGGCGGTCGCGGCGATAGTCGTGGCGCATGCGCTGCTGACGCCGCTGCTGGGCTGGCTGGGCGGCGCGGATGCGGGCGCGGCCGAGCGCGCGTACATAAGCGCGCAGCAGGTGCTCAGCGCGCCGGCGCAGCCGCCGGACGCGCAGTAGCGTATGGCATATATAATGAAGCGAATCCCCGGACAAACGGGCGCGCGGAGGCGGTGAACGGGTGAGCGGATCGATATGGGGCCGGCGGGGGCTGCTGCTGGCGGGCGCGCCGCTGCTGGTGGCGCTGGCGCTGCTGGCACTGAGCTGGGCCGGCGGCGGCACGGGCGGCATGACCGAGCTCGAGGCGCGGCTGAGCGCGACGCTGTCCGACATGGAGGGCGCGGGCCAGGTGCGCGCGATGGTGCTCACCGACGCCGACCAGCCCACGGGCCAGGCCGCGCAGGGCGAGGTGACCGGAGTCATAATCGTGGCGTCGGGCGCGTATGATATAGGTGTGCAACTCAGGCTGCAGCGCGCGGTGATGACGCTGTTTGCGCTGCCGGCGGAGCAGGTTGAGGTGTTTTCGGGGCGGGAGGGGAGCGCAGAATGAGGAACTGGACATTTCTGCTGAGCGAGCGCGCACAGCGCACGCGGGCGGTGATAGTGGCCTCGGCCACGGTGCTGCTGTTTGCGGCGATGCTTATAAGCTTTAGGCAGATGCCGCGCCAGGCCGACACCCAGGTGCTGGCGGGCCAGGTCGCGGACTCGGATGCCGCGGACGGCGCGGATGCACTGGCCGAGTTCGAGACCCAGCGCGCCGCCAGCCGCGTGTCGCAGATGGCCGAGCTCGACCGGCTCATCGACGGCGACGACGCGCAGCTGAGCGCGGACGCGGCGCAGCAGAAGCTGGAGCTGGTGGGCTTTATGGAGGCCGAGACCACGCTGGAGGGCCTGCTGCGCGCGCAGGGCTATGCCGGCGCGGTGTGCACCGTGCATTCGGACAGCTGCAATGTGCTGGTGCGCGCAAGCGCGCTGGACGATGCCCAGGTCGCCTCGATACTCTCGCTGGCCAGCGCCGAAACCGGACTCAGTGCGGCAAATATCAAAATTATTCCGGTCGATTAAGGTTAAAATAGCCCAAGGGGTTTGAATGTGGGCCGGAAATCTGATATA
>CAWVGT010000258.1:0-2583 GCA_963928645.1 Candidatus Fimadaptatus sp.
CGAGCCGTTGTGCAGCCGGAAGTACTTCTTGCGGTCGCGCAGCGCGGCCAGTATCGCGACCAGCTCCTGCGGCGGCAGCTCGCCCAGCTCGCCCTCCAGGCTCATCAGCAGCTTGCCGTCGGATATGTAGCTGCGGCCGCGCGGTATCAGCTTGCGCGGCGTCATGCGCCGGAACGAGTCCGAGCAGTATACCTCGCAGACCTTGCTCAGCTCCTTTATGCCGTCCACGAAGAACTCGTATATCTCGTCCTGGCCGGCCAGGTGCACCTCGCCCAGCCGCACCTTGAACCCGTAGCCCGACAGTATGTCGATTATCGAGCGCTCGCCCTCGGCGTCGCGCATCAGCAGCAGCTCGCCGGGCTGTGGGCGCTCGGCGGGCTGCGCGGGAGCCTGTTCGGGCGCGACCGCGCGCAGCGGGTCGTCGGGGTCGTATTCGGTAAAGCCCTCCTCCGCGCCGCGCGCCTCGGTCATGGCCGTCGTGCCCGCCGGCGCGAACGGGTCTATCTCGATATCGCCATAGCGGAACTTGACGCGCGCCGATATGCCGCCGCTGAGCGACTGCGCGCCCTGGCGGTCCAGGTACACGCGCGGCAGCAGCTTTTCGTTGACTATGCGCTTTTTGAGGTTGTCGCCTATCGTCACCGACGCGGCCAGCCTGAGCTGCGGCAACAGCTCGCTTATCACGCGCTCGGCCTGGCGCGGCTGGAACCGGAACGAGCTCACGCCGCCGGCGAGCTGCTTTATCAGCGGGAACAGCGCCTGGCGCCGGTTGGCGGCCAGCCGGTACACCGCGCCGCCCAGGAACACGAACTCGCCGTCCAGGTCGAGCGGTATCGGCCGGCCGCCCTCGACGCGCGCGCTGAGCTCTATGTCGCGCCCGGCGGTGTCCAGGCTGGCGCGCAGCGGCAGCGCGTCGCGCGCGACCTCCTCGATCTCGAACTCGTGCTCGCCTATAGCCAGCCTAAACGGGCACGCCGACAGTATGCGCAGCAGCCGCGCCATCATCAGCGGCGGTATCGGCAGCATGCGCGCGTCGGCGACCAGCTTGTAGCCGGCGCGCTCGGCGGGCTCGATCGTGGTGAATATCTCGCACAGCAGCCTGAGCAGCGGCAGCTGGGGCTGGGTGAACTCCATCCACTGGGGCTGATATGTGAACGACTTTGAGAACTCGACCTCCTGGCGGGCCATATGGCCGCGCAGGAACTTGGGCATCGAGCGCACCGCGTACATGCGCCCGGAGCGGTCGGAGCGCTTTTTGCCTATGCGCAGCGAGAGCGTGGCGGGCACGAGCGCGGCGTTGTCCTGGCCGGTGAGCGCGCCGGCGGAGCTGTGCGCGGCCTTGAGCGCGGGCGCGGATATGTGCAGCGTGGGCTCGAGCACGAGCTGGGTCTCGTGTATGACCGGCTCATATGAGCTCAAGAGCGAGTCGCCGGCCTCCAGCGCGACGCGCGAGAAGTACTCGTCGGCCTTGCCGCTGGACAGGTAGTACAGTATCGCGGCCACGACGTGGGGGCAGATGCGGCGGCCGTTTTCGGCGAGCTCGCGCTGATATGTCTCGCAGTTGCACACGGCGGCGCGGGCGTCGGCGCGCACGGCCACGGTGCGGCGCGGGTTATCGTTGACTATGAACTGCAATCCGCCGGAGGGCTGAGCGCCCGAGGCGGCGAGCTGGCTGCGCGTGACCTCGCGCACGCCCTGGTTTTGATAGAACTGCGCGCCGGCGGAATAAATCTCGTCGCCGGCGAGCCTGCGAAGTTGTTCGCGGGTCATTGGCTCCTCCTAAAGTTTGAAGCGTTATTTATATGTCTGCCCGGCAACCCGGGCCAAAAATGGCAAGCCCGTTCGTATTCGACGCCGCCGCGCCGCATTCCTGCCTGTTTGAGCCGCCGTGCGTGAGTTTTTTCAGTATTTTATTCTTGGACGGGCGGCGGGCCTGCGCAGCATCGGCAGATCCGGAGCGGCCGGCATCGCACGCTCCGGCGCACGCCTGGGGGACGGGCGCGGCTGCGGCGCATAGCGGCTGTAGGTAAATATTGTACCATGTCTTGCCGCACATGATGTGCTGCGCGGGCGGTTTCTGTATGAATGACTTGCGGGCGCTTGAGTGCGGCCAATGAAGTTGGCATAAATATAGAAGCGTATCTGCGCGGCGAAGAGTTCATATTCCGCCCGGCGGTATGAACGGGCCATTGGGCGGCAATGCGCCCGCGTATAATATGGAGCGCTATTTACCTGATATGAATGGCGTGCAAGAGGTCGAACGTGCTCAGCGAGGCGGCATAGACGAAAGGCAACGGCGCACGGCGACGCAGCAAACACCGCCCGGCAGCCAGACCGGCCCGCCGGGCGGCGATTCATCACGGATTGCCGCTTCATGGACGAAGTGGCGCAGGCCAGCGACAAACCCGGAAAGCGGCACAGTGCGGGTCTTTACGAGACATCACCAAATATATGTGCGAATGAAATTGCAGGAATACTTCCATACAGCGCATAGCGCCTGCATTTTTGCATGATTTGAATTCTGCCATAGCATGCCGGGCAGGGCTGTCGGCGTGCGCCACTACATGTTTGAAGTTGTAGCTA
>CAWVGT010000259.1:0-48078 GCA_963928645.1 Candidatus Fimadaptatus sp.
CGGAAGAGGTGGGATTCGAACCCACGTGGGCTTTCACCCAACCTGATTTCGAGTCAGGGCCGTTACGACCACTTCGATACTCTTCCACATGCTGCCACATTGACCGGGCAACGGATCATATTATAGCATGAGCGACATGGCTTTGTCAAGACTCAACTTCGGATTTTTTAGATTTCACAGCACAAATCCGGTTCATATTGCGCGTTCGAGGCAGCAAATCAGATATTGAAAGCGAGATTTAGCGTTACAACTGCCGCCAAAGCGAGTTTTCGCAAACCGAGCACCTCGCAATCGGCATATCGCATGGCGCAAAGCGCTGCCGCCCGACGTGTTGCGCGCTACGCTCATCAACAGCCTGGCGTGGCCTGCCTTAGCAAACCGGAACAAACCCGTCAGCCAAGTCAATCAAAGCGCCGCAGGCACCGCATACGTTCCCGATCACATGCCAACACGCGACTTCCGGGCCGCCTGGCGCCCTACATCCGCCGCGCATACCCCTGCGCGCCAAAGCAATATACCGCGCCGCCCCAGGCGCAGGGCATGGGGCACGGCGCGGCAAAATCACTATCCCAGGCGCAGTCGATATCTCAACATGCAAGCCCGCTCTGCGCCGTACCTCAAGCCAGCCGCCCCGGGCCATGCAGCTTAACAGTATAGGAGTACGGCGTATGCGCCTCCACGCGTATGCAGTCTCCAGCGCGCACTACGGTGAACTCGGCGGCGGGCGTGCCGTTCAGGTCGGGTATCGTGACCGGTATGCGCGCGCCGTCCTGTATGTTGTACAGATGCAGCTCTACGTCTTTGGCGTATTCATAGTCGGGCACGTCGTCGCGCGCGCCCAGCGCTATCACGCTGTTTTCGCGCACCATCAGCGGCATCGAGAAGAAGTCGTGAACCTCGTGGCGCCAGGTGCCGCCCTCCACGCTCTCGCCGGGCGTGTTGAGCCGCGTCCAGCAGCCGCGCGGCAGGTAGTAGTCGACGTCGCCGTCGCGCGTGAACACCGGCGCGACCAGCAGGTTGTCGCCCAGCATGTACTGCCGATCCAGCGTGTCGCAGCCCGGGTCGCATGGGAACTCGACGTTCATCGGGCGCATGACCGGCGTGCCGCACTGGTGCGCCTGCACCGCCGCGCCGTACAGGTAGGGCATCAGCCGGTGCTTGAGCTTCACGAAGTGGCGCAGCACGTCGCACGCCTCGGCGTCGAACAGCCACGGCACGCGATACGACTTTGAGCCGTGCAGCCGGCTGTGGCTGCTCATCAGCCCGAACGCGCACCAGCGCTTGTACACGTCGGCGGGCGCGGTGCTCTCAAAGCCGGATATGTCGTGGCTCCAGAAGCCGTAGCCCGACTGCGCCAGGCTCAAACCGCTGCGCAGCGTCTCGGCCATCGACACGTATGTGGCCGAGTTGTCGCCGCCCCAGTGCACCGGAAACGCCTGCCCGCCCGCAGTGCCCGAGCGCGCGAACACCACCGCGTCGCCCTCGCCGCGCTCGCGCTTGAGCAGCTCGAATACCGTGCGGTTGTACAGCTGCGTGTAGTAGTTGTGCATCCTGACCGGATCGCTGCCGTCGTGCCAGGCGATGTCGCGCACCGGTATGCGCTCGCCGAAGTCGGTCTTGAAGCAGTCCACGCCCATGTCCAGCAGTTGCTTCAGATACCCCTGGTACCAGCGGCACGCCTCGGGGTTGGTGAAGTCAACTATGCCCATGCCGGCCTGCCAGCGGTCGGTCTGCCATATGTCGCCGTTGGTCTTTTTGAGCAGGTAGCCCATGCGCGCGCCCTCGTCGAACAGCCGGCTGTACTGGCCGATATACGGGTTGATCCACACGCAGATGTTGAGGCCGCGCGCCTTGAGCCGGCACAGCATTGCCGCGGGTTCGGGGAAGGTGGCGTCGTCCCACTTAAAGTCGCACCACTGGAACGCCTTCATCCAGAAGCAGTCGAAGTGGAACACGCGCAGCGGTATGTCGCGCTCGGCCATGCCGCGTATGAACGAGGTCACGGTGGCCTCGTCGTAGTCGGTGGTGAAGCTGGTCGACAGCCACAGCCCAAAGCTCCACGCCGGCGGCAGCGCGGGCCGGCCGGTCAGCCGGGTATAGCGCTCCAGCACCTGCTTGGGCGTGGGGCCGTATATCACGCAGTAGGCTATGCGCTCGCCCTCGCAGGAGAACTGCACGCGCTCGACCTTTTCGCTGGCGACCTCGAACGACACGTCGCCAGGGTTGTCCACGAACACGCCATAGCCGCGGTTGGTCATGTAGAAGGGCACGTTTTTGTAGGCCATGTCGCTGGAGGTGCCGCCGTCGCCCTGCCACATGTCCACGCTCTGGCCGTTCTTGACCAGCGCGGTGAAGCGCTCGCCCAGGCCGTATACGCATTCGCCCACGTCCAGCGTCAGCGAGTCCATGGAGTAAACCCGCCCGGTATCGCGGTTGCGCGCGTGAGCCATGCCGTGGCAGGCGCTGCTGGTCAGCACGCGGCCCTCGCCCAGGTAGTCCACGCGCCAGCCGTCGGGCGCGCGATCTACGCGCGCGGCGAGCGGGCCGCTTGCAAACTCGTAATACCCGGCGGTCTCGCGCGCGGCGGACTCCACCTGTTCGCTCGTCAGCTCAAAGCGTGGTGCGGGTTCGCGCTGGCCCTTGTGGTGAACGAGCTCGACGCGTATCACGCCCTCTATTGGCGACGTAAACGATACGGTCAGCGCGCCGCCGTCCAAGGTTGCGCCGCGGCTGGCTATGTGGCGGCAGGGCGCCAGCACCTCGAGCCGGTCGGGCGCGAGTCTGGCCGCATACGCCTCGGTGGCATACAGCAGTTCCATCTCGGGTTTTATCACCCAGTATCCGTCAGTGAACTTCATGCACGGTACCTCCCGCGTGAAAGCGAATTTCGTGGTTATTATAATAAACCATTTTGCGGATAAAATAAAGAGGTTGCGCAAAATTTTGGTTGACAAGCGCGCGCGGCGGGCCGATAATCTGATTTGACGACAATATTCGCCCGATCGAAGGCGGTCGGGCGCGGGAGGGCTAAATATGACGATTGCGGTAGTGGACGGCATGGGCGGCGGAGTGGGCAAGGCGATAGTCGAGGCGCTGCTGGCGCGCTGCCCCGAGGCGGAGATATGGGCGCTGGGCACGAACGCGCTGGCGACGGCGGCGATGAAGCGCGCCGGGGCGCATCGCGCCGCGACCGGCGACAACGCGATCTGCGTGAGCTGCCGCCGCGCCGACATAGTGACCGGCTCGCTGGGCATAGTGCTGGCCGAGTCGATGATGGGCGAGATAAGCCCGCGCGTGGCGCACGAGATATCGGCCTGCGCCGCGCAGAAGATACTGATACCCACAAACAAGTGCCACGTGTCGATAATAGGCCTGAGCGACCTGCCGCTGGGCCAGCAGATAGAGGCGCTGGCGCAGCGCGTGGCGCTCGAGGTAGAGCGCTCGCGCGTTTGAGTTGGAGGTAGGGCGCGGCGGGCTCGGCTGTACTGGAAAGCCATTGCGCGATGTCCAGCGGCCGGCAAAGCTTATTGGCGCAGTGCGGGTGACTGGACGAACAAGCGGCGGACAGGCGCCCTGGCAACGCGCGTCGTGCTCGATATTGAGCGGCCGTACAGGGCGGTTCGGAACTAACGACCTTTGCCATGCGCAATGTCGGGCCATACCTCATTTTGCGGCGTTGCGCATCGATCAAACTGAGCGAGCTGCAAATGGAGCGGCGCACAGAGGAACTGTCACAGCGAAGTTGCGCGTTTGACGGCGAGGTCAATGCGCGGCGAATATGGCTGCGCGCGAAGCTGTCGCGCAATGCCCGGCAGCTTCCATAGGTGATAGCACGAGGTGCGTACCGTCGAGGCGACGCACAAACTGGCAGCGCGTTACGCACGGCATAAGTCAACCGCGATGTCGGCACATGCAACGGATCGAGCACTGCCGGCCAAACCCAGGCGACAAGGCGCGCCCATCAGACTGCCGCCGCACAACGATGATCCGCCAGATAGCATCGCCAACACGGCGCCGGGCGCCAGGCTCAACGGCCCGCGCGCTGGATGCGCATACAATGGCCCGGCTGCGGCTGTGCGATATCTGCGCCTGTAATTTACGTCAAATAATCCGGCCGTGATGGTATTTGGCGCGGATGTATGGTATAATTCAGTCATAATGAGGGTACGCGGCACGCGGCCCGTGATTTCAAGGAGCGTGTGATATGAGCGAGATAACGCGGATATACGTCGAAAAGAAGCCGGGCTTTGATATCGAGGCGCAGAACCTGCTGAGCGATCTGCGGTTCACGCTGGGGCTGAACGGACTTGGCGGCGTGCGCATATTCAAGCGCTACGACGTGGCGGGTCTGACGGGCGCGGAGCTGGAGCGCGCGGAGCGCATAGTGTTCTCCGAGCCCAACTGCGACGCGGTGAGCCACGAGCTGCCCGACGTGGGCGACAGGCTGTTCGCGGTGGAGTACCTGCCCGGTCAGTACGACCAGCGCGCTGACTCGGCCGCGCAGTGCGTGCAGCTGCTGACGCAGGGCGAGCGCCCGCAGGTGCGCACCGCCACGGTCTATGCGTTTGAGGGCGCAAGCGCCGAGGACGTCGCGCGCATAAAGCGCTACCTGATCAACCCCGTAGAGAGCCGTGAGGCCTCGCTCGACATACCCGATACGCTCGACATGCCCGTGACGATGCCCGAGGACGTGAAGCGCGTGGACGGCTTCATATCGATGCCGTTCGCCGAAGTCGAGCAGATGGTAAAGCAGCTGGGCTTTGCGATGAGCGCCGAGGATCTGGCGTTCTGTCAGAAGTACTTTGCCGAGACCGAGCAGCGCGACCCCACGATGACCGAGCTGCGCGCGATCGACACCTACTGGTCCGACCACTGCCGGCACACGACATTCCTGTCGGCGATAGACGGCGTCGAGATAGACACCGGCCGGCTGACCCAGCCGATAGCCGAGGCGTACGGCGAGTACATGAAGACGCGCGCGTTCGTCGAGGACAAGCGCGACGTGTCGCTTATGGACCTGGCGATAATCGGCATGAAGGCGCTCAAGAAGGACGGCCGCCTAAACGACCTGGACGAGTCGGACGAGATAAACGCCTGCTCGATAGTCGTGGAGGCCGACGTGGACGGCCGCACCGAGCCCTGGCTGGTAATGTTCAAGAACGAGACCCACAACCATCCCACCGAGATAGAGCCGTTCGGCGGCGCGGCGACCTGCCTGGGCGGCGCGATACGCGATCCGCTCAGCGGCCGCTCGTATGTGTACCAGTGCATGCGCCTGACCGGCGCGGGCGACCCGCGCACGCCGTTTGCCGACACGCTCGAGGGCAAGCTGCCCCAGAAGAAGATCTGCCTCACGGCGGCGGGCGGCTACTCGTCCTACGGCAACCAGATTGGCCTGGCCGCGGGCAAGGTGCAGGAGATATACCACCCGGGCTACGTGGCCAAGCGCATGGAGCTGGGCGCGGTCATAGCCGCGACGCCTCAGCGCAACGTGCGCCGCGAGGAGCCCCAGCCCGGCGACGTGGTGATACTGGTCGGCGGGCGCACCGGGCGCGACGGCTGCGGCGGCGCGACCGGCTCGTCCAAGGCGCATACGCACGAGTCGCTGACGACCTGCGGCGCCGAGGTGCAGAAGGGCAATCCGCCGACCGAGCGCGCGATGCAGCGGCTGTTCCGCAACCCGGAGTTCGCGCTTATGATAAAGCGCTGCAACGACTTCGGCGCGGGCGGCGTGAGCGTGGCGATAGGCGAGCTGTCCGACGGCCTGGACATTAACCTGGATGCGGTGCCGCGCAAGTACGAGGGCCTGGACGGCACCGAGCTGGCGATATCCGAGTCGCAGGAGCGCATGGCCTGCGTGATAGCCGCAACCGACGCGGAGCGTTTTATCGAGATGGCGCGCGCCGAGAACCTGGAGGCCACGCTGGTGGCGACCGTGACCGACAAGGGCCGGCTGCACATGACCTGGCGCGGCCAGACGGTCGTCGACCTGAGCCGCGAGTTCCTCAACACCAATGGCGTGACGCAGCATGTGCGCGCGCACATAACCGCGCCCGACGAGAGCCGCGTGTTCTTTGAGCGCGCGCCGTGGGCGGTGCGCCACTGCCGCACGCTGCCCGAGGCGTGGATACACAACCTGCAGGATCTGAACGTCTGCTCGCAGAAGGGCCTGGTCGAGCGCTTCGACTCGACGATAGGCGCGGAGACGCTGCTGGCGCCATATGGCGGCAAGTACCGCCTGACGCCCAACGAGGCCATGGCAGCCAAGCTCCCGGTGATGGGCCACACCAACACCGCGACGCTTATGAGCCACGGCTACAACCCGTACCTGTCGAGCTGGTCGCCGTTCCATGGCGCGATGTACGCGGTGGTCGAGTCGGTGGCCAAGATAGCGGCCGCGGGCGGCGACGTGCGCACGGTGCGATTGACGTTCCAGGAGTTCTTCGAGCGGCTCAACAAGGATCCCGAGAAGTGGGGCCGGCCGCTGGCATCGCTGCTGGGCGCGCTGACGGCGCAGCTCAAGCTGGGCATACCCTCGATCGGCGGCAAGGACTCGATGTCGGGCACGTTCGAAGATATAAGCGTGCCGCCGACGCTGATATCGATAGCCGTGAACGTGCTGGACGCGCGCACGGTGATATCGGACGAGTTCAAGGGCGCCGGGCACAAGCTGTACGTGCTGCTCGCGCCGCGCGACAAGTACATGGTGCCGCGCTGGGACAAGCTCCTTGAGATGTACGACGGGCTGCACCGGCTGGCGCTGGACGGCAAGGTGCTGTCGGCGCATACGGTTGGCCAGGGCGGCATAGCGGCGGCGGTGTCGCTGATGGCGTTCGGCAACCGGCTGGGCGTCGAGATAAACCCGAACTGGGACATCTACCCGCTGTTCCTGCCCGAGTACGGCTCGATAGTCATAGAGGTCGAGGACGACTTCAGCGAGAGCGAGCTGCCGGTCGGCTCGCACCTGCTGGGCCGCACGACCGACCAGAACTGCATAAGCGCGTGCGGCGAGCGCATACTGCTGGAGGACGCGATAGCCGCCTGGCAGGCGCCGCTGGCCGACGTGTTCCCGGTAAACGACGGGCGCGCGCCGCTTGCGACCGGGTTCAAGCCCTATATCGAGCGCTCCACGCGCCGTCCGGCGGTCAAGGTGGCCAAGCCGCGCGTGCTGATACCGGTGTTCCCGGGCACCAACTGCGAGTACGACACGCAGCGCGCGTTCGAGCGCGCCGGCGCGAAGGTCGACGTGGCGCTGATACGCAATCTGAGCCAGGCCGACGTCGAGAGCAGCGTGCGCGAGCTGGTAAAGCTGATCAACTCGGCCAACATAATCGCATTGCCGGGCGGCTTCTCGGGCGGCGACGAGCCCGACGGCAGCGCCAAGTTCATAGCCGCTACGCTGCGCAATCCGGCGATCGCCGAGGCGATAATGGAGCTGCTGAACAGGCGCGACGGCCTGATGCTGGGCATATGCAACGGCTTCCAGGCGCTGATAAAGCTGGGCCTGGTGCCCTATGGCGAGATACGGCCCGAGCTCGCGCCCGACGACGCCACGCTCACGTTCAACACGCTGGGCCGGCACGCTTCGGCGATAATCAACACCGTCGTGACCTCGGTCAAGTCGCCGTGGCTCAGGTACGTAAACGCGGGCGACGTGCACACCATCGCGGTATCCCACGGCGAGGGCCGGTTCGTGGCCAGCCCCGCGCTTGTGGACGAACTGCTGCGCAATGGCCAGGTGGCCACGCAGTACTGCACGCCCGACGGCGCGCCCGCGGCGACCACGCCCGAGAACCCGAACGGTTCGGTCTGGGCGATAGAGGGAATAACCAGCCCCGATGGCCGCATACTGGGCAAGATGGGCCATTCCGAGCGCACGATAGACGACCAGGTGCTCAAGAACGTGCCCGGCGTCAAGGACCAGCAGATATTCCGCGCCGGCGTGGATTACTTTGCATAAGCGCGCTACTGTAGACCGATTGGGCCGCCGCGGGGAATACCCTGCGGCGGCCTTTGGCGTGGAGCTATCGTGCCCCTGATCGCGCGGCGGCAGGCCAGCCACGCCTCAGAAAGGTTCGGCTTTCACCGCGATAAAGCGCTGGCGCACCTGACACGCCTTCATCGGTCTGTGCCAAAGGTAAATGTGGCGAAAATATGGATAAATTCACGTTAAATCAAGCTAAAACTTTGGCATGCGGTGTCAGAGCCGTTAAATGTGGAACATGGATATATATGGCAGGTGACACCCGGCCCGGTGTGTGGTATAATATATGCGCAGTGATATGCAATTGTCACAGATAGTGTCACATATACAGTGAGGAGCTATAAGTATGAAACCTAAATTGTCGTGCCTGGTCCTGGCGTTTGTGATTGCGCTGGCGCTGAGCGGCTGCGCGCTGGCTGAGGCGGCGAGCGTCGCCGAAACCGCCGCACCTCAGCCGACTGCGACCCCGGCGGCCCCGGCCGAATCGAGCGCTACACCCGAGCCCGAGGCCACGCCCGTCGCGACTGAAGCGCCCGTGCCGACCCAGCTGCCCGCCGAAGAAGCGCGCCGAAAGCTGGAGCAGGCGGAGCTGAGCCTGGATTCGCTGTCGATAGAGCTGGAGCTGGGCAGGCCGCAGCGCGTGCTGGTGACCGAACTGGACGTGCTGGAGCTGGCTGAGGACGCGCAGACGGACTGGTACGTGTCCTCTTATACCGGCGATGCGGCGTCGGTCGAGCTGGAGCCGATAGAGGGCGGGCGGGGCGTCTACGTGTACGCTCGCGCCGACGCGCCGGGCCAGAGCGAGTTTGAGATAACCTGCCGCTGCGCGCTGGACGGCGAGTCCTGCGAGCTGACGGCGCTGCTCGCGCTGACGGTGCGCGAGGCGGCTGAGGAGGTGCCCGCGCGCATAGAGGGCATAGAGCTGATATACCGGGCGGGCGTGGGCGACAACGTGACGATTGCGCCGGACAACCTGGCCGACTTCCCGCAGGGCACGCAGTGGACGCTTACGGCGCGCAAGACCGGGTTGGATGTGTCCGGCAGCGGCGGCACATTCGAAGTCAGCGCGCAGCGCGCGGGGCGCTATGTGGCGCTGCTGAACGCGCAGACGCCCGCGGGCGCGAGCCGCATGGCCTATATAGTGTTTGAAATAGGCGATAGCGCCGCAGATCGCGAGCTTGCGCTCAATTATGAGCGGCTGGATATCACGCTTGACATGAGCGGTGCGACCAACGACGCCACGTTCTTCATACAGCCTGCCGACGCGCTGGCGTACCTGCCGGCAGTGTGGACGCTGAAGCCAGTGGACGCGAACGGCGCGGCGCGGCTTGAGATAGAGCCGCTCGTATCGGGCGCAGTGCTGAACGCACTGCCGCTGAGCGAGGGCATGGATCAGTATTCGCTCAGCTGCAGCATACCGTCGCTGGGGCGCAGCGTGACTATACCTGTCACGGTGCGCGTGCGCGACAGCGCGGACGCTGTATCCGGCATTGCGCTGAAGCGGGCGCAGTATTCGATGAGCCTGGACGAGGCGATAACGCTGTCGCCATACCTGCTGCCGCAGGGCGCGACCTGCCCGGAGGGCACGCTGTGGACTGCGTACCAGATCGACGCGGGTGCGGATCAGCTTGCGCTCAGCGTGAACGAGGCAAATGGTCAGACCACGGTGCTGGCATACCGGCCTGGCGTGTACACGATAGAATTTGCCGCGCAGATAAGCGCCAACCGCATATACACCGCGACCGTGGAGTTGACGGTGACGCGGTGAACGCGGGTACCGTCAGCTCAGCGGGGCGCATTTTACGCCGGCGGGCTTGCAGCGGACGGACAGGTTTGATATAATCCGATCTAGAAATGCGAAAGGATGCCGCACTGCGGCCTGGTTTACTTGTATGCGAGAGAATCCGCGGACAGCTCCCAATAAAAAGCCCGGCACGGAAGCCCGGCGCGCCAACCCGGAGCGCATTCGCGCCACGCAGCCGCGCCGCGCGCAGACCGAGCAGCGGCGCCACCCGGGCTGGCTGGTGCTGGCCTGCCTGCTGGTGCCGCCGCTGGGCATGGCGTATATGTGGTCGATGCAGCGCTACAGCATGCGCACGCGCGTGGCGCTGAGCGTGGTGGCCAGCGCGCTGCTGTTCTGCGAGTGCTATCTGATGTTTTATCGTTCTGCGTGCATACCCGAGCCCACGGTGTTCACGCCGGGCACGGGTTCGGTGTATGCGCCCGCGTCGGCGACGTACGAGCCGACCAGCGTACCTGGCGCGACCGACACGCCATACGATGTGGTAGTGGCGCCGGACTCCACGGCGAATACGGGCACGCTGGTCACGCCCGCGCCGGACGAGTTCGTACCCAGCGGCGAGGAGGTGCAGGTGGGCGGGGACGCGGACGTGTTTGTGCCCAACGACACCGCGGCGCCCGCGACCGGCGACACACAGGTGTACACCTCCGAAGGCTCGCTCTTCTACCATGCCTCTTCGACCTGCGGCGACAAGAGCTATGGTACGGCCATAACGCTGCCTGATGCGCTGGCAAACGGGCTGGCGCCCTGCAATCGCTGCAACCCGCCGTCACAAATCGGTTAATGCCGTATTCAGCCGCCACGCCGCATTCCGGTTGTGGCGGCTTTGTTTGTCTGGCCCGCGCGCCGGCGTTGGCTTGCATCAGGCGCGGCGATCATTCGACTGGAGCAGGCCGTTGAGCGCACAGCCCTTTAAGGCGCGGGTATCGCAGCTTCTGTCCCCCAAAAAAGAGCACTGACATTGCGCACATTATTTATAGGAGAACGACACTATGACCGGTCGGAATTATATGGCCATCCCAGGTAATGGAGCGGCGCTTGAGTATAAGAGATGGGCGGCATTGAGCACAGCGCCGCCGCAATACGTTCATACACAATGGAAGCGGCTTGTTATGGCAACTCAATAGGGCGAGCACAGTCAACTGGCGGACGACCTGCACGGCGGGCCGTCCGTTTTACAATAACGCCCAGCGACGTGCGCCAGCCAGGCTGAACGTAACCCGTCGCGTGTCCGGCGCATACTATAAATGCGGGAGGTCATGACGTGAAAACCTTGCGCAGATATATACATCGGACAATACGCAGGTTAGGCGACATCCCAATCGTCGAGCGCATACTGCTCGTGTTTATGGCGATGATGTTTGTGCAGTTTGCCATAATACTGACGGGAGGTTCGGCGCCTGACATGGCGACGGTAGACGTTGTCACGCGCTCAGTGGCGGCGACGATATTCGGGTACTTCATAGGTGGCAGCGTAAATGCAGCCGGCTTAGGCGGCTCGACCGACGCAGTGGCGCGCGTGCAACCGCGCAAACCCGCGACCGGCGAGCAGACGACCGCGCGCATCGGGTTTCGCTCGGATGCGGGCGAACCCGCCGAACCTGCCGCGCAACCTGGCACACAGACGGGGTTATCCGATAAGGCCGGGGGCGGCGACTTTCAGATTTGGGTCGTGGGCGGCATGGGGTTTGTGGCGCTGCTGCTGATGTTCATAGTGCGCAATGTGGAGGCGTTCCACGGTACGCTGGAGCTGGAATCGAGCATTGCTACGCTTTCTCAACTGCGGGACTTTGCCGCAGGCAGCATAGGCTTCCTGGTGAGCAGCACCAAGAAGCGCAAATTGGGAGGATAAGCATGCCAAACCGGGTGAAGATAGGCGACTTTGTCGCGTTTTTAAAATGGGCTCTGGACAACAAATGCGGCTATATAATGGGCAGCTACGGTCAGGATCCCAAAAAGTGGGCCGAAAACAGCTTCTGGTACACCCAGTACAGCGGTAAACAGCGCCAAAAGGCGCTCTACTGGCGCAGCACCAGCCCCGCAGTATTCGACTGCAATGGCCTGGCCGAGGGCTGCTATATGAAGCTGGCGGGCGTAAATATCAACGCGCGCGCCCGCGATAACTACGCCAAGTGGTGCACCAACACCGGTACCGGCACGATACCGGCGCAGCTGCGGGTGCCAGGCGCGGCGGTGTTCGTGCACAACGGCTCGTATATATCCCATGTGGGTTATCTGTTCGAGCCGGTGGATGCGCAAAAGCCCGCGGGCGACTGGTGGGTCATAGAGGCAAAGGGCGTGATGTACGGCGTGGTCAAGACCAGGCTCAGCGCCGGACGCTGGAATCGCTATGGCTGGATGACGCTGTACTACGACTATGGCGATGGCGCGCCGCAGCCCGAGGCATTGCCGCTGGGCGGGCGCGAGCTCAGGCGCGGCAGCGTGGGCAGCGACGTGCGCGATCTGCAGCTCAAGCTGCTGGCATGGGACTACGAGCTGGGCAAGTGGGGTGCTGACGGCGAGTACGGCGCGGTCACCGAGCAGGCCGTTTCCAAGTTCCAGCAGGATAGCAAGCTGACCGCCACCGGTATTTACGACGCCGCGACGCACCAGAAGCTTGTCAAGCGGTTCGAATCCGAGACCTACAAGGCGTGACGCGCGGCGCGCCCGGCGCATAGTATGGCGCATAGAGCCGCAAGGAGGGTTTGAATTATGGGAATGCCGGTCATTACGCACAGCGCGACCGACCGCAGGCAGGCCATAACCGACATGATAGAGTCGGTGGCGCTGCAGCAGACGGCGCTGGCGCATATACTCAATGCCGAGGGCGAGAAACTGCAGCGCGCTATAAATAGCAAGGAGTTATCGCATGAGCGGTTGCTGGCGACTAACAAGTCGGTGGAAGCGATGGTCAGCGCGATAACGCGGCTGGAAATGGTGTTGCAATCCAAGCTGGCGCTGTTTGAAGATTGCCTGAACGCAGAGCAAAATTGCGATGGGCAATAGCATGCAGGGCGTGCGCAGCGCATAGAATGAATCGGAAAGGCGCGGGGCGCGCTTCCGCATAAGGCTGAAAGTTAAAGGGGATATGCACAATGTCAATGCCGAATATCCCCAACCTAAATCCCACTATAAATATCGACCGCAACGACGCGGTTAACATCATACTCTCGTCGATAGGCATGGAAGAGCTGAGCCTTTCGCATCTGCTCAACGCCGAAGCCGAGAAGATACAGTTTGCGCTGGGCACGCTTGAGACTGCGCAGGGCACGGCCGCGGGCATGGATCAGATACTCGAGACCAACCGCCTGGCCGGCAAGATGGTGCGCGACGTCATCAAGAACCAGCTGCTGCTGTCCATGAAGATGGAGGACACCGTGTCGCTGGCCGAGACGACAGTGACTGTGCCTACTGTGCCCACTGTGCCCACCACGCCCACGATAACGGTATAAACAGAACCTATTGGGCGGCTCCGCAAGGGGCCGCCCTTAATCTATCTGCAAACTGCAGCCCGACTACAAGACGATTGCGAGGCGGCTGCGCGGCCAGCGCCCGCCCAGGCTGATTAGGTGCATGCGCTTCTAAACGGGTTGTCGGGCGTGCTCGGCGTGTGGATGACTCGGCAGCTGGATCACGTGGCCGGAGCGCTGCGCAACGGTTCGCAGAAGGCGCCGCTTGCAGTACCGGTCATTGCAGGGCCAGGGCGCGCCGCCGGTTGCAATCGAGGTGCTTCATGCCGCTGCATACATGTGCGGCCAGCCTGGCTTGCGCCATTACGCGGCATTGCAAGCCGCTTTATCCGCGCTTGGGCGAAACGCGCGCCTGGATATCTGCGCGCAGCGAGTCCATTTCTGCCGCAAGCGTGCGAATGCGGGCGTCATATGCCGCGGCCTCAACTTCATAGGCATCGCGCTGCGCCTGCAATTCGGCCGCGCGCGCAGCGAGTGAATCGCGCAGCGCGCTGCTGTCGCCGACACCTATGCCGGGCTGTTGCAATGGCTTAGCGGCGGCGGTCAGCGCGAGTATTGCGGCGCTCAGCTCGGCCGCGCGCTGTGAAAATGCGTCCAGCTCGTTCGCAAGCGCGTCATTTGCCAGCGCGATGCGCTCCAGTTCGGCCTGTAATGCCCGCACGGGCGCGCTTTGACGCAGCGGCGCCAGCGCGTCTCGGTATGCGGCCAGGCACTCGGCTGCGCGCCGGGCGGGGTAGTTGTCGTGGTCAAATTCGCCCGCAAGCTGCGGCAGCTGTCCGGACGCGTCGATTTGACCGGCGCGTGGACGTGCGGCGCGCGCAAGGCGCTTGAATGAGGTTCTAATGCGCTCCAATCCGATCACCTCAATGCGAGTCTATTCACGCGCGGGCGCGGGTATGCCAATCGGCGGGCGCGGGTTGCGTTGAATGGAGCCTGCCCTGGCCGCGTTCTCAGATTCGCCGCAAATCCCACAAGTTTTTATCACAACAGCCCCTTTTTTACTCGACAAACCAACACAAAGCTATTACAATAGGGGCAGGGCGTGTTCCCCGGGCGTGCGCGTCAGGTCGCTGGCGGCCGGCGCGGCGCCATTATGCCATGTGCAAAGGATCGTGACAGAATGAAAATCGTGTTGCAGAAGCTGACCAAGAAGTTCCCGAGCTTGGGGCGCAGGGCGCGCGAGGAGGTATACGCGGTCAACGACATGAGCCTTGAGATACCGGACGGCAAGCTCGTGGGCCTGTTGGGGCCGTCGGGCTGCGGCAAGAGCACCGCGCTGAACCTGATCTGCGGGCTGATAAAGCCCACGTCGGGCAAGATATACTTCGGCGATTCGGACGTGACCGGGTTGCCGCCCGAAAAGCGCGGCGTGGGCATGGTGTTTCAGAACTATGCGCTGTACCCGCACCTGACCGTGCTGCAGAACATACTCTTCCCGCTGCAAAACCTGAAGGGCGCCGACAAGCTGACCAAGGCGCAGATGCTGGAGCGCGCTGGCAAGGTGGCCGGCCTGGTGCAGATAGAGGCGCTGCTCAACCGCCGGCCGGCCGAGCTGTCGGGCGGACAGCAGCAGCGCGTGGCGATAGCGCGCGCGCTGGTCAAGATGCCGCATGTGCTGCTGCTGGATGAGCCGCTGTCCAACCTGGACGCGCGGCTGCGCATAAAGACGCGCGAGGAGATACGCCGCATACAGCAGCAGACCGGCATAACGACGGTGTTCGTGACCCACGACCAGGAGGAGGCCATGAGCATATCGGACGTGATCGTGGTAATGCGCGAGGGCGTGATACAGCAGATCGGGCGGCCGCAGCAGGTCTACGACGCGCCCGACAACCTGTTCGTGGCCAAGTTCCTGGGCACACCGCCCATCAACGTGCTCAGCGGCGCGGTGCGCGGCGGCACGCTGTACGCCGGCGAGGACGCGCTGTGCGCCGTGCCCGGCATATCGGATCGCGAGGTGTCTATAGGCATACGGCCCGAGGGCTTCGTGCTCGATGCGCAGGGGCCGCTGCACTGTGCGCTCAGCGGCGTGGAGGTCATGGGGCGCGACGTGAGCATAGTGTGCCGGCACAGCGCGGCCGCGTCGCCCACGATGCGCGCGATAATAAGCTCCGATACCAGCGTGGATACCGGCGCGGGCAGCGTGAACTTCCGCATAAAGCCTAACAAGCTGTTCGTGTTCGACCGCGCCACCGAGCGCCGGCTGGCTTTGGGCGCGGCGCGGTAGCCGGGGAGGGGAGGGCACATGGACAAGCGCAATGCCAAGGGCTGGCTGTACCTGCTGCCGGCGATACTGTTCCTGGGATTCTTCATGGTCTACCCGCTGGTGGACGTGTTCGTGTACTCGTTTGAGGAGGGATACAACTCGGCCTCGCAGACGTTCAACGGCGTGGGGCTGTACAACTACTCCTACGTGCTGCACGATCCATACTTCCTGCAGGCGCTGAAGAACACGTTCATACTGGTCGCGATAACGGTGCCGATATCCACCGGCCTGGCGCTGATGATATCGGTGGGGCTGAGCTCGATAAAGCCGCTGCGCAACCTGTATCAGACTATATTCTTCCTGCCCTACGTCACCAACACGCTGGCGGTGGGCCTGGTGTTCATGATACTGTTTAAAAAGACCGCGTATACCGACGGCCTGGTCAACCTTATCATACAGTGGTTCGGCGGCAGTTCGGTCGATTTCATCGACGGGCCGTACTGGGCCAAGATGTTCGTGCTGTGCTTTTACACGATCTGGGTGGTGCTACCGTTTAAGATACTGATACTGACCAGCGCGCTGGCGTCAGTCAATCGCGACTACTACAAGGCGGCGCGCGTGGACGGCACGCGGCGCGGCCGGATATTCCTGCGCATAACGCTGCCGATGATCTCGCCGATGATATTCTATCTTATTATAACGGGCTTCATAGGCGCGTTCAAGGCGTATAGCGACGCGGTGGCGCTGTTTGGCACCAACCTGAACGCGGCCGAGATGAACACGATCGTGGGCTACATATACGACATGCTCTACGGCGACAGCGGCGGCTATCCGTCCTATGCGTCCGCGGCGGCGATACTGCTGTTTGCGATCGTGATGACCATAACCTGCTTTAACCTGACGCTGAGCAAGCGGCATGTCCACTACTGAGGAGGGCGCATATGGCGGGACGGACCGATTACGCAAGTATGGAGAACAGGGCCCGGGTCGGGCGCGGCGTGCGCAAGGCCGTGATATACCTGCTGCTCACGCTGTGGGCGGTCATGGTGCTGTTTCCGTTTTACTGGATGATACTCACGTCGGTCAAGACGTACAGCGCATATAACTCTGAGTACATACCCAGCTTCTTTACGCTCACGCCGACGCTGGAGAACTACGTCGAGGCGTTCACCGCGGTGCCGCTGGGCAGGTACTTCGCCAACACGCTGATATTCACGCTGGTCACCACGGCGCTGATGCTTATAGTCACGGTGCTGGCGGCGTTTGCGTTCGCGCGGCTGAACTTCCGCGGGCGCAACCTGGCGTTCGCGCTGTTCCTGTCGCTGATGATGATACCCAATGAGCTGGTCATAATCACCAATTTCACGACGATAACCAACCTGGGCCTGCGCAACACATTTTCGGGCCTGATGCTGCCCTCGGTCACGTCGGTGTTCTACATATATCTGCTCAAGGAGAACTTCGCGCAGATACCCGACCAGCTCTACTACGCCGCCAAGGTCGACGGCACGTCCGACATGAAGTACCTGCGCCGGGTGATGCTGCCGATCTGCCGGCCCACGATAGTGACGATAACGATACTCAAGGTTATCGAATGCTGGAACTCATACGTCTGGCCGCGGCTGATAACCGACGATGAGAACTACTTCCTGGTGTCCAACGGCATACAGGAGATACGCGAAAACGGCTTCGGCCGCGAGAACATACCGGCCATGATGGCGGCGGTCGTCGTGATATCGGTGCCGCTGATAGTGCTGTTCCTGATGTTCCGCAAGAAGGTCATGGAGGGCGTGTCAAGAGGAGGAACAAAAGGATGAGTGCGTGGGCAAAGAGGCTGGCGCTGGGCGTAGCGTGCGCGCTGATCGCGCTGACGCTGGCCGGGTGCCATGGCTCGCAGGGGCTGGCGCCGTTTGCGATACCCGAAGGCGGCTTCGACGAGTCGCGCCAGTACGAGATAACCTTCTGGGCCAAGAACGACACCAACAAGGCGCAGACCGACATATACGCGCAGGCGATAGCCGACTTCGAGGCGCTGTATCCCAACATAACGGTCAACCTGAGGCTGTACACCGACTATGGCAAGATATACAATGACGTAATAACCAACATATCGACCGGCACGACGCCCAATGTCTGCATAACCTATCCCGACCACATCGCGACCTACATAACCGGCCAGAACATAGTCGCGCCGCTGGACGAGCTGATAGGCGACGCGCGCTATGGCCTGGGCGGGAGCGAGGTCAGGTTCGACGCGCCGGCGGCCGATGAGATAGTGCCGCAGTTCCTGAGCGAGGGCGTGATAGACGGCGTGCAGTATGCGGTGCCGTTCATGCGCTCGACCGAGGCGTGCTATATCAACAAGACCATGGTCGAGGCGCTGGGCTATGAGCTGCCCGAGACGCTTACCTGGGACTTCATCTGGGAGGTGGCGGATGCCGCCGCGCAGCAGGACGCCGATGGCAACTACCTGATAAACGGCCAGAAGGTGATGATACCGTTCATATACAAGTCGACCGACAACATGATGATACAGATGCTGCGCCAGCTGGACGCGGGCTACTCGACCGACGCGGGCGACATACTGCTGTTTAACGACACCACGACCGAGCTGCTCTACACGATAGCCGAGCATGTCGCGACCGGCGCGTTCTCCACGTTCAAGATATCCAGCTATCCGGCCAACTATCTGAACGCGGGGCAGTGCGTGTTCGCGATAGACTCGACCGCGGGCGCGACCTGGATGGGGTCGGACGCGCCGCTGTCGGACATAAGCGAGGACAAGGTCGTCGAGTTCGAGACCGAGGTCATGATGATACCGCAGTTCGACCCGGACAACCCTGCCATGATATCGCAGGGCCCGTCGATATGCGTGTTCAACAGGGCTGACCCGCAGGAGGTGCTGGCCTCGTGGCTGTTCGTGCAGTACCTGCTCACCGACGAGGTCCAGATCGCATACTCCGAGACCGAGGGCTATATACCGGTCACGACCAAGGCGCAGCAGTCGCCCGAGTACCAGGACTACCTGGCGCGCGAGGGCGAGGATGCCGATCACTACGACGTCAAGATCAAGGCGGCCAAGCTGCTGCTCGAGCACGTCGACGACACATTCGTCACGCCGGTATTCAACGGTTCGGCCTCGCTGCGCGACGCCGCTGGGCAGCTGGTTGAGAACGTGACCAAGTCGGTGCGCCGCAAGGAGGAGATAAACGACGAGTACATACAGGCGCTGTACGACGACGTGACGGCGCTGTACCGGCTGAACCAGAGCGCGGACACGGTGGGCGGCAACGAGGAACTGGGGCCGCTGCCGCAGGAGTCGCGGATACTGCTGGGCGCGCTGGGCGCGGCGTGGCTGCTGCTCATCGCTATCGCGGTTATAAATATGCGTAAAAAGCTAAAGCTCGGAAAATAATCGCGAAAAGCGGTTGCATTGCGCGAATTTTCATGTATAATAGTACTATCCAACATGGCAAGGATCATGAAAGGAAGTATTGGCAATGAAAAGGTATCTGAGCGTTCTTATGGTGCTGGCGCTGGCGCTGGCCATGGTCGTGTGCCCCGTGATGGCGGGCGCCGAGGCTGAGACCGAGGTCGTCGAGGACGTAAAGTCCGAAGGCGTGATGACCTATGAGGAATACATGGCGGCTGAGCTCGACACTCAGGTGGTCGTGGAGACCTATGTGCAGGCCAAGCAGGCCTGGTGGGAGGACACCGTTACCCTCTACACCCAGGACATGGACGGCGCGTATTTCATCTACGGCATGGCCTGCACCGAGGAGGACTATGAGAAGCTGGCCGTGGGCACCAAGATCCGCGTGACCGGCTATAAGGCCGAGTGGTCGGGCGAGGTCGAGATAATCGACGCCACCTTTGAGATACTCGAGGGCAGCTACATAGCGCCGATCACCGACGTGACCGAGCTGCTGGGCACCGAAGAGCTCATCAACTACCAGAATCAGTACGTCGCGTTCAAGGGCCTGACGGTCGAGGCGGCCGGCCAGGATGCGGATGGCAACGACGTGGCGTTCCTGTACAACTGGGACGGCTCCGGCACTGAAGGCAACGACCTGTACTTCAACGTGTCGCTGAACGGCCAGACCTACACCTTCACCGTCGAGTCCGACCTGTGCGACGCCACCACCGACGTCTACGCGGCGGTCAAGGCGCTGAACATAGGCGACAAGATCGACGCCGAGGGCTTCCTGTACTGGTACGAGGGCGTCAACCCGCACATCACCGCCGTAGCGCCCGCCGCTGAGGCGACCGAGGCTACCGACGCGGCTGAGACCGACGCCACTGAGGCCACTGAGAGCGACGAGGCCGTTGGCTGAGCGCTGAAAATGAGCTGCAACTGAGATTTAGGGAGCGCCTGCGGGCGCTCCTTTTGCATGGAGCCCGGGCGGGCATGGCGGCGCATATTGATACAGGGGTCGGAGACGAGCAGCGCTGGCCGCCGGCTCAGACCGCTGACAAAGCGCTGATTGCCGCATGTCGCGAGATTCTATGAGTCTGTTTTGATGTATGTACATGTTGCATCATGCAAAACGTTGTTGCGATGCCGGATATATGATCACAACGCGCAGAATCAAATTATGCCCGTTGCGACTCGAACTGAGTCGGCTGTGCGTGAATAGCTTTGTCAGTATAGTGGGCCTGCGACAAGCAGCGTTTACCGCAGGCTCAGACCGCTAACAAGCCCTGATGGCTGAACAGCCTGCATTACTCCAACAGCTTTTTGAAACAACCCGTTGGTGATATTGCAAAACCAGTCTTGTGCAGGTTGCGTTTCGCTTTAGCCGCATGTTTTGCCGGCTGCTGTTGCACTTTCAGCCAAGCTGATCGTGCGCGTCATGTTTGTCAATAAACCGGGCCGGCGACAAGCAGCGCTGGCCGCCGGCTCAGGCCGCTGACAAAGCCTGCCAGCTGGACAGCGGGCGATATTCAAAACGTTTTCTGAAAACATCGTATGGGCGCTGCTGCAAAGCCAGTCTGATATAAGCGGCTCAGCTTTGGTTTATATGTTCTGCTGGTTGCTGCTGCATTCTTGGTCAGCAGACAGTGCGCGGCATGCTTTGTCAATATACTGGCCGGCGACAAGCAGCGCTTGCCGTCGGCTCCTGCGCGTTTGCGGACTCACCCGCATACCCGAGTCATGCCCGCGTCGCAGCGCGCATACCGTGTCAGCAGGGGGCGAGCGATATGCGCATGCGGGATTGCCTGGGCGTTGCGGCGGCGATAGTCGCGTCGATTGTGGGGGCCGGATTCGCCTCGGGCCGCGAGATAGTTGTATTCTTCGGGCGATATGGAGTGGCCGGATATGCGGGCGCGATCACCGCGGCCGGGCTGGTGGCGCTTGCGGTGCGCGGCGTGGTGACGCTGGCGGCGCGCTACGGCGAAGGCGCGCTGCCCGGGCTTATGCGGCGCGTGGCGGGGCGCAGCGCGGGTGGCAATGCGCTGCTGGCGCTGCTGCTCATCACGGTCAGCGCCGCCATGGTGGCGGCGGGCGGCGAGCTGGGCGCGCTGCTCGTGAACATGCACGGCGCGCGCGAACTGGGCATGGCGCTTACTGCGCTGCTGGCGGCGGCCTGCGCGGCGCGCGGCATGGCGACGCTCAAGTGGCTGGGCGGGTTGACGGTGGCTGTGATGCTATGCTACTTTGTGCTGCTGGCGCTGCGTGCGCCCGAGACTGGGCCGGCGTTTGTGCGGCCGGGCGCGCTGGCCTCTGCGGCGGCGTATGCCGGCTTTAACATAGCGGGGGCGTGCGGGGTGGCGTGCGCGGCGGGACTGGAGCTGGGTGCGCAGGGCGATGCGCGGCGGGCGGCAGCGCGCATAGGCTGCGCGGCAGGCTCGCTGTTGCTGGCGCTGCTGTTGGCGGCGCTTGCGTGCATGCGTGCGCACTGGGCGCAGGTCGAGCCGGCGCCGCTGCCCAGCGTGCTGCTGGCGGCGCGGCTGGGCATTTCGGGTTACTATATCACGATAGCGGTAATGTGGATCGCGGTGCTGTCCACACTCGCGGGCGCGGTGCTGGCGCTCGAACTGCAGGCGCGCCGCCGTGGGTTGGAGGCCTGGGATGTGCGCGCGGGCGCGCTGGGCGTGGCCACGCTGTTGGGCGGCGTGGGGTTTGGCCGGCTGGTGGACGGCGCATATCCGGTGCTGGGCGGGCTGTGCGCGCTGTACCTGGCGGCGCTGCTGGCGCTGGGACGGGGTGAATGGTGGCCGCGGCGCGCTGGCCGGTCGCGCAGTTAGCGGGATTTCTCACCTTGCGCGGACGGAACTGACGCGGTGAATTGGAGCGGAGCCTGGTACCCACGCACACCCAGCCAAACGAAGCGTCTGAAAGCTCGGGTGCGTGTGCAGAAGAGCGGGTAATCAGCTATGCAAATGGCGCTCGCAGTTGCCGCATTGTCAGAGCGCTCTCAAGCCGCAATGGCCTGGTATGAGAGCGCGTGCCATCAGGTTATCGACATTGACATAATATCGCCGCCGCGCATGCGATACGCGGCGGCTCTGTCAACCCAATATGCTATTCAGCGCCGTCCAACTGCGCCATGGCTACGTCGTGCAGCCACTCCGCTGAGGTCTTGCCCTCCATCAGCGCGGCGGTGGCGATGGCATCGGCCTCGTCGAACGTAAACTCGACGCTGATCGACTGCCGGTCGTCGGAGACCACCGTGCTCGAGGCCACGGTCACATCAGGCAGCGTGAGCTCCATTATCATGGGCTGTGAGCCGAACGAAAACATGCGGCCCACCTCGACGTCTACGGTCGATTCGGTGTTGCGCAGCAGGAAGTACTTGGCCACGCGCAGCGTTGCGCCGTCCTTTATGCTTATGAGCGAATTGAACGCATCGTCGGGCACCACTTCAAAGTCCCACGAGTACGCAGGGTCGCATTCTATGCCATCCTGGTACGCGCTGACGACGAATGTGTAGATGAAGCTTTCCGATGTAGACTTGTTGTTTGTAAAGTCGTAGTATATCGCCAGCACCGGCGCGCCGTCCTGAGTGCTCAACAGCTCTCCGCCGACGAATTCCACGGTCATTTCGTCATAGGTATAGCGCTGAGCGCTGGCGGCATCGACATCCTCGTCGGCGAGCGCCGCAGCCGGCAGCGCGAGGCACAGCATCAGCAGCCACAGCAGAGCGCGCTTTTGCAGATTGCGCCCGGTCATATGTGCATCACTCCCGTTTGGCGCGGCGGCGCGCTCGCGGCCTGCGCCTTTATCGGTTTAATTATACCATCGTTTGTGCCGATATGCAATCGCAAAAACCTGGGCGGCAGTGTGGAGCAAGGCGCATTCCGGGCACGGCGCCTAAACCCCACGATCCTGAGCGGCGAATGCGCGCAGCTGCCGGCGCAGTCAATGCCATACGCCTGCCTGCAGCGCACTCCGACGAACGTATAACACGCAATATTTAACATGCGCAAAATGAAATGCGCTTGACTTGGAGTCAACTTCAAGTGCTATCATGGAACCAAACAGCGGCGGCCAGGCCGCAAGACACCGGAGGAAATGCAATGCAGACCATCAAGGACGCGATTTACGATCAGGAGCGCGCGCTGTACGGCGCGCAGGGCGTGGAGATAATAAACTGCCGCTTCGACGGGCCGGCGGACGGCGAGAGCGCGCTTAAGGAAAGCTGCGACATATCGGTGCGCGACAGCTATTTCAACCTGCGATATCCATTCTGGCACGACAGCGCGCTGGAGCTCGTCAACTGCGAGCTGACGCCCAACTGCCGCGCGGCGCTGTGGTACACTGACCACGCGCGCATAGCGCACAGCCGGCTGCACGGCATAAAGGCACTGCGCGAGTGCCACGATATAGCGCTAACCGACTGCGACGTGGATTCGCCCGAGTTTGGCTGGAACACGCGCGACGTGGACATGGAGCGGGTGAGCGTAAAGGGCGAGTACTTCATGCTGAACGCGCGCGAGCTCAGGTTCAGGCAGTTGCGGCTCGAGGGCAAGTATTCGTTCCAGTACGTTACCGATGCCGAGATAAGCGCCAGCGTGCTGAACACCAAGGACGCCTTCTGGCACAGCTCGCACATCACGGTGCGCGACAGCGAGATAAACGGCGAATACCTGGGCTGGTACTCCGACCATCTGACGCTGATAGATTGCACGATAAGCGGTACGCAACCGCTGTGCTACTGCACCAATCTGCGCCTGATAAACTGCCGCATGAGCGGCGCGGACTTTGCGTTCGAGCGCTCGCATGTGCAGGCGGAGCTCACGACGCCTATAATCAGCGTGAAGAATCCGTACAGCGGCAGCATATCTGCGCCGGCGATCGGCGAGATAATACGCGATGACCCGCGCGCGCGGGGCGTGGTGACTGTTACAGGTTGAGCGGGCAATGCACGGGCGAGTTTGGTGCCGGAGAGTCTACGCTGTGGCTGCGCCGCCATGGGTTGCGGTTGGGTAGCGTGCATATACTTGCCATTAGCGGGTTATAGGGCCTGAAACGATCGGCTTTTGAGTGGTGCCAAAGCCGGTCGCGTTCGCTAAGGTTGTTGATCAGTGCATGCAGCCTGGAGGTTATGGCGGTGATATAACTGAATGCTCAGCCATGCCAGCGGTATACTCCCGCGTTCAGGCGGGCGAATGCGTCCATGCCATAACCCGCTTTTGTTTTAATGAAAGTTATGTTCACTCGCACTTGCTGGCATGCTTATGCTCGCAAGTACAACCAGGCGTTATGGTAATTGCAATCGGCATAAATCGTAGCGATATACATATAACAACATTCCGCGTACTGCGCCGTCAGCAATCCATACAATCTGCGCCAGCAACCCGCATAATATGAACGCATGTCGCCTGCCAACCACAAAGCAGACGTCACAATCACACAAATGACAACACGCGCCCCGCGCTTTAAGCCGCATGGCTCGAAGTGCGGGGCGCATATCATCGCTCAGCCAACAAATCCCAAACCATCCGGCGGCTGTCCGGCAGACTTCACTGTTCAATCGCCTCAGCGCCGGCCGCAAATGCGCTCAATCAGTTCCTTTGCAACCGCAGGGTCTTTACCTCAAACGGCCTGAACTCCAGGCAAAGCGCGCCGTCGACCGGCGTCACCTCGCGCAGCTCGCGCTCGAGCATGTTGCATTCCGTGCAGCGCGCGTACCCGCTGCCAACGTGCAGCCGGGCGCGTGTGCGGGCCTGCTTGCTCTCGTACAGGCGCAGTATCATATCCCCGCTGCCGTCCTCGGCGAGCTTCACGGCGTCTATGACGACGTTGGGCGCGTCCACGCTCATGTATGAGCGCGCCTCGGCGCTGCCGGACAGTGTCAGCACGGCGTCGTTGAGCTCGGCCGCATCGTCGACCACCGGGCAGTGCAGCCAGTCGCCGGTCCACACGTCGTAGCTGTACTTGAAGCGCTGCAGCCCCTGGTCGGTGCGGAAGTCGGGATGCGCACCCGCGCGCAGCAGCGTCAGCGATATGGTGTCCTCGCGCATGCTCACGCCGTACTTGCAGTCGTTCAGCACTGCCGCGCCGCGGTATTCGTCGCACAGCGCGGTGTACTGGTGATTGCACACCTCGAACCGGTCGGCATCGTACGGGCGCGAGCTGTGCGTCGGGCGCTTTACGAAGCCGTACTGTATCTGGTTGCGCGCCTCCTCGGCGTATATGCCTGTGGCGAAGTCGACCTTGAGCAGCTTGTGGAGCTCGTGCCAGTCGACCTCGGTGTCGAAGTCGAGCTGATGAGCGTCGGCGCGCAGGCTTATCACCTGTGTGAGCTCGGACTCGCCAATGCGCCGGCTCAGCCTGAGCGCCACCCAGAGCCCCTCGCGCTTGAGTGGCTCGAGCTGCGCCGGGGCTGTCAGCGCCACCTCGCACTGGCTCGTCATGCTGTCTATGTCCCAGGCATCGAACTTGCGCGGCACGTCGCGGTACAGCCGGAACACGTTGCCGCGCCGCACGCGCTGTTCGCCGGTGGCCAGGTCAGTCAGCGATATCAGCTCGCCGTCGCGCCCTATGATCGCGCGCAGCTGCGCGTTTTCGAGCGCGTAGCCCTGATCGGTCTCGACCAGGCGCGCGCCGGGCGCGGGCGCCGCCGGCAGCCGGGCGGGCACAAGCGATACCTGCCCCAGCGCGGGCAGGCTGACCAGCGCCCATGCGTCGCCCTGGGCGTCCACGTCGACCGGCACGGGCGCGCCTTCGCGCGTCGCCGCGCCCTGCGCGTACTCGCCGGGCAGGCGCACCAGCGCCTGGCGCTGATGCGACAGCGCATTGAACAGCGTGACGCCTGCGCCCGGGGCGACGAGTGCCGCCTGCGCTTCGGCCATCAGCCCGTCCAGGCTGGCCTCGACTTCCGCATAGCGAGCCTGAGCCTCGTCGTATACCCGGGCTATGCTGCTGCCCGGCAGTATGTCGTGGAACTGGTTGAGCAGCACCAGCTTCCAGCAGCGCTCGAGCTCCGCGGCCGGATACGCCCGGCCCCGCTCGGCGGCCAGCGCGCACAGCAGCTCGGCCGCGCGCAGCTTGAGCTCGCTGCGCCGGTTGCCGCGCTTGACCGCGGCCTGCACGGTATAGGTGCCGCGGTGGCACTGGAAGTACAGCTCGCCCACGTACGTGTTGTCGAACACCGCATCGTCGGCCAGCGCGCTGAACAGCTCGGTGGGGTCGGCGTGGCGTATGCGCGGCACGCCCTCCAGGTCGGCTTCGCGGCGGATCTGTTCGTAGTCGTCGCGCGTGGGGCCACCGCCGCCGTCGCCGTAGCCAAACGGCAGCAGGAACCGACCGGTGCCGTCGCGCTCCACGCGGCTGTTCCACTTGTCTATGAGCGTTGCGGCGTTGACCTTGGATTCGTACTCCATGTGCAGATAGCAGCGCACGCGCGTGCCGTCCATGCCCTGCCAGGTGAACGCGTGGTGCGGGAAGCGGTCGGAGTCATTATATGTCCAGAAAATCTTCTGGGTGGTCAGGTAGTCGACGTCGCAGCCCGCGAGTATCTGCGGCAGCACAGCGCTGTACCCGAATGTATCCGGCAGCCAGCACAGCCGGCTGTCCACGCCGAACACCTCCTTGAAGTAGCGCTTGCCGTACACGAACTGCCTCACCAGCGCCTCGCCGCTGGGCATATTCGTGTCGGGCTCGACCCACATCGCGCCGTCGGCGATCCACTGGCCCGCGGCCACCTTGCGCCGTATGCCTTCGAACACGTCCGGGTAGTGCTCGCGGCACATCTCGTAGAGCACCGGCTGGCTCTGGAAGAAGCGCGCCTCGGGGTACTCGTCGAGCAGGCGCAGCTGCTGGGCGAAAGTGCGCGCGGTCTTGCGGCGCGTGACCGGCAGGTTCCACAGCCAGCACACGTCCAGATGCGCGTTGCCCACGCCGTACATCAGCGGCGCGGACGAGCCGTTGTGCGCCTGCATCAGGGGTTTGAGCCCTTCACGCGCCGCGACATAAGCCGCGCGCCGGGCGGCAAGCGGCTGTTCCATGTCCAGCGCTACGCTGAAGCGGTTCAGGCCGTGCTCTATCAGCTCCACGCGCAGGCTGTGCGCGTCGGCATGCTCGAGTATGTCGTGCAGCGTGCGCACGTCCAGCCAGAGCTGGTACGCCTCCTCGTTCCATATGCCGAATGTGTTTTCACCCATCGAAGCAGGCGCATAGCGCAGCACGGCCGGTTCGTCCTCGGGGAACACTGGGCCGGTGGCGCAGCCGCCCAATGGCTCCACGGGCATCGGATGCCCGGCGTATACCTCGGCCGCGAACGCATAGCGCGCGCCGGGCTGCGCGTTCAGCGCCAGCGCCTGATCGACGCAGATATGGTGCGGCTCGCTGACCCAATCGGCGCGGCGCGTGCCGAACGCGCGCCCGTCGACGAACAGCGTGGCCTCTCCGCCCATGTCGAGCTGCATTACAATGCGCTCGCCGCGCGCGGCTTCGGGCAGCTGTATCTCTGAGAACAGCCATGCGTACTGCCAGGGTGCGCCCCATGCCGTGCCGCGTGGCATTGCCGTGCGCTCATGGCCCTGCGCCTGTGCGAGCGTCAGCTCGGCGCTCGTGACGAACCCGCTCAATTCGATCTCGCCCAACGGGTGATACAGGTCGCGCAGGAGCGCGGCCTCAATGTGCCTCAATCTGTCACGCCATTCCGGTCTCATATTCACCCTCCGATCGGTATTTGGTTTGCTTAAACCATATTAACACATTTCGCGCGCAAAGTACAGCGCATGCACGCAGTTAATTTGCAGCGGCGAATGGCGCAGCGCGTTGCGGCGGGCAAACGTAGCCCCGCGCAAATGCAGGCGCGCTGCACATACGCTGCCAGGTGCTCAGGTGTCGTTTGCCATTGCAGGGCGCGCGGCGTGAGCTGCTGTGGGCGCGCTGCGCGTATCGGCCCGTTCAGGCGCACCGCGCGCATTATGTTCGCAGAGCCCGTCAAGGCGGGACTGTTTGAGCGTGCGGGTTTAGGGTATCATCATTACAGTGTCGCGGGGCTTGACGCGCCGGCCGCAACCACTGTATAATCGATATTGGCACGATGACTGCCGCATGAGCGGCCTGTGGGAGGTACGATATGGCAAACGCTGTAATACTCGCATTCAACATTCCGCCCGAGAAGCTGGGCCGGCTGCGGCTGCTCGCGGCGCGCGTCAAGGCGCGCCTGCGGCCGGTCTCCGATGCTGAGTACGCGCTCCGGCTGGGCGAGATAGCCGCCGCGCCCGCCGTCGCGTCGGACGCGGCGCCGACGCTGGACGCGGCAGAGTCGTTTGACGATGAGATGCTGGTCATGCGCGACCTGACCGGCGCGCAGTTGAACCTGTTTCTGGGCGATTTCAAGCGATTTGGCATACAGCCGATCGCGCTGAAGGCCGTGATGACGGCTACCAACGCGGAGTGGACGCCCGTACAGCTGCATAAGGAGCTTTGCGCCGAGCGCGAAGCGTTTGCCAGGGGGTTAAGCGCGCACGAGTGAGGCTGTGGCGCGCGGCAGTCGGACGTGACTGAGCTGCATGCGTCAGATGCGCCATATGCGGCTAAGCGCCCGGTGCTGCCGTCCGTCGGTACAAGAGCCATATGAATAGCGCCGCGCTGCAGCTTGCTGCGCGGCGCTCAGCACGTTGACAAACCCCGGTGGCTGGACAGTGGTATCCATTCTAATGGGGTTTTTAAATTCCATATGGCGATGCTGTAAAACCGGTCTGATATGAGCGAGATTCTGCCTTGGTTTGCATGTTATGCCAGTTGCTGCACGCTTGGTCAGGCGGACAATGCGCGTCATACTTAGTCAATAGCCCAAGCGCCGCGCTGCAGCTTGCCGCGCGGCGCTCAGCACGTTGACAAACCCCGGTGGCTGGACAACAGGTTCTATTCTAACGGGGTTTAATTCCATATGGCGATGCTGTAAAACCGGTCTGATATGAGCGGGATTCTGCCTTGGTTTGAATGTTATACCAGTTGCTGCTGCACACTTGGTCAGGCGGACAATGCGCGTCATACTTAGTCAATAGCCCAAGCGCCGCACTGCAACTTGCCGCGCGGCGCTTGGGCTGTTGGCGGAGCTTGCATCTCACGTCGTCCGGCGCATCGCCCGGGTGCCGCTTAGATATCCGCGTGCCATTGCAGCAAAGCCCGGCCCCTCGTGCGCGATGTGACATGACATTGCACATGCCCATTCGCCCAATCGCAGCGCCATTGTAATTCGCCTCCATCACTTGACATATCAGGCGCAAGCAATTAGACTATTATACGTACAAATCGACACAATGCAGGATAGTGAGGCGAACACATGGGCGGCATGATAACTGTGACCGGCGGCGCGCGCAGCGGCAAGAGCGCGCTGGCCGAGCAACTGGCGGCGCGCGCGGGCGGCGATGTGCTGTACATCGCGACGGCGCGCGCGTTCGACGACGAGATGAAGGATCGCATAGCGCATCACCGGGCGAGCCGGCCGGCGAACTGGCGCACATACGAGGGCTGCTACGACATAGCCGCGCAGATAGCGGCGCATGCGGGGCCGGTGCTGCTGGACTGCATGACGATATTCGTGACCAACCGCATGCTCGACCGCTGCGAGGACTGGGACAGCGCGCCGCTGGAGCTGGCCCAGGCGCTGGAGTCCGAACTGCACGCCGAGATCGACGCGTGGCGCGCGGCGGCAGGCGGGTGCGGCGCGCTGATCGTGGTCACAAACGAGCTGGGCATGGGGCTGGTGCCGGCGTACCGGTTCGGGCGGATATTCCGCGACATCGCGGGCCGGCTCAACCAGCATCTGGCGCGCGTGTCGGACGAGGTGTACTTCACGGTGTCCGGCATACCGATGAAGCTGAAGTAGGGGGCGGGTGAGGGCTATGCTTAATCGCTTGCTGGTGCAGCTCAGGCGGCTGCTGCTGGCATTCCAGATAATGTCGCGCATACCTATCAACATCGCGCTGCCTTGCGGCGACGCGGACATGCTGGGCTCAATGGCGTACTTTCCGGTGGTCGGCGCGGCGGTGGGAGGGCTGATGGCGCTGTGCGCGTACCTGGGCTGGCTGCTGACCGACTCGTACCTGGTCGCGGCGGCGCTTGCGGTGCTGTGCGACGTGCTGGTCACGGGGGGCATACACGTGGACGGGCTGTGCGACACCTGCGACGGCTTCTTCAGCGGCCGCGAGCGCGAGCGCATACTCGAGATAATGCACGACAGCCGCATGGGCACGTTTGGCGGGCTGGGCATGGCGCTGCTGCTCATGCTCAAGTTCGCGTTCATATCAGCGGCGCTGCAGCGCCTGGGTTGCGCCGCGCTGGCGCTCATGTTTGCGGCGCCGGTGCTGAGCCGCATGGGCGTGGTGCTGCTTGAGAAGATAGGCTCCAGCGCGCGCAAGGGCATGGGCAGCGCGTATGTGGTGGGCATGAGCTGGCGGCTGGTCGCGGCGGCGTTTGGGCTGGGCATGGCGCTGCTGCTGATCGTAAAGCCGATTTCGCTGCTGGGCGTGCCGGTGGCGGTGGCGCTGGCGTATCTGTTTCGCGGCTACTGCAACCGCAAGATAGGCGGGCTGACCGGCGATACGCTGGGCGCGGCCAACGAGCTGACGGCGCTCGCGTGCTACGCGTTGGCGGCGCTCAAATTCGTTGCGTGAGGTGAACGGCATGCGCGACCGGAATATACTGCTGATACGCCACGCCGAGTTTGTCAAACCGACGCCCGGCGCATATTACGGCCAGACCGATCTGCCATTGACGCCGGCGGGCGAGGCGGATGCGCGCCGGCTGCCCGGGCTGATAGCGCGGCTGGGGCTGAGCATAGGGCGCGCATACGCCAGCGATCTGGAGCGCGCCCGCCGCACTGCCGAGCTGGCGCTGCCGGGCGTGCCGGTGACGCCGCTTGAGGCGCTGCGCGAGACGTCGTTTGGCGCCTGGGAGGGCCTTAGCTATTTGGACGTGTGCGAGCTGCCCGAGTTTAAAGCGTATGCCGCGGGCGGAGCGCCGCCGGGCGGCGAGGATGCGGCCGCGGTGGAGCGGCGCGTGGCCGCGGCGCTGGACGGCATACTGCGCGACGAGTCCGAAGGCGACCTGGCCATCGTCGCGCATGCCGGCCCGATACGGCTGATGCTGGCGCGCCTGATTGGCCTGCCGCCCGCGGACAACTGGCGCTTTAAGGTCGATATGGCGTCGCTGAGCGTGGTCACGCTGACGCAGGGCTACGCCTACCTCAGCGCGCTCAACGTCGGGCCCTGGCTCGCGGGCTGAGGCTGTGCGCCGCGGCGCATATCGGCGCGCAAATGTACCGGGTTTGTGAATTTTTTTGATAATGCCCTTGTACATTTTGCGATTTGCTGTATAATAGTAAGAGTGTTTACAACGCAAGTCGCTATATGAAGGAGAATGCTTAACATGGCAACACGGACATTCAAGCTGGTAGCACTGCTGCTCGCGCTGGCGTTCGCGCTGACGGGCTGCTCGATGATCGAGGTCGACAAGGAGATGGACGACGCCGAGGTCATCATAAAGGTCAACGACGTCGAACTGCTCAAAAAGGACGTCATGGAGACCTATGAGAACTATAAGGCCAGCATTGAGTACCAGTATCAGCTGTATTCGGCGTTTGGCTATGCCATGACTATGCCGGACGACGACGAGATAAAGCAGATGGTGATAGACGGGCTGGTGCTGCAGGAAGTGCGCCGGCAGAAGGCCGCCGAGCTCGGGCTGGATCAGCTGACCGACGAGGAGCTCGCCACCGTCAAGGAAAACGCGCAGGCCGACTACGACTCGGCATATGAGCAGGTCAAGTCCAGCCTGACTGAGGACGGCATGACGGACGAGGAGATAACCGCCGCCGCCGACGCTTACATGACGGAAAACGAGCTCACGCTCGACAAGTACGAGGAAAGCGCGCGCACGACGTTCATCGACGAGAAGCTCGACGAGTACATCTACAAGGATCTGACGGTCACCGACGACGAGATACAGGCCGAGTTCGACAGCCGCGTCGCCGCCGATCAGGAGTCCTACGAGGCCGATGCGACCGCGATAGATTCCAAGGTCAACAGTGGCACGACCGCGTACTACTATCCGGCGGGCTTCCGCTATGTGAAGCATATACTCATCAACTTCCTGGAGGACGACTCCACGGCGATAGACGACCTCGAGACTCAGATAAGCGACCTCGAAAGCGAGATAGAGTCCTACGCTACGCCCGAGCCCACGACTGAGCCCGAGGTCGACCCCGAGGCCACGCCCGAGGTGACCGAGGCTCCGACCGAAGCGCCCACCGTGGATCCCGAGGCCACGCCCGAGCCCACGATGGATCCGACGCTGCCCGATCAGCTCGAGGAGCTCAAGGCACAGCTCGAGACCGCGTACGAGACCGCGCGCGCCAACATACAGGCCAAGGTAGACGAGGTGTATCAGAAGGCGCTGGCGGGCGAGGACTTCGACGCGCTGATAGCCGAGTACGGCGAGGATCCGGGCATGGAGAGCGAGCCGGCCAAGACCTATGGCTACATAGTGGGCGAGAATACCACGAAGTATGTGGACAGCTTCAAGGAAGCCGCGATGGCGCTGGCCAATGTCGGCGACATCTCCGAGCCGGTCGAGAGCGATTACGGCATGCACATAATCAAGTATGTCAGCGACATACCCGAAGGCGCGGCCGAGCTGACCGACTATATCAAGGAGAGCATCAGCGCTGAGCTGCTCGCCGACAAGCAGGAGGCCGAGAAGGCCGCCCGCGAGGAGGAGTGGACCAGCGCGGCCACCGTCACCACCAACATCAACGAGATGGTCGAATACGACTAAATCCGCGTGCGCCCGGTCTAAACAGGCCGGGCGCTTCTCAATCCCCGCGGCTGCGCGTCAGTGCGCCGTGGGGATTGTTTGCGCCTGGCAAGGATATGCGGCAGCGGATGGACGGCGCGCAGGCGGGGGTGCAGCCGCCGATGCGCCTGAGCCGGCCTTGCGGGCGGAGTGGTATTTGCATATTTCCGGCGGAGCACGCATGAATGCCAAGTCGGGCGCAAAGACATATCGCCATGCAGTCGCCCAAAGCCCGAACCGGAGCAGCAAGCAATGCAGTCGGCATGTTGCCATGATGGCTCTGCGCATATTGGCCGCTGTATGGGCTGTCGCATAGGGTGGAGCGACTCGTCGATTCAAAGGCTTGGATATCATGTGGGCCGAGTTGGCATGTAAGCCGCTGGACAAATTACTCATACCAGGCGCCGCCAGCAAATGATACACAGTGCGCCAGCAAGCGGGCCACGGCACGCGACCTGCCCGCGCCGCCCCAAGTCCATTCAACATGCAACATAACCGCCGGCGCAAGCTGCCGGCTGCGTGCATCTTCATTCGCCTAATTGGCCAAGCTATAGCCAGCGGCTACACCGCAAAACCGGCTGAAAGGGGGACAAAATCGATGAGCGAAGGCAGGCGGCGCAAGCGCCAGTTCGGCAAGGTATCCGAGGAGAGCGTTGAGCGCCTGGACATGATGCGCGACAAAAAGGCGCATTCGGACGTGTTGGGCAGCTATACCGGCACCAGCGCAGACGGCGGCAAGCCGGTTCAGGACGCCGACGACCTCTGAGCGCCAGCAAGGCCCATCCTCGCGCGGGGATGGGCCTTTAGACCGTTGACAAAGCCATGGCCGTCGCATGCTGTAAGTTCTGCAAGTCTGGTTTGGCTTGCATTATATTGGACTATGCAAAATGGTGTTGAGGCATCGATTGAATGACCATTATGTGCGGAATCATGTTGTGACAGTAGCACTACGAACCAAGTTGCGTGTGTGCACAGTTTTGCAATAAAGTGAATACTCGTCCCTGCGCTGGGGGTGGACAGCAGACCATTTACAAAGCCCGGCGGCTGGATAACGAGTGTTGTTTCAAATAGTTTGTTGAAACATCGCATGGGCTATACTGCGAAAACTTTCTGATACAGGCGGTGTTTTGTTTTGATTTGCATGCTTAGCTGGTAGCTGTTGCACGTTCGGCCAATCAGACCGTGTGTAGCATACTTCGTCAAGAAACTGGGCCCATACCCGTGTGGGGCTGAGCCTCAGAGGATTGACAAACCCCGACGGCTGAGCCGGTTTTATTCCAACCAGTTTTTGAAACATCATGTTGGCGATATCGCAAAGTCAGTCTGATGTGTGCGGCGTTCCGCTTTGATTTGCGTGTTTTACCTGTTTATGTTGCGCGTTCGGCCAATCAGACCATGTGCGGCATATTCTACCAATAGACTAAAGCCCATCCTCGCGCGGGGATGGGCCTAGCGATATGGCAAAGTGACGGTGCGGCTGCCGGCAAACCGCATTGATCAGTTGATCTCGTACGGCGGCGCTGTGCGTTTATCCAATCGATTCCTAATTTGAGCCGACGAATAGCGCCGCTGGAACCCGCGCTTATCTGCGCCTTTCTGTTTATAGCCAGCGTGATAACCAGTTGGTTCAGCTTACCGCGCAGGTTGGTAAAAGTATACTGCGGCGGCTCGCCCCGACGAGGGCAAACCGCCGCGACTGTTGCGCACATCCGTGCCGCCCGATGGCGTCAACCCGCCGCGCGCGCCTGAGTGAGTATCTGCTCGGTCAATGTCTGCGCGCCGCTCACGCTTATCGTGCAGCCCGATATCGCGTCGGTCTTGCCCGATTCGTCGACATTAAGCCCGCTCACGCCCTGGTTGTCGATCACATAGCGTTCAAACGCCTCGGCCTGCTGGAACCACTCCGCGCCTATGTCGGATTCGCCCTTCATGCCGTAATCATCGCCCAGGCTCTTCTTCGTCGCATTGGAATCCTGCTGCTGCGCGTTCCAGTTGACGTCTACGATGCGGCCGCCGTATATCAGCATGGTTACGAACTCGCGATAGCCGCTCTGATCGTACTGCTGCGCTTCGGCGGTGTAGAAGCCGTCCTGCAGCTCGCCCTGGGGCAGCGGCCCCTGCGCCAGCGCCGCTTCAAACAGCGCGCTGGCATCCTTCACGCGTATCGTCACGCCCGATACCGCATCGGTCTTGCCGCTGGCGTCGAACTCCGTCGTGGGCAGGCCCTGGTTCTGTATGATGGCGTCGGTGAACAGTTTGGACTGCTCATTCCATTCACGCTGCGCGCCGCCGGCCTTCATGCCGTACTTGCCCTCGGCGGCCAGCGTGGATTTGAGCGTCAGGCCGCTTTCGGGCAGGCAGTCCCAGGTAGCTTCGGTTATGCGGCCGTCCTGCACCGTAAACGCCACGTATTCCTTCCAGCCGTCGGTAAAGCCATCGGCCGCGGCATAGTAGTGGCCGTCGGCATATGCCGGGGCCTGCGAGTCGGCGGCGGCAGTAGCGGATGCGTCGGGCGTTGCGGCGGGCGCGGTGTGCGCGGGCTGCGTGTCGCTCCAGAAGCAGCCCGACAACATGACGAGCGTCAGCGCGAGCGCCGATAACAGCGTTCGTTTCATGGTGATGACCTCCTGATCCATAGGTTAGTTTCGGGGCAATCTGTCGCGCGGCGCGGTCACAGCGCGTCGGGATAGAGCCAGTCGTCGGCGGCGCCGTCCGAAAACACCAGCGAACCGTCGGCCATGCAGTAAACCGCCGCTATGCCCTCCAGCGAATCGACAAGCTCCAGGCCCTTGTCCACGCCCAGCACGAAGCAGATCGTGGACAGGACGTCGCCCTCGGTCGAGTTGGGGGAGAGTATGGTCACGCTGTACACGTCGCTGTCCACCGGATAGCCGGTATCCGCGTCGAGTATATGGTGATACAGCTTGCCATCCTGCTCGAAATAGCGCTCGTATACGCCACTGGTGACGACCGACATGTCCGTGACGCGATACGCGCCGATTATGTCGGTCTGGCTCGCGCCGAATGGCCTGCGCACGCCCACCGTGAACTGCGCGCCATCGGGCTTGTTGCCCAGCGCGAGCACATTGCCTCCCAGGTTTATGAGCGCGCTGGTCACGCCGCTGTCGGCGAGGTAGTCGCGTATGCGATCGGCGATGTACCCCTTGGCAATGCCGCCCAGGTCGATGCCCATGCCGGGCTCAAGCGTGACGGTGTTGCCGTCGAGGCTGAGCTTGGTCCAGTCGACCAGCGCGCGCGCCTGCGCGATGGCGTCGGCGTCGGGCACGTGGGGCGAGTCGGACGTTATGTTCCACAGCGCGGTCAGCGGTTCAATCGTCGGGTCGAATGCGCCGTCCGAGAGCCGGGCGTACTCCAGCGCGATTGCTATCAGCTCCGCCGTGGCGTCCGATACTTCGACCGGCGCGCCGTCGGCGGCGTTTATGCGGTATACGTCGCTGGTGGGTATTGTGCGCGAAAGCAGCTGTTCGTATTCGCTGCACAGCTCGAACGCGCCGTCCAGTATCGACTCGTCGTCGGTGTCGTAGAGCGAAATCGATACCGTGGTGTCGAGCATGAACATCTGGCGGCTCAGCGGTTCGGCGGCGGCACAGCCCGCAATGCAGCTCAGCGCCAGCACAAGCGCCAGCGCGAGCGGTTTGAGTTTGGTATTTATTGGCAAACACCTCCTGCCGTCTGCAAGGAACGACCTGTCATAGTATGTCCAAAGCGCTAAATTGGTGCGCGACCGGAGCGTGCGGCGCGGCGTTCAAAACGCGATTGTCTCGCGCCCGTCAGGAGCCGGCTTCCAGCCGCTGGCGCAGCGCTTCATATATGAATATCGACGTGGCGCAAGCGACGTTCAGTGACGAGGCCGCGCCATGTATCGGAATCAGCGCCAGCTCGTCGCATGCGGCCTTCCAGGCCTTGCTCAGGCCAAAGGTCTCGTTGCCGACCGCGAGCACCACGTCGCGGCTGAAGTCGAGCCTGTGTATCGGCGTGGTAGCATGCGCGCTCGTGCCTATGAGCGTCGGGCGCGCGTCGAAACCGTCCATCCACCTGAGCACGTCCTCGGGCCCGCCCAGCGCCGCGGTGGGCAGCGCGAAGAACGCGCCGATGCTCGCGCGCACGCACAGCGGGTCGTACAGATCCGCGCCATGGCCGGTCACGATCAGGCCGCTGGCGCCCATGGCGTCGGCCGAGCGGATTATGCTGCCCAGATTGCCCGGGTTCTGAGGGCGGTCAAACGCGATTATCAGGCGCGGGCCGGGCGCAGGGCGGCGCATCAGCTCCAGCGCCTGGGCCTCGGTGCGCATCCTGACCAGCGCGATCAGCTCGCAGGGTTCGTCGCGGTCGCTCAGCTCGGCCATCAGCTCGGGCGAGAGCTCGTATTCGTAGTCGGCCTGGGCGCGGGCGAGCATGTCGCGCGCCCAGCCGGACAGCCGCACGCCGCGCGCATGGCATAGCGCCTCGAACTGCCAGCCGTGATATACCGCCTGTTCGATCGCGTGCACGCTCTCCACGAAGAACAGCGCCTGCCTGTGGCGCTTCTCACGGTTGCGCTTGAGCGTCTCTATCTGTTGATACGTGGCGTTGCGCGCGCCGATCTGCACAAGTTTGGACATAGATGATCCCTCTTTCGTCAACTGAATAGGTATTTGGCCCAACTGAACGTCTCGCGCGCGAGGTTCTTGAGCGCATACAGCGGCGTCACGCTGTTGCGCGAGCCCGCGCCGCTGGCGGCGATGCCGGCGCGCTGTGCGAGCCGCAGCGCGCGCCACAGGTGGTAGTCGCTGGTCACTATCAGCGCCGTATCGCAGCCCTGCACGTCCATTAGGGCCTTTGAGAACTCCATGTTCTGCTGGGTGTTGGTGGACTTATCCTCAAGCAGTATCGCGTCCGCGGGCACGCCCCGCGCCTCCAGATAGCGGCGCATAGACTCGGCCTCGCTTATCGGCTCGTTGGCGCCCTGCCCGCCCGATACAATTATAAGCGGCGCATAGCCCGCCGCGTACAGCTCGACCGCGCGATCGAGCCGATAGGCGAGCGTGGCGCGCGGCGTGCCGTCGACCGGATCGATGCCGCCGCCCAGCACGATCATTGCGTCCGCGGGCTTGGGCGCGTCCATTGAGCGCGCCGTTATGGCCACGGCCGCCATCATACATACCTCTATCAGCCCGAACGCGAGCAATGTCGCCAGCATAGCGCGCAACCACCTCCTGTGCTCGCTTGCAAACAGCATATGCGCAGCCTCCTGTGAATAGCATTGTACATATAAGACGCGCCGGGCGCGCATAAGTTCGCACAGCCGGCGCAAATTCACCCAAATTTTCCCAAGCGCTCAGACCTTTATGGAGGTCCACTTGGCCGAATTAAAGCGCCTGTTGACTATCAGCAGCCGTATGGACATGTCGATAATGCTGGCCGCCCAGGCGCCCAGCAGCCCCAGCTGCCAGAAGTTGACGCTGGCATAGGCGAGCACGGGCCGTATCACCGAGACGCACACTATCATGGTCAGCGCGACAAAGCGCGTGTCGCCCGCGCCGCGCAGGCAACCCGATATCACGACCGACGACGTCTGGAACGGCTGGAATATCGCGACCATTATCATCAGCATCGCGGCCAGCTCGACGACCTCGGGCTCGTCGGTGTACAGCCACACCAGCGGATATCTGAATATGATGAGCAGCGAGAACAGCGTCATCGACACGATTATCGCCATGCGCTGGCTCACGCGGCCGTATATTATCGACAGATCCGGGCGCCGCTTGCCCAAATTCTGGCCGACCAGCGAAGTGCCGGCGACGCCTATGCCGTCCGCGAAGCTGAACGTGAGGTTCAAAAACTGGCTGGCTATCTGGTGCGCCGCGAACGGGTAGGTGCCCAGCCCGGCGCAGATGCGCGCGTACACGAAGAAGCCGAAGCGCAGCGCCGCCTGCTCGAGCATGGCATTGCCGCCCACCGTGAATATCGCCTTGACCGTTTCTGGATCCAGCTTCCAGGAGTCATGGCGCGAGAGTCTCAAAAACTGCGACGAGCCCCTGTGCGGCAGTATCGCGAATATGCTCAGCCCCAGTCCGCAGACCATGCCTATCGCCGAGGCGATCGCCGCGCCCGCGACCTCCAGCCGCGGGAAGCCCAGGTTGCCGCCGATCAGCAGGTAGTTGAATATAATGTTCACTACGTTGGACGACAGGTTGACGACCATCGTCGTGCGGGTATTGCCTATGCCGCGCAGCGCCGCGTTTATGCACAGCGTGAGCGCGTTGACCGGCAGCACCATCGTCATTATGCGGAAATATGTATTCGCGTCCTCGATCGTATCTGACTCCGCGCCGGCCAGCTCCATCAGCTGCCAGGAGAACTGCATCGCGATAAGCATCACGACTATGGACAGCACGAGTATTATAACCAGCGCGTTGCGCAGCACCCGGTTGCCCTCAGCCTGCCGGCCCTCGCCCTTGCGGCGCGCCACCAGCGCGGTGACGCCTATATTCAACGCAAAGAACAGCGCCAGCAGCAGCATGCGCGGCTGATTTACCAGGCCGACCGCCGCGATCGCCGCGGCGCCGCAATTGCCGACCATCATCATGTCCACCGAGTTGATGAGGCTTATCAGCACCAGCTCCATGACCGAGGGCAGCGCTATGTCGATTACGTCCTTGTAGGCCTGCTTGGTAGAGGGCAGCTCTCCCTGTATCAGCTCGGAGCGCAGCATGTTTTGTACCTGAAAAAGTCCCTTTAGGCGCGGAATCATCGCATTTCCTCCTTAAAGTGCTCCATTTAGTATAGCACCGCCGGCTGCTTAATTCAACGCTTAATTGACAAAATACTATCAAAACTGCGTCGCTATATTATCAATACCGGCCGCAGTGCCAATACAATTGGCGGTAGCGCGGGCATGGTTGAATTTCGCGTCGAAATATGTTAAACTAGATTTATAAACGAAATGAGCTGGAGGTGGCTTAATGAAACTCGGCATAAGCAGTTACTCGCTAAACAAGTGCATGCGCACGGGTGAAATGACGCTGTTCGACGTGATCGACTGGGCAAAGGCGCACGACTGCGCGCACCTGGAGCTGGTGCCGTTCAGCCTGCCGCTGCTGGGCGCGGACGGCAAGATCGACTACGACTACGTAAAGCGCGTGCGCGACAAGGCGGAGCAGGTCGGCATGCCGCTGAGCGCGTTCTCGCTGAACGCCTGCGTGATACGCGGCGGCGAGGACGAGCGCCAGCGCGAGCTGGAGCGGATACGCATGTACATGGACATGGCGCACTTCCTGGGCATTCGCAAGATGCGCCACGACACGTGCTCGGGTCAGCATCCCGAGGGCATAAACACGCCCGAGCAGTTTGAGCGGGATTTCCCGATATTCGTAAAGTCGATACGGGAGCTGGCCGACTACGCCGCGACGCTGGGCATGTCGACGACGCTGGAGAACCACGGCCTGTACGTAAACGGCGCGGACAGGCTGGTGCGGCTGCTCAACGCGGTGGATCGCCCCAATGTGGGCATGACGCTGGACGTGGGCAACTTCCTGTGCGTGGACGACCGGCCCGAGGTCGCCGTGGCCAAGTGCATCAGGTATGCCGACATGATCCACCTAAAGGATTTCTACATCCGCAAAAAGGAGCTCATGTTCCCGCAGGACGGCATGTACACCGCCGGCGCGAAGGCGGCGCGCCCCAGGGAGCTCACGCCCGAGGAGATAAGGAAGCTGCCGCCGCGGCTGGGCTACGTGGGCACGGCGAGCGGGCTGAACATACTGCGCGGCGCGATACTCGGCCAGGGCGACATGGACATCTGGGCGATACTGCGCACGGTCAAGCAGGCGGGCTACGACAAAGAAGTGTCGATAGAGTTCGAGGGCATGGAGGACTGCCAGGCCGCGACTGAGATCTGCCTGGACACTGCGCGCTACATCTGGGAGCGCGTCTGAGGAGTTAGCGCTGTCAGGGCATGCCCGGCCGGCTGAGCGCCATATGAATAACTGATTGTCTGGGCGCAAGAGCGTCCGGCAAGCTCTGCATGCGAGGCGCCATCCCAGCTACTGCCTCGAATATGCGCAACGCGCGAGGGTGACTGGCGGCAGTGCGCGGCAGCGCCCGCCCGATATGTGAATCGAGTATATGCGTGAACGGATTTGGCGAACGGGCGCGTTATTGATCGGCGCAAACCTCGACAAGACAGGGCTGATTCCGCTGGCCACATCGAGGCTAACGGCCAACTCACGGGCCGCATTGGCAGTATACAGACGACCCGCGCTCTGACGGCGAGCGCGGGTCGTGCTGCTATAAAGCGCTGTGCGGGACTTAGCCCTTGACGGCGCCGATCATTATGCCCTTTATGAAGTAGCGCTGCATGAAAGGGTAGACCAGGAAAATCGGTATCGCGGATATCATCGTTATGGTTATGCGCACGCCCTTGGTCGTAAGCGACTGGCTGTTGGCCAGCTGCATGTCGGCGGACGTGGCCTGGCCGCTCTTGAGCAGCTCGGTTATGGACTTGGTCTCGTTGAGCAGGCGCCAGAGCTTGTACTGCAGCGTGGTCAGCGCCTCGTTCTGCTGGCAATAGATGTGGTTGTCGAACCACGCGTTCCACTGGCCGACGGCCGAGAATATCATGATCGTGGCGACTATCGGTATGCTCAGCGGGAATATAATGCGGCAGAAGACCTTGAAGTAGCCCGCGCCGTCGATCATCGCGGACTCCTCCAGCGACATGGGCAGCTGCTCGATATAGGTCTTTATCAGCACCACGTTGTAGGCCGAGACCGCGCTGGGCAACACGTACACCCAGAACGTGTTCATCAGGCCGTAGGTCTTGTAGACCAGGTAAGTGGGCACCAGGCCGCCGCTTACGTACATCGTGATTATCAGCATGCGGTACAGCAGCTTGTGCGCGGGCATCTCGGGCTTGGCGAACAGATAGCCCAGGAACGAGCAGGCGAACACCGTGAACGTGGTGCCCACGATGACGCGCGCCGCCGACATGCCGAACGCGCTGGCTATGCCCTGCAGCTTGAATACCTCTTCATAATTGTACAGCGTAAAGCCGCGCGGCGCCAGCGAAACGCCCTTCATGACCTCGGTGGTATCGCTTATCGAATAGATAAACATGTAATAGAACGGATATACGCAGCACAGCGCGAACAGTCCCAGAAACAGGTATATAAGGACGTCGCAGATTATGCTTGCTCGACTTTGTTTCATCATGCTCCGCAACCCCCTTAGAATATCGACTGGCCGTCGCGCGCGAGTTTGGATATGGCGTTGGCCGAGAACAGCAGCACCATGCTGACGACCGACTTCATAATGCCTATCGCTATGCCGTAGGAGTACTTGTAGTTCTGCATACCGATGCGGTACACGTAGATGTCAAGCACTTCGATGGTGTCGGAGTTGCCGGCGTTCTTGAACACGTAGTACTGGTCAAAGCCTACGTTCATGAAGTTACCGATGCCCAGCAGCAGCAGCACTATGAACGTGGGAATAAGGCCAGGCACGGTGATGTGCAGCGTGGACTGGAATCGGTTGGCGCCGTCGATCGCGGCGGCCTCGTAGAGCTCCTGATCGATGCCGGCAATCGCGGCCATGTATATGATCGAGCTCCAGCCCAGGCCCTTCCACTGGCCCATAACCGTTTGGAACCAATAGACCGCGCCTGCGTCCGACAGCACGTTGTATCCGGGCTTGATGAGGTTCAGGCTGGCCAGCAGCTCGGTTATCAGGCCCTCGGAGCTGAACAGCTGGAACGCCAGCGAGTACACGATTATCCAGCTTATGAAGTTGGGGAAGGTGGTGAGCGTCTGTATCGCCTTTTTGTACCGGATGTGATGCACCGAGTTGAGCATTATCGCGAATATCATCGGCAGCGGCGACACGAGGTAGTTGAGCACGGCCAGTATCAGCGTGTTCTTCATCACGCGATACATGTCCCAACGGTCGGTCAAAAACTGAATGAAGTACTTGAAACCGACGTATTCATTTTGAAACAGCGGCACGCCGGGCTTGTAGTCAAAGAACGCATACGACCAGCCGAGCAGCGGCACATACGCGAACAGTATGACCAATGCCATCAGCGGCAGCGCCATGAACAGCAGCTGATAGCGCCGGCGATTCCGCTTGCCCTTGGGAGTCGCGCCCTTGGTTGCGCGCGTAACTGAAGTCATATCAACCTGCCTCCTTGTTGGGTGAGCGGTAAAGGGAGCGAATCAAGAAAGTTGGGGGACAGGCAGAACCCGTCCCCCACGATCGGTTAAAGCCCGGTTTTATTCGCTGGCTTCTTCCATTATAGCGGATATCTCGTTGTACAGCTCGGTGTAGCGGTTGTTGTACCACTCGTAAGCCGTATCCAGGCCCGCATCCTTAACATCGTTCATGAACTGCTCGCGCACGGTCTCGAACGCCTCGTCGGACTCGGCGGTCACTATCGTCTGGATGTTGCGGATCATCATTTCCTGTATGCGGGAGGTTATCGTGGAGATATCGTCCGGAACCTCGCCCAGCAGCGCGCCTATAGTGGTGTGCAGCGAGTTCTTCTGGGAATAGCCCTTGCCCTCCTGCTCATACTGATAGCGCAGCTCGCCGGGGTAGGACACGCCGTAATGCTCGCAGAACGCCTGCTGCGTCGGAGTGAGGCCCTGGGACAGGTTGTACAGCGACAGGTCGTAGTAGTAGCCGTCCTCGGCAGTGCCGAACGCAGAGGAGCCGATGAAGTTGTTGTAGGCGCCTATGCCGGTCTTGTCCCATTCGTCGCCGCCCTGGGACTTGAGGGTAACGGTGCTCTCGAACAGCTCCGGCACGCCCTCGTCGTTGTAATCCCAGTACACGCCCTGCACGCCGGAGTAGCAGGTGCGGTTGCCGTCGTCAGAGTCGAGGTAGTCGATGAAGGACACCGCAGTGGGGATCTTGTCCTCGGGGCAGGAGGTCGAGATGTACATGTTCTTGCCATCCCAGCCTATCAGCGCGTTCTGGCCATACCAGCCGCTCATGCCCTCGGCGGGTATCGCGATTATGCCAGCGGTCGAGTTGGGATCAGCCGCGCGGTTGGTCTCCTCGGTCTCGCCGACGTACCAGGTGCACACGCCGCCGACGTAGCGGTTGTTGGCGTACTTCTCGGCGCGATCGTCATTGGTCATCGAGAACGAGTCGGGATCCAGCAGGCCCAGGTTGTACAGGTCGTTGTAGAACTTCATCGCGGTCCAGAACGGAGAGGTCTCGTAGTCCTCCAGCAGGTGGTTGACCAGGCCGTTGTTCTTGGTGTCCCACGCGAAGTTGTAGTCGCCCACGGCGTTGTAGCCCATGTTGGCCATGGTGCCCATCAGCCAGCCCCACAGGCCGGAGTCGTTCCATATGCCCATGGCGTAGGTCTTGTCACCATTTTCGTTGGTCGGGTAGAGCTCGACCATCTGAGCTAGCACTTCGACATAATCGTCGTAGGTGGTCATCTCGGGATAACCCAGCTGCTCGTACAGATCCCAGCGCACCAGGTAGCCGTTCCAGCCAGCCTGGCTGCCGGTCGCGTCTTCATAACCGGTGTTGGGGGTGTGGAAGTAGAGCTTGCCATCGCCGCCGGACATGTACTTGCGCAGCAGCTCGTTGCGCAGCTCGTACTTGAGTATGTTCTGGCCATACTCCTCCAGGTAGTCGTCCATCGCAACGGCGGCGCTCGCGGTCAGCACGGCGTTAGCCTTGTTGGTCATCATGATGTCCTTCTGGTCGCCCGAAGCCAGCGCCAGCGCGAAGGTATCATCGTCATATCCGGTCCAGGATATGTTGACGTTGAGCACTTCGTTTATGTGCTTGATGAAGTCGTCCGGCCACCAGTCCTTGTCGCTGTTCTGGCTCAGGTTCTGCGCGCCTATCGAGAGTTCGACCGGCGCCTCTGCATCCGCCACGGCTATCGCGCTCAGGCCGATGCACATGGTCAGCAGCATGCAGACCGTAACCATCAGGGCAACAATCCGCTTTGTCATGGTATATTACCTCCTACATGAATATTTGGCGTAGTCCATCACAAGTATTATACAACCTGTGCTGATATTTTGTCAATACAGCTGAAAAAATAAGCAAATCATTTCCGCACAAGTTGCATTATACGCGGAATTGCACAGAAACCTGTGCTGCACTGCGCCAAATAAATGCCGCTTGACTTTGCCGGCGCGCCGTAATAAAATCTCCTTGAAAGAAGGCCCGCGCAGGGCGAAAGAGGTGTGGCAAATGGATTACGGATTCGATTCGAACTCGTTTATATTGGACGGCAAGCGCGTATGGCTGTACGCCGGCGAGATACACTATTTCCGGTTCGTCCGGTCGGAATGGCGGCGGGCGCTGGAGCTGGCCAAGGCGGCGGGGCTCAACGCTGTGAGCACATACGTGGCCTGGAACCGGCACGAGCCGCGTCCCGGCGAATGGGATTTTCAGGGCGACAACGACCTGGCCGAGTTCCTGGACACGGCGGCCGAGCTGGGGCTATACGTCATGCTGCGCCCGGGCCCGTACATCTGCGGCGAGTGGACCGGCGGCGGCATACCGGCCTGGCTGCTCACCGAGCCGCAGCTCGAGCAGCGTGTGGACGAGCCGGTGTTCATGGCTCACACCGAGCGCTGGCTGCGCAAGGTCATGGAGATCGCCGCGCCGCGTCAGGTCACGCGCGGCGGCAACATAATAGCCATACAGAACGACAACGAGTACCACGGCGGCTGGGACGCGCGCACCAGCGCGTATATCGAAAAGGTGACTGGCATACTCCGCGACGCGGGCTGCGAGGTGGCGATCACCGCGTGCAACTGCCACGTCAAGGCCGGCCACATGATGATAAACTACGACGCCGACATGTACGACCGCGACATATACCGGCGCCTCAATATGATAGTTACGTTCAACACCTGCAGCGACTTCGGCGTGATAGACGAGCTGCGCGCGTATCAGCCCAGCAAGCCCGCGCTGCTGACCGAGCTTTGGACCGGGCCGATGGTGTTCTGGCAGCAGCCGGTATCCGACGGCATGCCCGATCAGGACGTGGCGCGCTGGATAGTCGAGTGCACACTGCGCGGGGCGATGGTCACGATGTACATGTTCATAGGCGGCACCAACTTCGGCTTCAACGCCGCGTCCAACCTGGCCACGTCGTACTCCAGCGCGTATCCGGTGGGCGACGCGCTGCGGCCGCGCAACAAGTACTATGCGCTCAAGCCGTTCGGCGGGTTCCTGAGCTGCTATGGCACACAGCTGGCGGGCGCGCGGCGCGAGCAGCTGGAGGCGCAGGGCGCCCGCGCGGCGCGCTTTGACACCGAGCGTGGCGGCATAGTGGTCATGGCGGGCGACGACGCGCATGCCCGGGTGGAGCTGGGCGGCGCGCAGCGCGAGATATGCTTTGGCGACGTGCGCGGCGGTGCGCTGGCCGACGGGCTGCGCGCGGCGGGCGGCACGCTGGACTGGGCCAACCTGTTCGTGCTGGGCGAGTGCGGCGGCGCGCTGCTGCTCTATGGCCCGGCGGGCGAGGACTACGCGCTCAGCGCCAATGGCGAGCTGCGCCAGGGCGTGGTGCGCGCCCGGCCCGAGCTCATCGAGGTCGGCGGCATGAAGCTCGTGGTGCTTGACGAGCGCAGCGCGCGCCATACCTGGCTGCTGGGCGATGAGGCCGTGCTGGGCGGCGCGTTTGCGCGCGCGGGCGCTGACGGGCCGCAGATAGAGCCCGGCGAGTTCGAGCGCGTGTATCTGCTGCGGCAGGGCGCGCTGACGGAGCGCGCGTTCGACCGCGCCCGTGTGCCCGCCGAGCTGCCCGCGCTGGTGCGCTGGGAGAAGCGCGATCCGTTCGAGGGCGTGAAGTACGCGCCGCTGGCTGAGCCGCGGTTCCACGAGCAGCTGGGTGCGCTCAACGGCTATGTGCTGTATCGCGGCACGATAACCAGCCCGTGCGCGCGCAGCGGACTGATGACCGCCGCGTGCGCCGCGACCCGCGTCCTCGTGATGGTGAACGGCGAGTTCGCGGGCGAGCTGGGCGAGCGCCGCACCGAGAACGAGCGGTTCGACTACGCCAATCCGGCCGACCGGCTGCGCGAGCGCGTGGGCATACAGCTGCGCGCCGGCGTCAACGAGATACTGCTGCTGAGCGAGGACGCCGGGCGCTGCTGCCTCGACTCGATGCCGCTGGGCATACAGGGCAACGTGTACGTGGATTCGCGCATGATAAACCTGGACGACGCGGTATACGTGGGCGCTACCGAGCTGAGCGCGCCCGCGCTGGATTACCTGTACAGCCCGGCGCTGACCAGCGCGCGCCCGGTCGACACGCTCAAGTTCGGTTTTGAGCTGAGCGCGGGCGAGCGGCTGATACTGATAGTGCACGACGCGCCGTGCTGGGTCGAGACGCGCCACGGCGCAGCGCCGCACGTGCAGCAGGTGCGCCGGCCGTGGCAGTCGTTCGGCTACCGCGACGGCGGCTCGCACCTGTGGCACTGCTACCTGCCGCAGTGCGACGAGGGTCACAACGAGCTGACGATACAGTGCCCGGGCGATGCGCGCGCCGTGCTGGCGCATGCGCAGGCGTATGTCGTCAAAGAGAGCGACCGCATAGGCGACTGGAGCTGGGCGGCGCTACCCGAGCAGGTGCCGTATGCCGGGCGCGCGGACTACGAGTCCGCCGGCGGCGCGCAGAGCAAGCTGCTCGCGCCGTTTGCGCGCATAGGTGTACAGAGCCAGCATCGGCCCGCCTGGTACACCACTACATTTGCGCGCCCCGACGCGCCCGACGGGCTGTTCATAACGCTGGGCGCGATGCGCAAGGGCCAGATCTACCTCAACGGCCACAACGTGGGGCGCTTCCAGCGCTGCCCGGCGCAGCGGCGCTATTACCTGCCGGCCGAGTGGCTGTGCGCGGACAACCGCCTGAGCATATTCGAGGAGTACGGCATTGCCCCCGACGGCGTGCGCCTGGAGCGCTGAGGCGCGCAGGGCCGGTTTCTACATTATAATATAGCGCATCCCGACGCCATGCGGTATCAGAACGTTGACACACTCACCGCGTGAAAGCGCGGCGGCAATAGCCAAACTCCGCGCATGCGTGTGGACGGCGCAGCAGGCCGCCGCCAAACAGGCGGCGCTGTCCAGGCGCGGTATCCCTCGTCAACAGACTGATCCTGCTGCGGGCGGGTAAATGGCGCATATCTGCCTGCGGCGCGCGAACTGCGCGCTGCAGGTTCACATGATCTAAAAGGAGCGGTGCGGCGTGTTCACTATCCAAGGCAATCGATTGATATGGCGCTTCGACGCGCAGCAGCTCTGGGTGGAGCCCTGGGGCCAGGACAGCCTGCGCGTGCGCGCGACGCAGCAGGCCGAGATGCCCTGCCGGGACTG
>CAWVGT010000260.1:0-3286 GCA_963928645.1 Candidatus Fimadaptatus sp.
GGGCGCGCTGGCGGCGCTGGGGGACGCGCGGGAGGCGACCGGCGACGCCCGGTGCGCGCAGGTGGACGCGCTGGCGCGGCGGGCGCTGGCCGACGCGCGCGAGCTGGAGGCCGTGATCGCGGCGGCGCGCGCGTGCGGTGCGGGCGGCGCGGTCGCGCAGCGCGGGCGGGCGGCGCGCGCCTGGGCGGAGCTGATGGCGCCGGGCCGGGGCGCGCTGGCCGGGGCGCTGGCGGCGGTGGCCGGGCGGCGGCGCGAGGACTATGCGGCGACGCGGGCGCTGTGCGAGCGGCTGCTGATAGCGGGCCAGCCCAACGGTGTGCGGCTGCTGCGCCTGGGTGAGCTGGCGACCGGCGGCGCGGACGCGCTCAGCGGCGCGGAGCTGGTCGAGCTGCTGCAGCTGAGCATGCCGGCGCTGATGGCGCTGGGGCGCTGGTGGGCGCTGAGCGACGGCGGGCGGCCCGGGCACGACCCAATACGCAAAAATATTGCACCTAACGCGTAAAAAATTGCAACAAATCGCGCGGCGAAGGTGCTATAATGCAGACTGAGAATTGCGATTGGGGAGGTTTGCGGCAATGCGCTCGGATGTTACGATGCTTGACGGTGCGGTGGGCACCAGCCTGTGGGAAAAGGCTCAGGACAAGGTGGCGGTGTGGCGCTACAACGTCGAAAACCCGGACATAGTGCGCCAGCTGGCGAGCGAGTACGTAGAGGCGGGCGCGCAGATAGTGCTGGCCAACACGTTCGCGGCCAACGCCTCGTTTGTCAAGGGCACGCCTTACGAGGTGCGCGACATAGTGACGCGCGCGGTGGCGCTGGCGCACGAGGGCATAGCGGGCCGGGCGCGGCTGGCGCTGGCGATAGGGCCGCTGGCCGAGCTGATGGAGCCGTACGGCGACCTGACCGAGGACGACGCGTACGCCGCGTTCGACGAGCAGATCAGCGCCGGCGTGGCGGGCGGCGTGGATCTGATATACGTGCAGACGTTCATGGATCTGGAGATGATGAAGGTTGCGCTGCGCGCGGCGCGGCGGCACGACGTGCCGGTGATGTGCTCGTTCAGCTTCGACAAGAAGGGCCGCACCATGATGGGCAATCCGGTGCCGCTGATCTGCGAGGAGCTCAGCGAGTTCCCGCTCGAGGCGATCGGGCTGAACTGCTCGCTGGGGCCGGACCTGGCGGTGCCGGTGATGGCGCAGTTCAATGAGCACACCGATCTGCCGCTGATATTCAAGCCCAACGCGGGCAAGCCGATAGGCGGCGGCGCGGTAGGCAACGAGTTCGACGTGGAGACGTTCGTAAAGGACTCGCTGCCGGCGCTGGAGTACAATGTCAAGTACATAGGCGGCTGCTGCGGCAGCAACCCGAGCTACATAAAGCGGCTGGCCGAGCGCGTGGCCGAGCTGCGCGGGTGAGGCTGGGGACGCGTGGGCGCGCCGGTGGATCGGCTGTGTCCGGATCCGCCGCGCGCCTTTTGCGTGTGCGGCGGCGCAGGCGGGACGGCCGGGCCGCGCGGCGTGTGCTTGAACAGCGAAATGCGCGACAACCATGTAAGCGGGCGGTCGAGCGCCTGCTATGGGCCGAGCGCGCGTTGAGCCGCGCTGACGGGGGCCATGCCCCGCGCTCGATTGCAGGCAACTATCGCCAGACCGGCGCGGCGGCGCAGGTCGAAACAGCGCCTGCGCGGCCGGTCAGCATATGCGCGTCCATATGACAAAATGGCGTGCGTGACGGATGACTTGGGGGCCGGACTGGCGGCGCGATCGCCGGACGCGGGAGGAGGAGGGTTCGATATGAAGAGGCTGGGCGCGCTTGTGCTGGCGCTGGCGCTGCTGGCAATTGCAGGCTGCGCGGCGCGCGAGGCTGAGACCGACAACGCCCGCTGGTACAGCTTCAGCGGTTCAAACGACTATCTCTCGATAACCAACGGCAAGCTGCTGATAACCGACGCGCGCGAAGAGGTATACGGCGGCGTGCTGACGCTGAACGACGACGTGGCCGTGCGCGGGTATACCGTAAGGCTGTACATATTGCAGGACGACTACAAGCGAACGCTGCTTTCGAACATATCGGAGGCGATGTCAGGGCAGCTGATACGGATAGGCAGCGACATCGGCAAGGCGTCGCGCGAGCCGGGCCAGCTGCTCGGCGAAGGGCTGACCGAGGCCGAGCTGATGGACAACCTGTACTTCGAGCTCGAGCTGACCGAGCCCGATGGCGATGTGCTCAGCATGTACCTCAGGCTCGACGTGCAGCCGGTGGAGGTCGACGCTTAGCGCCCGCGCCGCGCCGGCCGACGAGACCGCACGATGCTGAGCGCCCGGAGCGGCGCGCCGAATTGAGCGGCGCCGCTTCGGGCGGCTTTGCGCCGGCGCGCGCGGCCGGGCGGGACTGTTTGCGCGGCTGTGGGCGCGCTTGACCTGCGCGGCAATCGAGCGATGGCATTCGGCCACGTGGCTGTGGGCGCGCAGGGCCGGGCTGATCGCGCGGATTCACGGCGGCGCAGCAGGGCAATGCGGTAACGCGATGCTGCGCTGCCCCAGTGGGCCATAAGCAAGGCAATGCGATAACGCAACGCGCACGGCTCCGCGTCGGCGCAAAGCAAGGCAACGCGATAACGCAATTCGCGCAGCCCCGCGTCGGCGCAAAGCAAGGCAATGCGATAACGCAACGCGCACGGCCCCGTCGGCGCAAAGCAACGCAATGCGATAACGCAACGCGAGCAGCCCCGCGTCGGCGCAAAGCAAGGCAACGCGATAACGCAACGCGCGCAGCCCCGTGTCGGCGCAAAGCAAGGCAACGCGATAACGCAATTCGCGCAGCCCCGCGTCGGCGCAAAGCAAGGCAATGCGATAACGCAATTCGCGCAGCCCCGCGTTGGCGCAAAGCAAGGCAATGCGATAACGCAACGCGCGCAGCCCCGCGTCGGCGCAGAAGCAAGGCAATGCGATAACGCAATTCGCGCAACCCCGCGTCGGAGAAGCAGCAAAGTAATGCGCATAACACAATCTTAAGCAACCTCCCAGCAGCTCAAAAGCAAGGCAATGCGATAACGTAGCCACGCGCAGCCCTGCGTCGGCACAGAAGCAAGGCAATGCGATAACGCAACGCGGGCAGCCCTGCGTCGGCACAGAAGCAAGGCAATGCGGTAACGCAATCCCGAGTAGCCTTGGTATGGCAGAGGGACTCGATGAACATGACCGCATAGTCGGCGGCGTCCTTATCGTAGTGCGAGGTCTTCGCCATAAACCTGGTGGGCTTGTATTTTTTCAGCTTCCGCATGGAC
>CAWVGT010000261.1:0-3635 GCA_963928645.1 Candidatus Fimadaptatus sp.
CAACATACTGGTGGACATGCTGGTGCCGCAGCGCACGTTCCTGGCGGGCTGGACGGTGCTGATGCCGGCGCTGTACCTGCTGCTGGGCGCGACGCGCAGCCAGCGGCGGCTGGAGTTCGTCGCGACCGGGCTGCTGGCGGGCTGCATGCTGATGATAAACACGCACGCGTTCCTGGCGCTGGGGCTGGCGAGCGCGGGCTTTATGGGTTGGCAGCTGTGGCAGGCCGCGCGCGAGGTCAAGCAGGCCGGCGCGCAGGCGACCGAGGCGCGGCTGAAGCGGCGCAAGCTGCTCACGAACTACCTGATATACGGCGGCATAGCGGTGGTCATGGCGCTGCCGCAGGTGCTGATCTGGACGATCAACCAGGCGTCCGAGGGCAGTTTCCTGAAGTTCCACTTCAACTGGGTCAACAACGACGGCGGGCTGATAGACGAGTACTTCTGGTTCTGGATAAAGAACATAGGGCCGATGGCGCTGTTCATCATACCGGCGCTGCTGGACTCGCGCGGCGAACAGCGCATGATAGCCGTGGGCGCGTTCACGATATTCGCGGTGGCCGAGCTGATAGTGTTCCAGCCCAACATATACGACAACAACAAGCTCCACTACGTGTGGTATCTGCTGATGCTGCCGGTGACGCTCAGGTATCTGGAGCGGCTGTGGCAGGCGCTGCGCGGGGCAAAGCTGCGCGGCATAGCGCTGCTGGCGGCGGGGTTCATGTGCTGCGCGTTCGTGGGCGGCACGCTTACGATCGCGCGCGAGTGGATATCCGACTACCAGCTCTACAGCGCGACCGAGGTCACGGCGATGGAGTACGTGGACGACAACGCGCCCCAGGACGCGGTATTCCTGACCGGCGGCCAGCACAACAACGCCGTGGCGTCGCTGGCGGGGCGCAAGCTGGTCTGCGGTTCGGGAACGTTCCTGTACTTCCACGGCCTCGACTACGCGCAGCAGGAGGCCGACGCCGCCAGCATGTTCAACGACCCGGTCGGCAACGCGGCGCTGTTTGAGCAGTACGGCGTGGACTACATATACGTGAGCAACCAGGAGCGCAGCCAGTACTCGCTGGACGAGGCGCAGCTCGCCAGCCTGTACCCGCTGTGGTACAGTCTGGGCGACATAAACATATATGCCGTGTCGGAGCGCGCACAGGCGGCGCTGGGCTGACGGCGGAGCGGGGAGGCGGGTAAGTCCGCCTCCCGTTTTTTGTTGGGACGGGGCGCGGCAGGTTGAACGCCGGGGTGAGCGCGGGGCCTTGCGCGGCGCGGTTTGGGCGGCGGATTTTCGCGGAGCATTTCGAATTGCAGGATTTGCTGGAGCGCGTTTTGAATTGCGGGCTTTGACGCGGGGCTTTCAGTCGGCGTATCTTACGCGGGGTGGTTCGAACCGGATGCCTGCGCGCGGCGCGATTCGAACAGGTTGCTTCTGTGCGCCGCAATTCTAACTGCTCGCTTTCGTGCTCGTTTTTGAACCGCCTGCTCTCGCGCGTTGAGTTACGAAGCTCCCGCTTCCGCGCACGCTTTTCGAACTGCTCGCTTTAGCGCGGCGAGTTTCGAACTGCCCGCTTGTGTGTGCCGCGATTCGAACCGCCTGCACTCGCGCGTTTAATTTCAAAGCTCCCGCTTCCGCGCCTCGCTTTTCAAGCCGCACGGCTCCCACGCGCTGCGCCCCGAACCGCGCTCCCCTGCGCAACTCACCCCCCGCGCCGCGCCCTCCGCCGCCTGACGCAAACTTAATCAAGTGCAATGATATGGTTAATGAGGTTTCCTGCAGGTAAAACTTCCGACAAGACATCGCCATGATAGTGAACAATTTCGATGTGGTTTGATGCAACAAAACAAAAAATACATCATTTCTTAATGACATAACCGCATATAATACTTGAAATCAAAGCTGTTATAGTATAGAATATGAAATGGATGGGAAATTCTTTAGTTAGATCTGTTTGACCGGAATAAGGGAACAGGAGGTAAACAGTATGAATACAAAGCCCGATGACCGCATGGTAGAGCAGATAGCGTCCAACATATTCCATGTACTGCCGCTGCTGCGCAAGCGGTTGCTGCGGCTGGACGTGGTTCAGGCGGAACACGGCATACCGCTGAGCCATGCTCAGGTGCTGACCATGCTCAGCGAGACCAACAGCATGTCCGTGTCCGAGATATCGCGTCGGCTGGGCATAGCCAAGCCCAACATAACGCCGCTGGTCGACCGGCTGATAGCCGCCGATCTGGTGGATCGCGTGCGCGACACGGGCGACCGCCGTGTGGTGAACGTGGTGATACAGCCCGCCGGCCGCGAAAAGCTGGTCGCGATACAGAAGTCGATAGGCGACCAGGTGCGCGAGTGGAGCGAGACCATGTCCGAGGAGGACTTCAACGAGCTCGCCCGCGCGCTGGACAGCATCACCCGCATACTCTCCAACCTGCAAAATGATAAGTAACGCCCGTCCCCCGCAGGCCGCCGCGCCCGCGGGGGTTTTTGCACCGCGCCGGTAGCACGCATTTTGCCGGTAATTGTGCGCGCTTGACCGCTGCCGCACAAACGGTTGATTTGTGCGCGCAAATGTATTATCATGGAACCATGGATAGCGCGCGGGCCGCGCATGCCCGCGCGCGGATTTACGAAAGGGAGGTAGCTTCCGATATGATGGAGATGGAACTGCTGGACAGGCGCGTGGAACGCCTGCTCAGGGAAATCAAGGAGCTCGCCTGCGAGCGCGCGCGCGACGTGGACGGCATAGAGATCGCGCACAGGCGCGCGTCGCTGGACGACGCCAGCGTGGGCGCGTGGCAGCCGTTTGAAAACGGCGGCGAGTGGGGCGGCGAACAGCGCTGGTGGGACTTCAGGTTCACCGCGTGCGCGCCCGAGGGCTATACCGGCAAGCAGCTGCGCCTGGAGCTCAAGACCGGCTGCGAGGGCGCGTGGGACGCGACCAATCCTCAGTTCGAGGTTTTCGTGGACGGCGAGCTGCGCCAGGCGGTGGATACCAACCACACCGAGGTGCTGCTGGGCGAGGGGCTGGAGCCCGGCGCCAGCTTCAAGGTCTACCTGAAGGCCTACTGCCAGACCGACGCCGGCCGCCGCGCCCGGCTGCAGGCGCGCACCGTCGAGGTGGCGCCCGACGTGCTGGGGCTGTACTACGACGTGCGCGTGCCGCTGGAGGCGGTGGAGCTGCTGCCGCGCGATTCGCGCACCCGCCTGCTCGCGCTCAAGGCCATGAGCAATTCGCTCAACTGCCTCGACCTGCGCGATCCGGGCTCGGAGGCGTTCTACGCGTCGGTCGCGGCCGCGCGCGAGTGCATGCAGCGCGAGTACTATGAGGCGCTGTGCGCGCGCGAGCCCGAGGTCATAGCCAACTGCGTGGGCCATACCCATATAGACGTGGCGTGGCTCTGGGATCTGGAGCAGACCCGGCACAAGGCCGTGCGCTCGTTCGCGACGGTGCTGGAGCTGATGCGGCGCTATCCCGAGTACGTGTTCATGTCCAGCCAGCCGGTGCTCTACAAGTTCGTCAAGGAGGACGCGCCCGCGCTGTACGACGAGATCAAGCAGCGCATAGCCGAGGGCCGCTGGGAGTGCGAGGGCGGCATGTGGCTGGAGGCCGACTGCAACCTGGCGGGCGGCGAGG
>CAWVGT010000262.1:0-14733 GCA_963928645.1 Candidatus Fimadaptatus sp.
CCCGTATTTATGTGGTTCGTAAATGACGCCGACGAGCGGACGTTTTTGCGCGACGCGCGCGTGTTAAATGAGATGCTGGTCGATATAGACGACCAGCGTTAAGGCAGGCCAGGCGGTATGGCAACGACCATCCCGTATTTATGTGGTTCGTAAATGACGCCGACGAGCAGGTGTTCCTGCGCGACGCAGCTGTGCTCAACGATATGCTGGCAGAGATAAACGGCCAGCGTTAAGGCGAGCAAGGCGGTATGGCAACGACAAACCCGTATTCATGTGGTTCGTAAAGGACGCCGACGAGCAGGCGTTCCTGCGCGACGCGGGCGTGCTCAATGAGATGCTGGCAGAGATAAACAGCTAGCGCCAGTGGCGGGCCGCGCAGGCCGGCAATTGCCATCATGTGCTCATGGAGATTGTGAAGGACGCGGACGAGCAGGTGTTCCAGTGTGACGCAGGCATGCTCAATGAGATGTTCGCCGAGACAAACATCTAACGCCGGCGGTTGTGGACTTGTGCCTGCAACGACCATCACATGTCCATGGAGTTTGTAAACGACGCCGACAATCAGGCATTCCCGCGCGACTCAGGCACGCTCACTGAGATACCCCAAAAGACGCACAGCAAGCGCCGAAACATAAGCGCAAAACAACCGCCCCGACCGGCAACTGAACTCTGCCGGTCGGGGCGGTTATTGAATAGCGCGGGGACGCGCCTCATTCGCTCTCGCCCTCAGGCGCCTCGGTCGGCGCTTCGGTCGGCGCCTCAGTCGGATCGGGCTCGACGATGGGCTCGAGCAGCATTATCTGGCTTATGCGCCACTGGCCGTTGCGCTTTACCAGCAGCACGCGGTAGCGCCCGCCCTGCCAGTGCGGCGGGTAGCTGGTCAGCTCGCCCGAGGTCACGCGGTCGGCCGCGGACGCCAGCGGCTTGCCCTCTATCTGGAAAACGGTCTCGGTAATCTCGGCCTGCGCGGTCTCGCTCCAGGGCCAGCTCCACATCCAGTTGAGCGACACGCTGTGGTCGTAGCTGGTGACCTTATAGTTGGCGTATGCCGAGTTGCCGGCGAGCGCTTCCGTCAGCAGCGCGTCGCTCGCCAGGTAGGATTCCTCGAAGTAGTCGCTTAGCTGCGAGGCGTCCGCGCCGGCTATTATCGCGTCGGCGCGCTCGGTCAGGCCGTCGGTCAGCAGCACGTATATGTTGGCCGAGTTCATGGCCATGTAAAAGCCCACCACCAGCAGCGCCGCAATCAGCGTAAGCAGCATCAGCCGCGTGGCGAAAAACCACAAAAACCTGCGCAGATACTTCATTAAATGCCCCTCTTTCCGCTAAAAGCGGCTATATCTTGAAAAAGCAGCGCGCAAACTCGGCCTCGCTGAGCGCGGGCCGGGTCTCAAACGCGTGCGTGCGTATCATTTGACGCGCGGTAGCGGCGTCCGGTTCCGCGCCGGACAGCCAGTCGGCCAGGTATGCGTCGACGCGCGCGTACTCCATCGCCTGCCAGCCCACCGGCATGCCGCCGGGCGAGAGCGGTTGCACCTGACCGGATATGGTGAGCTGCATGGTGCGCTCCAGCAGCCGGAGCGCGCGCTCGAACTCGCCCTTGCTGGCGAATCGGCCGGCGAGCGCGCGGCGCAGCTCGTGCCGGCCCCAGATCGGGCGCTCGTCAAACAGGCGCCACATGTCCAGCGCCAGGCGCGGCGCGAGCCCCAGCAAGTAGCTCTCGTCCAGATCCTCCCAGAGCGCGGCATAGAACACGGGATACCACTCGCGGCTGACAAAGCCGCCGCGGCCCGCGAATATATGGGCATACGCGCCGTCGCGGCGGGCGGCGAGCCTGTCCTTCCAGCCCCAGGGATCGAGCGGGCCGCCGGTGTGCCACGCTTCGGGCGCGGTCACTTCGCCCAGGCTCAGATAGCCGTCGCCGCTAAACAGCATGAACCCGACTTCGCTCAGCAGCGCCGTAAACTCCTCATATGTGCGTATCATCAGTTCATCACCCTGAAATAGCGTTTGACATGCCGATTCATCGCCTGCACCAGCTCCTGCGCCTCGACGCGGCGCATGTAGCCGGCGGGCTTGCCGTACTTGTTGGTGGCGGAGGACTCGGGGTCGTTGCATATAAACCAGGTGCCGGCGGGCGTGCGCTCGTAGCCGCAGACCACCATCGCGTGCCCGCTGGCCGCGCCGTCGAAGTTGCACATCACGACCAGCAGCCGGCCCGCGTCAATGTCGCGCAGCATGTTGTCCGCCGTCATGTCGTATTCGCTTTCGAGCTTTACGCCCTGATCGGTCATCACGTCGTAGAACTCCACGTCGTACCAGCCCTCGCCGTCGTGGGGGCTGAGCGCGCGCAGCATCTCGGTGGTGACGCGGTTTTCGCGGCTGAGGTAGTTGAGCACCATCTCGCCGCACGCCGGCATGCAGTTGTTGGCGCTGTACTTGCCGGTGGTGAGCTGATTTACGTACCAGTCCCAGCTCACATCGTTGAGCTTTTGCACGGTCTCGCCCTGCGCGCGGGGCACGCCGGTGCAGCTGAGCAGCAGCTCGCCGACCGCGGCGCGCGCCTGTGCGCGGGTCATCGCCTCAAGCGAGCTGTCGAACAGCGCCGTGAGCCGCAGCGCGAACGCTGCGACCTGGCGCAGCTGAACCGGAGCGTCGGGCTCAAACGTGTTGGACACCTCGTATACGTCGATCAGGCCCAGGCTTATGGCCTTGAGCACGTATTCGTCGTCGGAGTCGTCGGGCGCGGCGTCGGTGGGCGTGGCCGCGCCGCGCAGCTGCTCATAGCCGCGCACCAGCAGCTCGCTCAGGCGCGCGCGGGTGAGCGGCGCGTCGTCGTCCATGGCCTGCGTCAGCTCCAGCGCCGCGCTCACGCTGTCGGCACAGCCGGTCAGCGCCATGGCCAGCGCCAGCTCGTCGCGCGCCTCGCCCACGGTGGCCTGGCGCGTGGCGGTGCCGTACAGCCGCGTGCGCAGCGCGTTTTTCAGCGCCAGCACGCGCGCGGCCGCGAGTTGGCGCGTGGCGGTCAGATGCGCCCACGCGACCTCGTAGTCCTCCAGCAGATCGAGCTCCAGCGCCTTGCGCACGGGCTTGTCGGTGGACAGCTTGCTCGTTATCCTCGCCTCGTCGATCTCCTCGCCGGCGATGAACTCGTACGCCGAAACCAACAGTCCCAGCAGCTGGGCTTGCGTGACGGGCTGGCTGCCCGCGGCCAGCGCGCTGGTATCGCTCGATATGAATATCATAAGCAGCGCCAATGCTGCCGAGATCAGCCTATGCTTCCAACGCATTGGTCTACCTCCACGATCGTCTATATTATATCAATATCCCGCGCGCAAGTAAACCCCGCCCACGTTATTTCGCGCCGCGCGCGCATTTTCCACCGCCGCGCCGCGCTTTTGCCGCATATGGCAAAATATTTCAGTGCGAAGCGTCATAAATCGCGCCGCGCGCGCATAAATAGTAAGGTGGCGGTATACGTCCGCGCCGCGCAGGCGCGCCGTTCCCGATGGATCGCGGCTCGGGAGCGGCGACGCCCGGGTGCGGCGGCGGGCGCGCCGCGCAAAAGGAGGAGGAAATGATATGGCGATAGGCAATACGACTGCGGGCGCGCAGCCCGCGGTGCGGGTCGTGCTGGCGGACGACAACGCCGAGATAACCGCGCTGGTCAAGGACTACCTTGCGGACAAGCCCGACGTGGAGCTGGTGGGCTGCGCGTCGGACGGCGTGCAGGCGCTGGCGCTGCTGCGCGAAACGCCCTGCGACGTGCTGGTGATGGACCTTGTCATGCCGGCGCTGGACGGATTCGCGGTGCTGGGCATGCTGGACAGCCTGCCGCAGCGGCCGCGCACGCTGGTGCTGACGGCGCTGGGCCGGGGCGACTTCATAACGCGCGCGATGCAGCTGGGCGCGGACTATTACATGCTCAAGCCGTTTGGGTGCGAGGAGCTGTACCGGCAGATACTGGCGATGCGCCGGCCGAGCGCGCCGCCGGTCAGCGCGAGCATACCCGAGCCGACGCCGCCCCGGTCGCTGGACGAGGAGATATCGTCGCTGTTCCTGGCGGTGGGTATACCGGCGCATATAAAGGGCTATCAGTACCTGCGCGAGGCGGTGCGCATGGTGGTCAACGACCCGGACGTAATAAACCGCATAACCAAGGAACTGTATCCGGGCATAGCGCGCACGTTCTCGACATCGGCCAGCAAGGTCGAGCGCGCTATACGGCACGCGATAGAGGTCGCGTGGAACCGCGGGCGGATAGACGCGATCAACGCGACGTTCGGCTGCAGGGTGTTTTCGCGCGAGGACAAGCCCACAAACGGCGAGTTCATAGCGCTGATAGCGGACAAGATGCTTTTGCGGCGCAGCGCGTAGCGGCCGGGCCACCCGGCGCGGCGATGCGGCATCATGTGGACTGATATGCGCGGCGGGCGAGCGGCCCGGCGGCGCTGCGGGCAGTATGGGCCCGCGTCGCCGCCGGGCTTTTGCGCGCGCGGGCGGCGCGCCGGCAGTCATATTGCGGCGGCATGCCGCCTATACATAGCATAGATAAAGGAGGTCGTATTATGCCGTTGAATATAAGCAGACAGACGCTGGAGACCGAGCGCGTCGTCGATTCCCGGATCATAAAGGCGCTGATCGAGACCGACGCGATGGCGCAGGGCGCCGACGAGGTGCTGCTGTGCGACGCTATGTGCGCGATAGAGTCGGCGCAGACGCAGCAGGGCCGGATACTGCTGGATGGCAAGGTCAGGTTCCAGGTGCTGTACCGGGCGCAGGGCGAGGTCACCAGCCTCATGATAAGCGCGCCGCTCAGGGAGATGATAGAGGCCGACGTGGGCCCCAAGATGGCGGTCGAGTACTCGGTCGAGATGGAGAGCGCCGAGGCGCGGCTGATGGCCGGGCGCATACTGTGCCGCGCGGTGCCCGCGATACGGCTCACCGTGACCACGCTCGAGCCGCGCGCGGTGATATCGGATCTGGACGGCATTGCGGGCGTGTGCGTACGGCGCGAGAAGATAGTCTCGCTCAAGGTCAACGCCGAGGCGCGCGCCACGGCGTCGCTGAGCGAGGAGTTCGAGCTGGAGCGCGCGCTGGGCGCGGAGCGCACGCTGCTGACGCGGGCCAGGTGCGACGTCGGCGACATGTACGACTCGGTGGGCGGCGTGACGGTCAAGGGCACGGTTGCGATCGAGGCGGTGCACAGCTGCGCGCTGCCGGGCCGGCCGATCTGCGTCAGCCGGCACGCGCTGCCGTTTGAGCAGATGGTGGAGCTGCCGGACTGGCTGCGCGGCGAGCTGCGCGCGTGCGCCTGGGTCACCGGGCTGACCGCGCAGACGCTCACCGACGAGGAGGGCTCGCTGCTGCGCGTGGGCGTGGAGCTGCTGCTGGCGGTCAAGGCGCTGGGCGTGGACGAATCGGAGGCGGTCGTGGACGCGTATGCCACCGGCGATACCGACATCGAGATAGTGCGCGGCGAGCTGCTCACGCGCACCGAGTCGCGCCAGGTGCGCGCGCTGCAGCCGGCCAAGCTCCGGTTCACGCTGCCCGAACTGCGCGGCGGCGACGGGCGGGTATCGGGCATAAGCCAGGCGCTGTACTGCGTGGCGCGGCCCACGGTCGTGCAGGCCGAGCACGGCGGCGGCAAGGCCACGGTGGACGGCGTGATGGAGCTGCAGGTCGTGTACCTGCCCATCGGCGGGGACGACGTGCAGGCGGCCACGCTGGAGGCGCCGTTCACCGCGGCGTTCGCGGCCGAGCTGCCCGAGGACGCGCCGCTGCTGCTGGAGGCGTTCGACTGCGAGTGCGTGCCGGTCACGTCGTCGCAGCTCGAACTCAAGTGCACTCTGGCGCTCAACGCGGTCGCCGAGGCGCAGGTCAGCCGCGACGTGGCGCTGGACGCGCGCGAGGTCGAGGGCCAGGCGGTGCCCATGGGCATAACGGTGCTGCTGGCGCAGCGCGGCGAGACGGCATGGGATCTGGCCAAGCGGTTCCGGGTGCCGACCGAGGAGCTGGAGCGAATGAACCCCGAGCTGGCGACCCAGACCGCCTACGGCAAGCCGGCGCAGGTGATGGTGTTCAAGCGCTGACGCCGGGGTGGTTCACAAACCGGCCGGCGCGTTGTATAATGGACAGGGCGGGCCGTCGCGGGCGCGGATGCCGGCGGCGGCCTTTGCGCGTTGGGGGCGGCTGACGCGGGGCGCTGTCGGCGCGCAGCAGTATGCGCACGATGCGCGCATCCGAGCGGAAGGATGATACATATGACGATAAGGGCAAACGCCAAGCTGAACTGGACGCTCAACGTGTTGGGTGAGCGCCCGGACGGCTACCACGAGCTGGACATGCTGATGCAGAGCGTGGACCTGAGCGACGAACTCGAGCTGGAGGACGCGCCCGAGTTCTCGCTGACGATTGCGGGCGGCGACGTGAGCGCTGGCGAGGACAATCTGGTGCTGCGCGCGGCGCGGCTGATGGCGCGCGAGTGCGGCGTGCGGGCGGGCGCGCGCATGCGGCTGACCAAGCGCATACCCGCGCGCGCGGGGCTGGGTGGCGGCTCGAGCGACGCGGCCGCGCTGATGCGCGCGCTCAACGAGCGCTGGCACGCCGGCCTGAGCCTGGCCGAGCTGTGCGCGCTGGGCATGGAGCTGGGCGCGGACGTGCCGTACTGCCTAACCGGCGGGCTGTGCCGGGTGCGGGGGCTGGGCGAAGCGGTCGAGCGCATCGACGGCGCGCCCGAGCTCGAAGTGGTGATCGCGATGCCCGACGAGGGCCTGAGCACCGCCGAGGTGTTTGCGCGCAGCGCGCCCTGTCCGGCCCAGGATATGCGCGCGGCGGCGGACGCGCTGCGCGCGCGCGACTGGGCCTGGCTGCGCCGGCGCACTGCAAACGATCTGCAGCGCCCGGCCGAGCGGCTGCGGCCCGGCATAGCCGCGTGCCAGGCGCGCATGTACGGGCTGGGCGCGGAGTTTGCGCGCATGTCGGGCAGCGGCAGCGCGGTGTTCGGGGTGTTCGAGGCGGGGCGCGCGGCGGAGGCGGCGGCGCGGCTCGAAGCTGAGTATGCCGCGTGCTTTGCGGCGCGCACGCTGGCGTGACGCGGGAGGGCGATTTATGCGCACGCTGACATACGACGTGCCGTCCGGCGACGACGGGCGTCAGATAAAGTATGTGATACGCTCGCGCCTGGGCATATCGCACCGGCAGCTGGGGCGGCTCAAGGGCTGCGACGGCATGCGGGTGAACGGCGAAGCAGTGCACGCCAACCGGGTAGTGCGCACGGGCGACCGCATCGAACTGCTGCTGGAGTATGACGGCGGGCCGCTCGAGTATAACGCGGGGCCTGCGCAGCCGGACGCATCCGGGCCGGCTGACCGGCAGCCGTCCCAGTGCGTGCCCGAGTCGGAGCCGGAGGACGAGCGCGAGCTGATAGCGCGCCTATCGCCCTCGGGCGGCGCGCGCACGCGGCTGGAGCTGGCCGAGGAGATAATCGCATACGAGGACGCCGACCTGCTGATAGTCGACAAGCCCGCGCCGCTGCCGACCGGGGCGAGCGCGCACAAGGGCGGGCTGACGCTGGAGGCGCTGCTGTGTGCGCGCTACGGCCGCGCGTGGCAGTTCAGGCCGGTCAACCGGCTGGACAAGGGTACCAGCGGGCTGATGGCGCTGGCGCACACCGCGCACGCGCATCACCTGATGCAGCAGCAGCTGCACACGCCGGAGTTCCGGCGGATATACCGCGCGGTGACCCAGGGCGCGCCCGCGCCGGAGCGCGGCCGGATAGCGCTGCCGATAGCGCGCGCGCCGGGCTCGGCGGTAAAGCGCTGCGTGGCGGCTCAGGGCAAGCCCTGCGTCACGCACTACCGCACGCTGTGGTCGGGCGGCGGCAGGGCGCTGGTCGAGCTGGAGCTGGATACCGGGCGCACGCACCAGATACGGGTGCACCTGGCGGCGCTGGGCTGTCCGGTGTACGGGGACTTCCTGTATGGCATCGAGGACCCGGAGCGGCTGCCGGGGCGGTTTGCGCTGCACTCGCACGCGCTGAGCTGCGTGCAGCCGGTCACGCAGGCGCGCCTGAGCTTTGTCTCGGCGCTGCCGGACGCGCTGGCGCGGCTGCTGACGGGTTATGTCAATGATGACAATTCTGTGCCGAACCTTGACAGTTAACAGGCATAGTATATAATGAAATCATGCTTAACTCAACGCAGGCGGGAGGTCGATGGGAGTGGATCAGGAGCAGGGCCTGTTCAGCGGCTACTTCAAGGCGGGCCGCGAGAACCTGCGCGCCAAGCTGGGCGAGTGCCGCGACCTGACCGAGGTCGAGGACACGGTGAGACTGTACTGGGATTCAATGCAGCACGAGTTCACCTCGAGCGTGACCGACGGGCGCGCGCGGGAGCTGGGCTTTGAGCTGTTCGTGGTGGCCAAGAGCGCGATATCGTGCATGCTGAGCGTGTCCGAGGCCGATGTGCTGTTCAAGGCCGCGCCGCCCGAGCGCGCGCCGGAGCGCAAGCTCGACTGGAAGCAGTACGTGGGCGCGGGCGCGACGCTGCTGCTGTCGGCGTATCTGCTGATGGAGGGCATGTGGGCGCCTATGGGCGTGGGGCTGTTCGCGACGGGCTGGCAGCTGGCCATGCTGCGCAGGGGAGGCGCAAGGCGGCGGGATGTGCCGGCGCTGCCCGAGGCGCAGGGCGTGCCGCGCGCCGACGTGGACGAGCTGATGCGCCGGCTGGAGCGGCTGGCGCTGAGCATGGACAGCGCGTATGGGCACATGCTGGGCGAGAGCGCGCGGCCGGCGCTGCCCGAGTCGATAGAGTGGTCGCCCGAACAGCTCGAGTCGGTGCAGATGCTCTGGGAGGCGCTGCGCCAGGACGACGGCAGGTATGCGCTCAAGACGCTGCCGCAGCTGATAATGGCGCTGGAGCAGCAGGGCATGCAGCTGATAGAGTACAGCGAGGACACCGCATCGTACTTTGAGCGGCTGCCCGGCGTCGAGGACGGGTATACGATACGACCGGCGCTGATGCTGGGCGAGCGGCTGGTCGCGCGCGGCCAGGTCACGCAGAAGATGCAGTAGCACTCATACCACAAGTCGGAGGTACGGATGGCTAATTCGGATATTGACCGGGAGCTGACCCCGGAGGAGATAGCAAGGGAAAACGCGCAGCGCGAGGCGGAGCTGCTGGAGGCGCTCAAGCCGGCCGAGATGCCCAAGATGGAGTTTTTCGGCGTGGACATGGGCGACGGCGAGTCGGCGGTGTCCTGGCTCAGGTCGGACACGCTGACCGAGCCGCAGATGCTGGAGATCTGCGGCAGCAAGAGCATAATCACCGCGCTGGGCGTGCTCAAGGACGGCAAGAGCGTGATAGGCGAGGAGGCGTGCCAGATCGCCGACCCGATGGCGCTGCACCTGCGCTTTAAGAGCAGGTACCTGAAGGACACCCAGACCGTGTCGGGCTATATAGACAAGTTCGCGCGCGTGCTGGTCGAGGAGCTCAGGCGCGGCGGGCGCATGGCCGAGGGCACGAACGCGCGCTGCGCGATAGGCTGCCCGTCGGGCTGGAACGGCCAGACGCGCCGGGCGTATGCGCAGCTGTTCGGGCGGGCGGGGTTCCCGAACGTGCGGGTGGTGTCCGAGTCGCGCGCGGCGTTTCTGTACTCGCGCGAGTCGGGCGAGCTGCGCATGTCCAGCGAGCTGCTGGGCAAGCCCACGCTGATAATCGACGCGGGCTCGTCCACGACCGACTTCACGTTCGTCGAGGAGCTGACCGAGCAGCGGCTGCCGGTGCACGACTTCGGCGACACGGCGCTGGGCGGCGGCCTGATCGAGCAGGAGCTGCTGCGCATAAACCTCAAGCGGCTGAACGACCCCAGGCTGGATGCGCTGCTTGAGCGCTACCCGCAGTGCCGCGCGCGCTGCGAGATGGAGGCGCGCAAGGTCAAGGAGATGTACTTCACGCGCCAGAAGCGCGGCAACGCAGGCGCTTCGGTGCCGTGCGAATCGTCGGTCAAGCTGTACTGCGCGCTGCCGCCGATAACCGTGGACATATCGTGCGACGACGCCGACATGCTCAGCGCGCTCAATGCGCCGCTTGCCGAGCTGGGTGGCATCAGCTTCATGCAGGCGTACCGGCGGGCGCTGGAGGACGCGCGCGCGGCGCTGGGCAAGCAGGTAAGCGTGATACTGATGACCGGCGGCGCGTCGCGCATGGGCTTCATGCCCGAGGTCGCGGGCCAGGTGTTCTCGGAGGCGCTGATAGTGCACGGGCTGGAGCCCGAGTTCGCGATAGCGCGCGGGCTGTGCTACGCGCTGCGCATAGACGCGCGCGCCGAGGGCTTCACGCGCGACGTCGAAAAGCTGATAAAGTCGCCCGCAGTCGAGAACATAATAAAGGGCGAGCTGAACCGGCTGTTCTCGGACGTGTCGCGGCCGATAGCGCGCGCGATCTGCGACAAGGTGGCCGAGCCGGCGTTCAAGCGCTGGCGGGCGGGCTCGATAGACACAATAAACGGCATAGCCGAGGAGATACAGCGCAACACCGGGGAGTGCCTGCGCAGCGCGGAGCTGCGCGCGGCGCTGGAGCCGTTCATATACGAGTGGTTGCGCCAGCTCAGGCCGCAGCTCGAGGCGCTGACCGACCCGATCTGCGACCGGTACGACCTGCCGCGCACCGCGCTCAGGCTGTCGGGGCGCATGGAGTTCACGCCCGACGGCATATCGATATCCTCGGATAAGCTGATAAACTTCGACGCGTTCAAGGTGATACTGGACGTGATAGTGGCCTCGATATTCGCGATGCTCATGGGCGGCGCGGAGACCGCGCTGATCGCGGCGGGGCCGGTGGGGCTGATTATAGGCGCGGTGCTGGGGCTGGTGATAGCGTTTGTGGGCTCGGAAGCCGCCGACAAGAAGCTGCGCAACGTGAACCTGCCCAAGGGCGTGCGGCGCATGTTCTCGGAAAAGCGCTTCCATGCGGGGTTGGAGCGCAAGCAGGAGGACTTCGCGTTTGCGATATTCGACCGGCTGATGGCCGACCTTGAAAAGAACACGCCGGAGATAACCCACATGGTGGACGACATAGCCGACTGCCTGGAGACGCAGCTGCGCGATATGCTCAACAGGGCGATATTGCTGATACGCTGAGCGGGCGGTCGGAGCGCGCGGGCGCTCCCGAACAGCAGAGGCGCCCGCTTTACATTGGGGACGTTCACGTCCAAAGGGGCGCATGGGTGCGGCCGCGCGGCCGGCTCGGGGTGCGAGCCGTTGCTGTGCGCTGCAGTCGATGCAAGGCGCAGCCATCGCTGGGCGGCGGTATCATGCGCGCCTTGCCGGTGAGCCGCACTTGCCGTCGCCGCGATGGGCCGCGCCGGTGATTCCAGCGAATCGGGAGCGGCTGCCTGTGCGAATGAGCGGCCCACACTGCAATGGCGCCTGTGCACCGGGCGCACAAACCGCCGTTGGCCCAAGGCACAACAGCGCAGGCTCCGCCCGATATCCGCACGCGCGGCTTTGCCCAAGCGCCGTGCGGGCGTCACCGAACATGCGCGCGCTTTGCGGACGGTTGGCAGGGCGTGGATTGCGGGAGGACGGCTTGCGCCCGAAAGGTGATTGCGAATTTGCGAGTAAGCGACATTGCCGGACAGCACCATGGCGAGTGCAATGCAATTTGACGCGTCTGGCCCTCACAATCGCAATAAAAGTAAACTGAAAACGCATTGGTTGGTTTGTAAAGACTACAGGCGCTCCCGCACAACCGGCAGCGCCGGCAGACAGTTACCAAGGCAAATGCCACAGAAACGTACTACGACTCAAAGTTGATTTCGAATTTACCACGCGAACGATACTATACACTGTCGCCATAAAACGTAACGCTTGATAATGAACCGAACCCGACTGCCACAGTTGCAATCAAAGAAAACTGAAAATGCGTGTATTACTGCGGCAACAAACCACGAGCGCTCCCACGTAACCGGCAGCGCCCGAAAACCATAACCAAGGCTAGACCGCTGAAAAGAGAACTATGCCTTAAAGCGATTGCGAATTATCGTGCGAACGATACTATACACTGTCGCCATAAAACGTAATGCTTGACAACTAACCGAACCCGACTGCCACAGTCGCAATCAAAGAAAACTGAAAAGCGTGTATTACTGCGGCAACAAACCACGACCGCTCCCATGTAACCGTCAGCGCTCGAAAACCATAACCAAGGCTAGACCGCTGAAAAGCGAACTACGCCTCAAAGCTGATTTAGAATTATCACGCGAATGATACTATAAACCGTCACCATAAAACGTGATGCTTGATAATTAAGCGAACCCGACTGCCACAGTCGTAATCAAAGAAAACTGAAAATGCGTGGGTTACTGCGGCAACAAACCACGAGCGCTCCCATGTAACCGGCAGCGCCCGCAGACCATAACCAAGGCTAGACCGCTGAAAAGCGAACTACGCCTCAAAACTGATTTCGAATTGTCGCACGAACGCTACTATAAATCGTCACCATAAAACGTAATGCTTGATAATGCACCGAACCCAACCACTAAACTCGCAATCAAAGCCAACTGACGCCGCGCAAACCACGGTGCCAATAAACCGCAAGTACCCCGCACACACGCCGCGCCCAATATCAACCTACAGCCGCGCGGCGTCACCCCGCGTCATAATGCTTGACCAGCAGCGCGTCCGATTCCCGGGCCAGCCGCTCGATCTCGGCGCGGAAGGCCTCGGTCGACTCGGCCGCGGTGATCGCGTCGCCGGCCAGCGCGTCGGCGCGGCTTATGCCCAGCGACAGCAGCGGCGTCATGCCCGCCGAGTAGAACACCACCGACAGCCGCCCGCAGCTCAGGTCGGAGGCGCGCACCTGGCTGAAGTAGTCGGCCATCAGCGTGCGCGCGCAGTCCCACAGCTCGTCGGGCTCGGACGAGGTCGCGTATATGTTTATCAGCACGTCGGGCGGGTCGCCGTTTACGTAGCTGGTCTGCAGCCAGCCCGCGGGCAGCTGCGCGCCGCACAGCGCGATCAGGTCGCTTATGCTGCCTGCGCGCCGGGTGGCGGCCTGGGTAGGCTCGGGATCGGCGGCGGCGGGCGTGAGCGTCAGCTCCAGCCCCTCGGGCGTGAGCCTGAGCGCGAGCGTCAGCCCCGGCACGCTGTCCTGGCCGCTGGTCATGCTCATGAGCTCGGTCAGCTTGAGGCGCAGCAGCCCCTCGCTGACCGGCGTATACGCCTGCACCGCGCAGGTGAGCGCGCCGGATATCGCCTCACCCGAGCGCGCGCTGCCATCGCCGCACGCGCTCACTTGTATCTGCGCTATATCGCCGTCGCGCTCTGTCAGGCTCAGCTCGGCGTAGCCCGCGATGTCCAGCGCACCCTGCCCGGCGTCGGTCGCCGCGAGGCCGCGCGCGGCAAGGCACTCGCGCAGCGCGGCCAGGTATTCCTCGGGCGTGGGCGCCGCCGAGGCTTCGGGCGTGGCCGGCGTGGGCGCGGCCGAGGCGTTGTCTGCGGGCGCGGCCGGCGTCGCCGTGGCCTGTGCGCCCGGCGTGGGCGCGGCCGGGGCGTCGCCTGCGGCTGCGGCCGGCGTCAGCGCCAGCGCGCTTGCCAGCAACAGCGCGATGTACTGTCTCATGGCGCACCTCCGTTTGCGTTCATACGCGCCTATTATAACAGAATCCGCCGCCAAACGCAAACGCCCGACGCGCCGCGCGCCAATATAACTCATTAGTGCCATGGGTAAATAAAGTACGAAAATGCGCAGGTTCAGGCACAGTTGTGGTCAGACTCAGATGAAATCCGCGTAAAATACGCTTTTTTATGGTCAAAAAGCAGGAAAAAAGGAAGCGCCCGTAGAAACAAAAGAATTAAGGACGAGATTGTACCATTCCGAAAAAACACCGGCAGGGCAATCGACGTCGACCCGGGTTTTACATTACTTGTCTGTCGTGCGGGCGGGGCAGGGGCCGCGTCGGCGCGGCGCGATGAGATAGGAGGCACGGTATATGGGCAAGGAACTGGAACAAATGCTTAAGCGCAGGGAAGAGATTCTCGCGGGCGACGCGGCGCGCATAAAGGCGCAGCGCGACGCGGGCAAGCTGACGGCGCGCGAGCGCATAGACAAGCTGCTGGGCGCGGAGTTCACCGAGCTGGATCAGCTGGTCGAGGGCGGCGAGTCGGGCGTGGTGACCGGCTACGGCGTGCTGGGCGAGACCCCGGTCTATGTGTGGGCGCAGGACTACACGGTAAAGGGCGGCGCGGTCAGCGTCGCGGGCGCCAAAAAGGTAATAAAGCTGCTCGACCTGGCCAAGAAGGCCGGCAAGCCCGTGGTTTCGCTGCTGGACAGCGCGGGCATGCGGCTGGATGAGGGCGTGTGCGCGCTGGGCGCGTTCGCAAGCGTGCTGGCCAAGGTGTCCGAGCTGTCGGGCGTGGTGCCGCAGATAGCGCTGTGCCTGGGCCCGGTCGCGGGCGGCGCGGTCATGCTGGCGGCGCAGTGCGACATAGTGATACAGGCCAAGTGCGGCGCGGTAATGACCTATGGCCCGCAGGTGCTGGCGGCGGTGCACGGCAAGCCCGTGGACGCGGCGGCGATAGGCGGCATAGAGGCGTCGGCCAAGGCCGGCGTGAGCCACCTGACCTGCGCAACCGAGGACGAGGCGTTCGAGCTGGCCAGCAAGGTCATAAACCTGCTGCCGCTGAACTCGGCGTGCGACAACGACCTGGTCGAGACCGGCGACGACTACGCGCGC
>CAWVGT010000263.1:0-3295 GCA_963928645.1 Candidatus Fimadaptatus sp.
GCCAGAAGCAGCGCGTGGCCATAGCGCGCGCGCTGATGACCGAGCCCAAGGTGCTGCTGTGCGACGAGGCCACCTCGGCGCTCGACCCTATGACCACGCGCTCCATACTCGAGCTGCTCCAGGACATAAACAAGCGCCTGGGCATAACAATAGTCGTCATAACCCACGAGATGGAGGTCATACGCCAGATCTGCACCGACGTCGCGATAATCGACGGCGGCGTCATTGCCGAGCACGGCAAGGTGCGCGACGTGTTCACCCACCCGCAGACCGAGGCCGCGCGCCGGCTGTTCCGCAAGCCCGACGAGGAGGAGATGCTGCCCGATCGCCCGTGCCTGCGCATACTGTTCCGCGGCGCCGACATATTCGAGCCGGTCGTAAGCGGCATGACGCTGGCCTGCGGCAAGCCCGTATCGATATACAACGCCGACATCCGGCGTGTGGGCGGGCAGGTGTTCGGCCAGCTGGTGGTCGAGCTGCCCGACGATCCCCAGGCCGCGCAGCTCTGCCGCGAGTACCTGGCGGGCCATACCGAACTTGTCATAGAGGAGGCGTTAGGCGATGGTACAGACGATACAATGGAGTAACCTGCCGCTGAGCGAGCTGGCCGGGCTGCTGTGGGACGGCACGCTCGAAACGCTGTACATGACCCTGGTGTCCACGCTAATCGCCTACGTGCTGGGCCTGCCGCTGGGCATACTGCTGGTGACCACAGAGCGCGATTCGCTCACGCCCGCGCCCGTGTTCAACCAGGTGCTGGGCACGATTATCAACCTGCTGCGCTCGGTGCCGTTTCTGATACTGATGATGGCCGTGACGCCGCTGACCCGCCTGATACTGGGCAAGGCCATAGGTTCCTCTGCCACAATAGTGCCGCTTATAATAGCCAGCTTCCCCTACGTGGCGCGCATGGTCGAATCGTCGCTGCGCGAGGTCGACCGCGGCGTGATAGAGGCCGCGCAGTCCATGGGCGCCAGTACATTCCAGATAGTGTTCAAGGTAATACTGCGCGAGGCGCTGCCCTCGCTGGTCAACGGCGCGGCGATATGCACGACTACGATACTCAGCTACAGCGCCATGGCCGGCATACTCGGCGGCGGCGGACTGGGTGCGCTGGCAATAAACTACGGCTATTACCGCTATAAGTATGACATAATGATCTATTCGATAATCGCGCTGGTCATACTCGTGCAGGCGCTGCAGTACATAGGCACCAAGACCTCCGCGCGCATGGATCACCGCAAGTAGCGCTGAATCTCGCCCCACACCGGGCGCGTTTCAAATACAAATCACAAGGAGTGGACCTGTTCATGAAAAAGCTGACCGCACTGCTTGTAGCGCTGACGCTGCTCGTGCCCGCGTTCGCGTTCGCGGATGAGGCCGAATACGCCACGATAACCATCGGCGCGACGCCCTCGCCCCACGTCGAGATACTCGAGGCCATCGCGCCCCAGCTCGAGGCCGTAGGCATAAAGCTCAACATAATCACCTACACCGACTACATCCAGCCCAACGACGCGCTGGTCGCGGGCGACCTGGACGCCAACTTCTTCCAGCACAAGCCCTACATGGACGACTACAACCTGGGCCACGGCTCCGAGCTGGTCGCGCTGATACCGGTGCACTACGAGCCGCTGGGCATCTACCCCGGCAAGACCGCGACCATAGATGAGCTGCCCGAGGGCGGCTCGATAGCCGTGCCCAACGACACCACCAACGAGGCGCGCGCGCTGATGCTGCTCGAGGCGAACGGCATAATCACGCTGCGCGAGGGCGCGGGCATCAACGCCACCAAGCTCGACATAGTCGACAACCCCAAGAACATCGACATACAGGAGGTCGAAGCCGCCCAGATACCGCGCGTGCTGCCCGACGTCGACCTGGCCGTCATAAACGGCAACTACGCCGTGCAGGCCGGCATGAACGTCATGACCGACGCGCTGGCCAAGGAGGAGTCCGATTCGCTGGCCGCCGAGACCTATGTCAACTACATAGTGGTCAACGCCGACAACTACGACGCCGAGCTGTTCGCCAAGTTCGAGCAGGTGCTCACCAGCGAGGAGACCCAGACCTGGATCACCGAGCAGTACTCCGGCGCGGTCGTGCCGTTCGTGCCCGCCGCCGACGAGGCGACCGATGAGGCCGCTGCGGACGCCACCGAGGCGACCGACGAAGCGACCGACGAGGCCGCTGCCTGAGCAATTGCGCAAAGCCGCGCGACCCATGCAGGGCGCGCGGCCTTTTAATTTGTGATACGGAGGAGATTATGGACATACTGGCTATCGGCAACAGTTTTTCACAGGACGCGACGCGCTACCTGCACGACATGCTGGCGGCGGCGAACCTGCCCAGCCGCGTGGTCAACCTCTACATCGGCGGCTGCAGCCTCCAGCGCCACCACGCCAACATGCTCAGCGGCGCGCAGGAGTACTCATACGAACTCAACGGCGCGCCCACGGGCCGGTTCACCGGGCTGCGCGAGGCGCTGACCGAGCGGCCCTGGGACGTGATAACCTTCCAGCAGGCCAGCCACGACAGCGGCCTGCCCGAGACCTACTACCCCTATCTGCCCGAGCTGCTCGCGTTCGCGCGCGGCCTTTGCCCGGGCGCGCGCTATATGCTCCACCAGACCTGGGCGTATGAGCTGGACAGCGCGCACGAGGCATTCGCGCGCTACGGCCGCAGTCAGGCGCGCATGTACGAGCAGCTGCGCAGTGCGTACTCCGCCGCCGCCGGGCGCACCGGGCTGGAGCTGATCCGCTCGGGCGACGCGGTGCAGGCGTTGCGGCATGCGCCCGAGTTCGACTACGCCGCCGGCGGGCGGTCGCTGTGCCGGGACGGGTTCCATATGGATCTGGTCTACGGGCGGTATCTGCTGGGCGCGGTTTGGTTCCAGGCGCTGACCGGGCGCAAGGTCACCGAATGCGCATTCATGCCCGCGGCTGCGGAGCCGGGGGCAGCTGTGGACGCAGGGCTTATACGCAAGATACGCGCGCAGGTGGCTGAACTGTGCGGCTGATGGCGGCCCAGCGCGGCGCGCCGGACACGCCGCGGCCCTCGGCCGCGCGCGTCCCGGCTGGCGCTGCTGCAAACGACGCGCGCAACTGTTTGCGCGCATCGGCGGGAACGGATCGGCATGCGAATGCCATGTGAACGCAGCTCAGATAAGGCGGCGCGGGCTGTAACAACTTTTCGCGGCGGACATATGATGCAGTGGAGCCCCACAAACCGCAAGGAGGAATGAACATGTCGTTCTACTCATACAAAAACGCGAACCCCGACTGCTGCCCCGGCC
>CAWVGT010000264.1:0-3201 GCA_963928645.1 Candidatus Fimadaptatus sp.
CTTGTCGACATACGCGTCGAGGCACTTCTGAATGACCTTGCGCGCCTCGGCGGCGTCGTGCAGCTCGTCGACCACGGTCTCCTTGCCCTCCAGCGACTTGTAGACGGTGAAGAAGTGGGTCATCTCGGTGAATATGTGCGCGGGCAGCTCGCTCACGTCGTGATAGGTGTTGTACACCGGATCCTCGAACGGTATCGCGATTATCTTCTCGTCGAGCCGGCCCTGGTCGAGCATCGTTATCACGCCTATCGGATAGCAGCGCACCAGGCTCAGCGGCTGTATGACCTCGCTGCACAGCACCAGCACGTCCAGCGGGTCGTTGTCGTCGGCATAGGTGCGCGGTATCAGCCCGTAGTTGGTGGGGTAGTGCGTCGACGTGTAGAGTATGCGGTCAAGTATCAGATGGCCGGTCTCCTTGTCGAGCTCGTACTTCTTCTTGCTGCCCTTTTCGATCTCGATCACGGCTATGAAGTCGTCGCTGTTGATGCGCGAGGGGGATATGTCGTGCCAGATGTTGCTCATTTTGTTTTGCCTCCCGGTATTCGTGTGTGCGCCCGTGCGCAAATGGTGTCATGTATCCATGTCGAACGCGTCGCCGCAGTCGGCCTTGCGCGCCGCCTTGAACAGCGCGCCGTCGCGCCGGGTGACGCGGCGGGTCTCAAGCCCCGCCGCCGTGCACAGCTCCAGCGTCACGCGGCCGCTCTCTATCAGGGGATGCCGCCGCACCCGCGCCGCGCAGCGCTGTCCCGCACCGCGCGCAAACGCCATGTAGCCGAACTTCTCGTCCTCGTAGGGCGCGTCGCCGCCCTTGAGGCTGCGGTGCAGCCGCGAGCGCGCCACGCGGCAGCTGAAGTGGCACCAGTCGCCCCCGGTCAGCGGGCAGGCGCGCTCGTGCGGGCAGGGCGCGATGACATGCCCGCCCAGCTCGAGTATGCGCGCCCGGGCGCGCCTCAGCTGCTCGAAGCACTCGGGCGTGCCCGGCTCGACTATCAGCAGCACGCCGGATGTAGCCGCCCATAACCGCTCCAGCAGCGCGTCGCGCGCCGCCGCGTCCAGCTCGTTCAGCATGTACGAGGCGATGACCAGCTCATACCGGCCGGGTATGGGCGCGGCGGTGATGTCGGCCTCCAGCCAGCGCGCGGTGTGCGCGGCGGGCAGGCCGGCGTCGCGCATCAGCTGCTGTCCCAGCCGTATCATGGCCGGCTCGCGCTCGATGAGCGTGAAGGCAGGCGCCGCATCTCCCGGGCCGCACGGTTCCGGCGCGCCATTGCCCAAATCGGCACGCGCGGTGAACGGGTCGTTCGCCATATCAGCTTTGGACAGGCCGCAATTCGAACCGGCGATATCGCGCGCCGCATCTCCCGGGCCGCACGGTTCCGGCGCGCCATTGCCCAAATCGGCACGCGCGGTGAACGGGTCGTTCGCCACATCAGCTTTGGACAGATCACAAATCGAACCGGCGCTATCGCGCGCCGCATCTCCCGGGCCATGCGGTTCCGGCACGCCATTGCCCAAATCGGCACGCGCGGCCAACGGGTCGTTTGCCACATCAGCTTTGGACAGGCCGCAATTCGAACCGGCGATATCGCTCGCCGCATAGCCCAAGCCGCGCGGCTCCGGCGCGCCATTGCCCGAATCGGCGCGCACAGCCGGCATATCGCTCAAACTGAGCGCCCCGGCCGGCGAACCGTCCATCTCAGCCGGCGCGTCGCCCATCTCGGGCAGCGCCGCGCGCGCGGCCCAGCTCGCCGTGCCCACGCCGGCGCCCGCGTCCAGCACGCTGCGGGGCGCATAGCCGGGCAGCGCCGCCAGCGTATAGCGCAGCGCGGCGTCGACCGCGCCGTACGTCGCGGGCATGCGCGTGAGCGCATACGCCAGCGCCTCGGCGTCGCGCGACACCAGCCGTCGGCCCTGGCCGCTGTCCTGGCGGTAGCGGCGCGACAGCTCGCCGGCCAGCGCGGCCAGTTCGCGCGGGGGTATGCCCTGCGCGGCGCGTTCTATGGCCGCGCGCAGCTCAAGCGGCAGTTCCATGGAGCACCTCCAAGCGTATCGAAGTCCCGCGCGACCGGGCGGCGCGCATCCGCGAGCGGCTCATGCGCGGTCGGTCTGTACGTCTATGTACTGGGCCATCAGCGCATGCGCGCGCGCCAGCTCGGCCTCGTCCACGCTCACGCCCTCCAGCGCGGCAAACTTGAGCGTCGAAAACCCGCGCAGCACCTCGAGCGTGCGCTCGCCCAGCGCCACGCCGCCCGCGCCGCAGCGCGCGCAGCTCACGCCGCCGCCGGCCAGGTCGAGCCTCAGCGGCGGCCGCACCGCCTGCCCGCAGACCGAGCAGCGGTACAGCTCGGGCGCGAACCCGCCCACGCGCGCCAGGTGCATGTAGAATGTCAGCGCTATGCGCCGCGGATCCTGTTTGGAGTAGTTGAGATACGTCAGCCCCCGGAGCAGCAGCGCGAATAGCAGCGCCTGCTCCTGGTTGGGCGTGGCGATAGTCTCGACCAGCCGCAGCCAGTGCGCGCCCTCGCTGAGCCGGTCGTAGTCGCACCGCAGGTCGTAGAACGCGTCCTTTATCTGGCAGCCGGTCAGCGTGTAGCGGTCCTGGCGCTGATTTAGCATGTACTCGCCTGCGCAGAACACCTCAGTCGCGTTGGTCAGCCGCGCGCCCCGCCGCCGGCAGCCGCGCGCGCCCACCGACAGCTTGCCCAAGCTCGGCGACAGCAGCGTCAGCATGCGGTTGCTCTCGCCGAAGTCCACGTGGCGCAGCACTATCGCGTCGGTCTTGACCTCGGGCATGGCTACTGCTCCTCGCTCGAGTCGTAGCCCAGCGTGCGCAGGTCGCCCATGCGGTTGCGCCAGTCCTCGCGCACCTTGACCCACAGGTGCAGCATTATGCGGCTGCCCAGCAGGTTCTCTATGTCGGCGCGGGCCTGCGAGCCTATCAGCCGCAGCATCGCGCCCTGCTTGCCTATGATAATCGACTTGTGGGACTGCTTTTCGCAGTAGATGTTGGCGTGTATCTCGACCAGGTTGCGGCCGGTCTGCTTCATCGAGAGCATCTCCACGCCCACGCCGTGGGGTATCTCCTCGCGCAGGTTGATCAGCGCCTTTTCGCGGATTATCTCGGCGGCTATGAAGCGCTCGGGCTGGTCGGTGTACATGTCGTCGGGGAAGTAGCGCGGGCCCTCGGGCAGCGCGTTGACC
>CAWVGT010000265.1:0-10458 GCA_963928645.1 Candidatus Fimadaptatus sp.
CGCGGCGCGCGGCGCGCATCACTGCGCCGGGGAATCGCCCGGCTCGACCTGATACATGCCGACGTCGGTCACAAGCAGCTCGTCAAAGAATTCAAAGGTCGCGAGCCTTTCGCCCTGCGGCGAATAGAGCGTGTACGCGCAGGTATGCCCCGCACAGGGCAGCGCGTTTTGCTTCACGGTCACGACCAGGCCGGCGAGCCAATCCAGCTTATCCCGCATCTCGTCCGCATCGAGCGCAAACTCGCGCTCGCCCGACTGCGGATCGCAATACGATACGGCGAGTGTCGCGCCCTCGAACGCGGCCTCGTCCAAGCCGCAGAACGCCGCCAGCGGCTCGCGCGGGACGTTCCGGGGCTGCAGCCATGAGGGCTCGGCCGCGTCATGGCTCATGACCTCATAAAACAGCGCGACATACAGCGCGTAGGCGTTCGGCTCCAGGTTTTCCGCAACCTGGTCGCCCGAGATGGCCAGCGGTATCACCTCCGCGCTGCCATCCGCGCCGTAGCGCACGGCGCTGAATGTATTCAGTCCATAGTCGGCCGCTACTGCGGCCTGCGGCTCGAGCGGCCCGGGCTGCGCCGCCTCGATCAGGCTGATGAGCTCCAGCATGCGCCAAAGCTCAATCTGGCCGGCGGCGACGACGGATTCCGCCTCGGCGAGCAACGCCAGCCGCGCGCTGTCCGTGTCCGGCAGCGGCTCGGCGCTCTCGTACCGCCAGATGCAGCCGGCCTCGTCCAGAAAGGTGGCGGACGAGCCGTCGCCCCAGCCCTCCTGCTGATAGCAGCACATGAGTACGATCCGGGGGCTGCGCTCAGCGCCGGCCGAGGCCCCAGCGGCGGTCAACAGACATGCGGCGCACAGAATCGCCGCGAGGCATTTTGCCAAGCGATACATAGGCGGCCTTCCTTCCATGAGTCCAGATGGTCTGTCGCATTGGGGGCTGCGGTTCCGCATGCGCCCGTCGCGCGCTGCGGAACCGTCGGGCGGCGCTTAGAGTATCTTGAAGCTGTTCATGATCAGTTCGGCGTCGCTGTCAGACACGTTGGTCAGCGTGAGCGTATAGATGTAGCCGTTCGCGACGCAGAAATACTGCTGCTGCTCCAGCCCGGCCTGCGCGGTGAATGTGCCGACATAGTAGGAGTTGCCGTTGATGCTGACCGGGCCGCTGAGCTTGAAGTCGGTGATGCCCTGAGTGCGGCTGAGGGCCTGCTGATAGGTGGACTCCAGCGAGGCAAAGTTGTCCATAGTCACATCGCCCGCGAGCTCGCGAACCACGTTGAAATTCGCGCTCATGTCGGGCGAGTAGTACAGGCTCGTATTGGCCGCGGCCAGCTGATCCAGCAGGCTCTCGTCGATGCCGTTTGCCTTGGCGAGCCCCTCGCCGTAGCCCTCTATGATCTGCGCCAGGTATTCTCTGTTCAGCTCAAACCAGGCCTGGGGCAGCTGCACGCTGAAGCCATATTCGGACACGACCGCGGCGCCTTCCGCGGCTTCGGGCGCAGCGCTTTCCTCAGCATCGGGCGCGGTGCTTGCCGCGGCCTCGGGCGCCTGCGCGGCCTCCGTCCGGCTCATTATAAGCGTCACGCCGTCGACCACCAATGTAAGCGTGCCGTCCGATTGCAGCGTGACATCCCGGGGCGCGTTGTTTTCCTCCACGATGGTAACGCTTGTACCGCTCTGCGTCCAGGTGCAGGCCGCCGTGCCTGCGTTGGAGGACAGCGTGCCCGTGCCGTCGGCGTTGAGCAGGAAGTCCATTTCGACGTTCAATGTGGTCGGATCGCTTATGGTGACGCCCTCGTATTCGACGGCGGTCAGCGTCCATGCGCCCGCGACGGATGTCGACACGCGCGCGAATGTCATCGTGTCGCCGACCGCATCCTCGCCTACCAGCGTGCCGTCGGGCTGCAGCGTGTACGTCATGGAGCCTTCGCTGTCGGCTATCAGTATCCTGCCGTCCGCTTCCGTCCAGGTGCAGGCATAGGATTCGCCATTGACCGTCTGTACGCCCGTGCCGTCCGCCTCCAGGCGCATCGTCATGACCATGCCCATGCCCTGCTGCGCCAGGTTCTCGTATGTGGCGCCCTCGATAGTCAGTGAGATAAGTTCCCAGTCGCCTTCCACCGTCGCGCTTTCCGCGAGTGCCGGCGCGACCAGGAGCAGCAGCGCCATCAGCATGCTCAGCATTCGTTTCATAGATATCCTCCTTTTGTTTTGATATATACTCCCCATCATTTGCGACAATCTGGCGCGCCGCGGAAGTGGACGCGCAGGCGCATCCCGCGCCGGATACCCGGGCACGCGCCGCTCAATTGGGCGTCAGCCGCGTCCAGCCCTCGGGCGCGCCGCCCACTGTGCCGAAATAGAACTCGTCGCCGTTTTGATAGACCGCGTCGTAGGCCGTGCTCGCCTTTATGGCGCCGCCGTCCAGCGTGGCGTACTCCTGCTGTTCATAGATGACATCATGCCAGTCGTTCGCCCAGTCGTCGGTGGTGTAGGCCGAGTCGTCGTAATCGTTCAGGTAGGTCTGCGCCTGGGCCTCGGTCATGCTGTTTATTTTATTTGTCAACTGGTTCATTATCAGGTTGCGTATGTCGCGGCCATACGCCTGCTTGATATATGTGAACTCATTGCGCTGCACGCAGTTGTCGAGTATCACGGCGACCTGGGCCTGGTAGCTGTCCAGCGTGGCCTCGTCCGGCGCGATATAGAGCGCGGACATCAGCACCGTCCAGGGCCGGTCCGTGTTGAGCACGTAGCCGTTGCTGGTCGTGTATTCGATGCCGATGCACAGGCACATCGCATCCGCCACATAGCTGTTGCCATCGCTCGCGGTAAAGCGATAGCGGCGCTGGGCCGCCGTGCCTTCGTACCCGCCCGGCCACACTGTGTAGCCATACGGCCCGGCAAGGGACTGGAACCCGCTGACCTGGCTGTCCAGGTAGGCCTTGGCGACCTGCTGCAGCAGCGACTGAAGCGAGGCGTCCACCGGCGTTTCCTGAATGACCACGCCGCCCGTCCCCAGCATGCCGCTGAAATACAGATCCAGGAACGCGCCCGCGTCCTTGTAGCTGTAGTAGGTGACATAGGTCGACATGTCTGCGCCGTCGCTGTGCAGCACCAGGCCAGTGCTGTTCGAGGTTTCCAGGTAGTCCTGCGCGGTCTGTATCAGCAGTTCCACCTGCCCGTCCGGGCTGACAAAGCTGGCGGTGGCCAGGCACGGATTCACGGTGCTGACGAAGTTCCAGTTGGTCTGCAGCTGCGCCGTCCAGCCGCGCGGCAGCATGGTATCCATGACGGCCACGCCGGTGGCGGGGTCGGTCAGCGTGACATACGTGCCATAGACGCCGGTGGGCTCTGCGCCGTCATCCGCCTGCGGAGGCTCCAGCTGCGGCGCCAGATCCGATGGAGTGATTGCGCGGGCTGGGGTTTGCGGCAGCCCGCTTAGCAGTGTTACGGCCAGCAGGGCACAGAGAATCGCGGTTTTATATCTGAGCGTCATACTTCGACCTCCTTCTGGACAATGTGCTCAGCGCGCCCATTGCGCCGGCCTGTCCGCCGCCGTGCCGCGCTTGCGTCCCCGCGCGTTTGTCCGCGAGGGATACTGCATCGTCAGGCGCCGCGCAGGCCTGGGGTGGCGGATCACGAAGCGCAGCGCGGACGCGCGGCATGCGGATATGCCCGTCCGCCTGGATCTGCAGCTAAAGCTCCGCTGCGTCCAAGTTTGCCTCAAGCCGGGGCTGAACGCGGCCAAAACACCCCGGCGCCTTGCGCAAGCTATCAGCATGTTCCCCGCAATGGCGCGAGATTCGCGTTTTGCGCTGCAGCCGCGCCAATCAGTTGTAATGCGCGCAAGAGCGACGCTACAGGGATCGGGTGCTCATGCTGCGGGTGAGGTTTATAGCGGCGGTTGCGGGCGCAGCAGCCTGCACAGGTTCAAGGTGGTGATTTGAGCCTGTGCAGACATCGGCATAGCGCATCATAGAGCTTGAGGCGCTTTTTCTCGTGCGCCGCGTACAGCATCGGCTGCATGGCGTTTGTTCACTTTAATTATACCATCTGTTTACGTAGCGCGGTTAATGATTGCCGATCTGTCAATGACTATTTGGTAAAAGCATTTCCGATCGGGGCGGATAGGAGATTGGGCCGAAACCGTGCATATCTATGGTTGCCTCAACCGGCTCCGCTCCTTGCGACGGCTGATGCGGGAGTGCCGGCGAAACATCGAGCTGGGATCTGTGCTAAACCATCTGTGCATGGATTTCTGCACGATCGCGGACTGGCGCAAAAGCGCGGAAAGCTCCGGAAGCAGATTGACTGATCTTCGAGCGGGCATGTCGAGATATGGCACTTGGACGCGCAGGCGCTCTGCCTGGACGGCACGACGATCCGCGCGGTCAACGGCAAAAAGCAGGCGAGCAGCGCCGAGCTCAGCCGCAAGAAGCTGGAGTACGCGAGGGCCCAGCTGGAGGCCGTGGAGAAGTATCTCTACTCCCCATGGACGAGGAGGACCTGCGCGAGGCGCGCATCGATCATCCCTTTGCGCTGGATCTGGAGCAGGGCGCCTGCCCGACGTGGAAACGCTGAAGGAGCGCATCGCCTTTCTCGAGCGGTGTCTGAAGCAGCTGGAGGAGAGCGGCAGGAGCCCCCTGACCTTCACCGATCCGGAGTCGGCGATGATGCCCGCGAAGGAGGGCGGGATTAAGGCGTGCTACAACGTCCAGATTGCCGTGGATGCGGGTAGCCACATGATCGCCGACTTCCGCGTCATAGACACGCCCAGCGACCGAGAACAGCTGTACGACAGCATCGCGCTGTGTCGGAAGGATCTGGAACTGGGAACGGTGAACGCCATCGCAGACAAGGGCTACGAGAGCGCGGCCGACATCCCAAAGTCCAGAGGGCATTCAAGCCCACCTCCCCGCCGGGATGCTGCCGGACTGCTATGCGGGCAGTAGCATCCGCGTCGAGGTTCAGACGCTGGGACAGCTCAGTTGCTTCATCCGCCACGAAGACGGGCGGGTCACCTGTCCCATTGGCCGGGAGCTGTTTAAGAAAAAGGACATGAAGTACGGCACGGAATACTCCAGCAGGGAAGCCTGCCGGACCTGCCCAAACCGCTGCACCGACTCCCGGCGGGAGAAGCACGTCAACATAGGCCGCAACAGCAAGTACGTGCCCGTACTCATGTACGGCAATCCCGACCGCCCGCTCCAGCCGATTCCAGACGTCGCGCAGAGCACGCCGCTCAACAACTTCGGCAAGTTAAGGCGCGCCGAAAAGCGGGTCATGGTGTTCATCCGGCGCGACATTCCCCGGCAAAAGCTCCGCCAGCGCACCAGCGAGCATCCCTTCGGCACGATCAAGCACGCAGGCGGCGGCCGCTGCTTCCTGTGCAAGGGGAAGGAGAAGGTCACCGCCGAGTTCGCGCTTTTTGCGCTGGCCTATAACCTGCGAAGGGCGATCCGTCTCTGCGGAGGGGTGCCGAAACTCATCGAGCTCTACCGCAGGACAGCTACCCATCTTGTGTTACATTTATCCGGCGGCAGGGAGCTGCGTTTCTCCGACACACGCCGGTTTGGACGCTTCTGGCTGCTGCGGAAGGGAGAGGCAGATACATACACTGGGATGGAAAAGCTGGGAGCAGAACCCTTTGAATCCGGCTTCTCTGGGGAATACTTGTCCTCGCAATTGGGAAGACGGAAGAAAGCTATCAAGGAATGCCTGCTGGATCAGGGCGTGATTGCCGGGATCGGCAATATCTATTCCGATGAAATCCTATTTGCCGCCCGTATCCACCCAGAACGGCTCGCCAACACGCTGACAACCGAGGAATGGAATCGGCTTGCTTCGGTTATTCCAGAACGGCTTGCCTTCTTTGTCGAAAAGAACATCAGTATCGCATGATTTGAGGAGGTTGTCAGGGCGCGGTTTTATTGAGCGGTTACGAACGACCAGTATATGGTACCAACATACATTTTGAAACACAAAGAATTCCATGCAATATAAGAGCGCGCAAGCCTGCATTGCGATTACATAATGGTAACGGCTTTGGCTTCAATAATAATAAACCTTCCGCTATCCAAAAGCCAGCAACACTCAAGTTTTTTCCGATAATCTATCCAAAAGTCTAGGACTTGGGCGAATGAAGTGTGCTTTCCTGCACCTGGATAGTTTGCTGAACAGGATACTATGTCGCCTGTTATCGAGATAGAACTTACTCCAGTAAACAATACGCGGCATTCGCTGTTTTTCTTATTCAATGTCACTTTGCAATACTCCGTCGCCTGCTCGCAGTAGACGGAGTACTCGGTCATATACCAGTCGTGAAATGAACAGGCTGATCTAATGACATCCTTTGCATTCTCTCCAATGACTCTCTCAGCTCTTTCAAAACACCTTTGTATTTCGAGCCGTTGAGCATCGCTAAGATCAGCTTCTGTATAATACTGTATCGCGGCAGACTTAAACATTACACTCCTCCCAACCGGTCTATATATGTGATGATAGTTGAGCCCGGACAGAACAAATCAAAAGGAGATCGCACCTCATTGATACTATAGCACAGTATGTGGAATTTTGCCACTCTTAATGGAAGCCAATTGGGCGCCCAAAGGTATTGCAGCTCTACATGTCAGAACTCCAGCATTCTTGCTTGGACTTGACAACAGGATTAAAATAGAGTAAAATGCAAATAAACATAGCCAATATGAACGAAAAACTTGCTGAACTGTTCGGCGGTTTGACATGATGTGGTGCGGCAAGGTATGCGCAAGACCGGCTGGGTGGATGAGCTGCAGGGAGTTGATGATATGGTCAAGCCGCGTGTGGATGTTGAGCATAGGCGTTTGCGTCGCCTTAAGACTATATCGGTGAAGCTCACGTTGTTTGCGATGGCGCTGGGGATACTGCCGGTCGTGTTTGCAAGCTCGGTATTGATGATAAAGATGGAGAACATAGTCGAGCGGGAACTGCTGCGCTCATATCGGTGGCTGGTCAGCGAGCACATGAGCAATGCTGTGGAAAAGATCGAGGAATACGTGTCCTACCTGCGCTTCACTGCGCAGAATACGACGATATTGAATGTGCTGACGGCGGACGGGGAGAATACGTACCTGCGCGGCAAGGCGATAAGCGCGGAGGTCTACAAGACTATCGCCATGAAAAATCGTCGCGAGATCAGGGATTGCCTGATATACTCCAATGCAGACGCTAAAATATACGGCACGCGCGTAACGACGTTGCTGGGGCGTACCGAACAGGACTGGTACGACAAGGGCTGGAACGGCAGGGAGGATTGCCTGCTGGATGTGTCATGGGATGGCAGACAGCTCCTGGTATTCATAGAGCCGCTTATAAAGGTGGATGTGGCGGGCCTGAGCAATCAGCGGCTGGGGGCGATCCGGCTGGAGCTGTATCTGGACGGGCTGTTTGAGCCGGCGTCCGATGCGGCGGATGGGACGGAGGATTACCAGCTGGCGCTTTATGACATGGGCGGCAAATGCCTGTACGCCTCGCAGAGCGGTGTGCAGGACATACTGGCCGACTGGCGGCCCGGGTCAGCCGAGTCGGATGTCGAGCTGCAAACGCTGGGATCGTATACGTTGATACGGCAGCCGCTGGACGAATACGGCCTTACGCTGGTATATCTGTTTGATAACAATGAGATAACGGTTCAAAAGCAGGCTGTAAAGCGGATGATATATCCACTGTTGCTGTTGCTGGTCGCGGTTATTGCCATATGCGCGCTAATATACTTTCGCAATTTCTCCCGGCGGATAAACAGGCTGGTGGGCAAGTTCCGCATAGCGGCTACGGGCGACCTTACGCCGCAGGCGCCGATAGGCGGAGAGGATGAGCTGGCCATGCTGGACGCGCGGTTCGATCAGATGCTCCTGGAGATGAACGAGCTGAACCGTCGCAACGACGCGCAGCGCAGCGCCATTCGCGAGGCGCGATACCGCAACCTGCAGCTTCAGATCAATCCGCACTTTCTGTACAATACGCTTGAGACGATAAGCGCGATTGGCGCGGTGCACGGCGTCTTTCAGATATGTGAGATCTGTGAGAAGCTGGGCAGCCTGTTCAGGTATAGCCTGGGCAAAAACGAGGGCAAGTACACCGCGCTGGCCAATGAGCTCCAGCAGACGCAGAACTATATATTCATACAGCAGGTGCGGTATAAGTTTGAGGTATACTATTCGATCGATCTGGATCCGGGGGAGGCGTATGTGCTCAGGTTTTTGCTCCAGCCGATAGTGGAGAATGCGATAATACACGGGCTGGCGCAGCGCGTGGATCCGGGCACTTTGGAGGTGCATGCCTATCTGGAGCACGGATGCCTGGTGCTGTGCGTTCGAGATGATGGAGCGGGCATGGACGAGTGCACGCTGGCCAATCTGAGAGCGCATATCGCGGCGGATATGGACAGCCGTGAGGAAGTCGACAAGGTGGGGGTATGTAACATCAGCCGGCGCATACATACGGAGTTTGGCGAGGGGTACGGGCTGGAAGTGGTAAGTTGGCTGGGGCATGGCACGGAGTTCAGGCTGCGCCTTCCCTACCTGACCGGGGAGATGATCGCAAATGACGAAGTACAGGTTGCTGCTCGTGGATGACGAGGACATGATACGGCAGGGGCTGCGCACACGGCTGGAGTACTTCGGATTTCCGAATCTGGATATAGTAGAAGCGGGTTCCGGCGCCGAAGCGCTGGAGGCGTTTTGGCGGTGGGGCAATGAGATTGCGGTGGCGGTGGTGGACATATGTATGCCCGATATGACGGGGCTTGAGCTGATAGCCAAGGCCAAGCAGATCAGCAGCCGGACGCGATTTGTGCTGCTGTCGGGCTTTGCGGAGTTCGGATATGCGCAGGAGGGCATACGCCTGGGCGTGCGGGCGTATTTGAACAAGCCCGTGTCAAACGACGTGCTGAAGTCGCAGATAGAGAGCATACTTTGGGAGCTGAGCGCGGAGGACATGGCTTTGTCGGATGCGGCCGAGCGCGCGCCGGCCAATCCCGAGCAGGAATTCAATATGCTGCTGTCGGGCTCGCACAGCGACATGGCGCCAGCCCAGGCGTTTCCGGGGTTGAACGCGCGTTGGCCGGAGCTGTTTGACGGCACGGCCGGCATATACCTGAGCATACTGCACATTGAAAAGAAGGATGCCCGCGGCACATTGCTTGCCATGGAACGGTTGGACGCCATACGTCAGGCTGTCCGCGATATTCTGATGGAGACAAATGACAGGCGCAGGTTGCTTGTGGCGAACAGCTATGAAAATGCCCAGCGGCTGTGGGTGATATATGTGGGTGAAGCGGGCGCTGCGCTCAAAAGCGACGTCGAGCGGACGTTTCTGTATGTGCGGCAACGGCTTGAGCGTCAGATCAGGGTCAACATAACCATGGGCGTAAGCAGGATGACCCGGACGCTGGATCACGACAGCGCGATGCAGGCGCGCACCGCGCTGCGCCAGCGCAGGCTGTATGGCCGCTCGAGTATATATTTTTATGAGGACATATCTGCTTATGAGTCGCAGCTGCTGCCCGAGGCGGAGCTGGAGCTGCTGCGCCGGCACATGGTGCGCGTGAACCGCGACGGGATACGCGCACAGTTGGAGAAGCTGTTTTCTGAAGAGCGATTGGGCATGTGGAACGTGGAGTACCTGAACGTGTTGTGGGTGCGCGTGATTGGGCTGGTGCTCAGCGCATTTGACAACGTGGACATTGCGATGACGAACAGATTGCTGAGTCAGATTGGCCGCGCAGACAGCATTGCCGATCAGCGCGAGCTGATAGATGCGCTGGCGGAGCTGATAAGCGCGTGCTATCAAAAGGACGATCCGGGCGATGTGAATGTAGGCGACAAGGTTCGATACGCGCTGGAGTACATGCGCGAACGGTTTAATGAGGACATAGTAATAAACGATCTGGCAGCGCGACTGGACATGAGCCCCACCTATTTTTCCTTCATATTTAAAAAGGAAGTGGGCATGTCGGCGCTGCAATACATAACGGGTTTGCGCATAGAAAGGGCAAAGGAGTATCTGGCGCAGACAGACGAGAGCGTAGCCAGCATAGCGCAGAAGACGGGGTATGAAGGCGGACAGTACTTCTTCAGGGTGTTCAAGAAGATGACCGGCATGACGCCGCTGATGTATCGCCAGCAGATGCGCCCCGGAAACGCCGATAAGGCGTGAGGGCGCCGAGCCGCAGCGCGCCTTGATGCGCGCTGCGGCTCAGACCGTTGATAACCCACGGCGGCTGGGCAGCGCGTTTTGCTCAGAATGGGTCTTGCGGAATATCGCTGATTATGTTGAAAAACTGGTCGAGTACAAGCAGTCTCATACCTTGACTTGCATGTATGGCCGGTTGCCGTTGCATATTTGGTCAAGCGGACAGCGCACGGCATACTGTATCAATAGCCTGAGCCGCAGCGCGCCTTGATGCGCGCTGCGGCT
>CAWVGT010000266.1:0-10106 GCA_963928645.1 Candidatus Fimadaptatus sp.
CAGCGGATGGCTCTTTATCGGGCGTTCGCTTATAAGCCGCGCCTCCTGGCTCTTGGCCTGGCGCATTTCGATTATCAGCTCGCGCGAGGATATCCTGAGCGCGCCGCGCCCCAGCACGACCGTCTGCTCCACGCCGTCGGACGAGGCCACGCGCAGCTTGACGCGCTCGCTGGCGACCTGCTCGGCCAGCTCGGCGCTGAGCCGCTCTATGTAGTGGTCGGCGGTCTCGCCCGCGGCGGTAAAGACTATCTCTATGGCCTTGCCGTGCTCGAGCGTGTGGTGCATGCCCTCGGACTGCCACGCGTCGAAGACCAGCACCACGCGCTGGCCGGTGAACCCCGCGTAGTCGCTGAGCCGGTGGATCAGCTCGTCGCGCGCCTCGTTGAGCGTGCGGCCCCGGGTCAGCTGCGGCCACGCGCCCAGCACGTTGTAGCCGTCCACCAGCAGTATGTTCTTCATCAGTAGCCGCGCGCCGCGCTGACAGCGTACATCAGCACGCCTGCGGCCACCGACGCGTTGAGCGACTGTATGTGCCCGCGCATGGGCAGCGCCACCTTCAGGTCGCACTCCTCGCCGACCAGGCGCGATATGCCCTCGCCCTCGGCGCCAATGACCAGCGCCACCGCGCCGCTCAGGTCGGTGTCGCGCAGCTTCTGCCCGTCCATGTCCGCGCCCACGACCCAGATGTTGCGCTTTTTGAGCTCGGACAGCGTGCGCGCTATGTTCACCACGCGCGCCACGCGCATGTACTCGGCCGCGCCCGCCGCGGCCTTGACCGCCGCCGGCGTAAGCCCCACGCTGCGCCGCTGCTGGAATATCACGCCGTGCGCGCCCACGCACTCGGCCGTGCGGATTATCGCGCCCAGGTTGTGCGGGTCGGTTATGCCGTCCAGCGCGATTATGAACGGCGGCTCGCCGCGCTGCTCGGCCAGCGCGAGTATGTCCTCTACGCTGGAGTACGCCGCCGCCGACGCGTACGCTATCATGCCCTGATGCGCCGGGTATATCGCGTCCAGCCGGGCCTTGTCGACCTCCTGCACAACTATGTGCTGCTCGCGCGCCTTGGCGATTATCTCCAGCGCGCTGCCCGACAGCTCGCCGCGCTGCACCAGTATGCGCTCCAGCTCGCGCCCGCTCTTTATCGCCTCGCGTATCGGGTTGCGGCCCACTATCAGGTTGTCCATCAGCTCCTCATCCGGAGCCACGGGCGCGTCCTGCGACGGCATAGGCGGGCGGACGTCGTGCGCCGGGCCGTGCATAGGCGGGCGGTCATGGCGCGCCGGGCCGCGCATCGGCGGGCGGTCATCGCGCGCCGGGCCGCGCATCGGCGGCCGGACGTCGCGCGCTGCGGGGCGCGCGGGCAGCTCGCGCGGCTGCTCCGAGCCGTTTGCAAACGCGTCCTGGTATATCGGACGGTCGGCGCTGAGCGCGGAATTGCGCGTGCCCTGCCCCGGGCGATGCGCTGCCGAGCCGCCGGCATGCGCCGGGCGCGGCTGATAACCCGGGCGCGCCGTGCGTCCCTGCGCCGCGTCGCGGTAACCGTCCTGCGCGGCGCCGTCGCGCGACGCGCTGCGCGGCTTGAACTCGTCGCGCTCGCGCCGGGCGCGCTCCTCGCGCGTCCACTCGCCGGTGTTTTCGCCATGGGTGTGCTTCTTGTTCACGTTGCGGTAAAAGCCGGGCGTGCCCGCCGCCCGACCCCGGTTCTTGTCATAAGGCATAATCAATCCCCCTCATCTGGCGCGTCCGGCGCATGCGCGCTCACGGCGCGCTCATAGCGTGCGCGCGCCTCGTCCGGCCGGCCGCAGCTCTTGCTGCCCTCGGGACAGCGCCCGCGCAGGCACGCCGGCCCGCACTCGTCAAACAGCGCCGGCGCGACCGCATGGCACAGCTCGAACATGCGCCACGCGACCTCACGTATCTCCCACTGCGCGCGGTTGCAGCACCTCAGCTCAAAGAAGTGCGTCAGCTCGCGCGCGTTCATCGTGACCACCATGCGCGTCGCGGCGGCGTTGGGCAGCACGAACCGCGCGTCCTCCTTGCCGCCCTCGCCCAGCAGCTCCAGCCACTCGTTGTACCACGCGTCCAGCTGCGCCATCTGCGCGGCAAAGCGGCACGCATGCTCCTCGCCCAGCGCCTCTATCGCCGGCGGCACCACATAGTCAAAGCCGTGCTCGCCGCTCTGGCCCACGTACCTCTGGCTCTGCACCGAGAAGCTGGCAATCCTGTGCCGGGTTATCTGCGCCAGCAGCGCGCGCGACACGCCCTCTATGCCGAAGGTAAAGCTCACGTGCTCGAATGTGGACAGGTGGCCCAGCCGCCTGAGCATCGCTATGTAGCCGCTCTGATCCCGGCGCGACACCTTGTGCCGGAGCGCCTCCACGTCCGCGCTCGAGTAGCACAGCCGCCCCGCCGCCGCCACCACGCGCTCGGGGTTGGGCGTGTATTCTATGAGCACCACGTTGGGCATTACGCGCATATCGCATCCCTCCAAGCCAAATTCAAACCGGCTCGCCCGCGGCGTCGCCGGGCGCGTCCAGTATCGCGTCCACCAGCTCGCTCAGCCGCGCGCGCTGGCCCGACAGGTACAGGTACCCCAGCAGCGCCTCCAACGCGGTGGCGGCGTGGTAGTCGCCCGGCGAGGCGTGCCTGGGCAGCGAGCCGGGCGAGGCGTTGCGCGCGCGCCGGCAGACGTCGGCCTCCAGCTCGGTCAGCCGCGGCTCCAGCCGCTCGAGCGCCCGCGCCTGGTACTCGGCGCGCACCCGGCTGACCGCCTCGCGGTGCAGCGCCTTCATGCGCCCGCCGCCGCGCAGCACCAGCCGCGTGCGCACGCAGCATTCGTACACCGCGTCGCCGATATACGCCAGCTCCAGCGCGCCCCGCTGGCGCGCGTGAAATTCGTCCAGCGGCTCAAAGCCCATGTCCATGCTCTCGTCCTCCCGGCGCAGCGGCGCGCGGCGCGCCGTGTGCGAGCTTATCCATATTACGTATTATACAACTCCCCGGTTAACTCGGCAAGCGCCTTGCGAAATTCGCCGCGAAATCGCCACGCGCCGCGCGCGCCCGGTCGCATGCCCCGGCGCGCGGCCCGGCATGAATCGTTTAAGCCGCTTTCCTTCATTATATAAGTCACGCGGCCCGGCAGCGCGTCATATATGAATCGCGCGCCGATATCGCATGTCATGCCGGCGATCGGCGCGCCGCCCGGCCGCCCAAGGCAAAGCGGCGGGAACGCCGCCGCGTCCCGCCGCCCGTCGCACATGTCCCGCGCCCGCTCAGCCTATGAGCTTGAGCAGCCGCGCATACGCCGCGTCCCAGTCCAGCCCCTTTTCCGGCTCGAACTGGCGCGTATCGAACGAATCGCGCACCACCTGACGCAGCTGCGCCATCGAGCCTATCTCGCCCAGCGCCATAGCCTGCACCAGCAGGTTGCCTATCACGGTGGCCTCGCCCGGGCCGGCGATTACCGGCTTGCCCAGCGCCGAGGCCGTCAGCCTGTTGAGCAGCACGTTCTGGCTGCCGCCGCCGACCACGTTGAGCGCGTCGACCTTGTGGCCCAGCATGTCGCGCTCCAGGCTCTCGACCGCATAGCGGTACGCCAGCGCCAGGCTCTCGAACACTATGCGCGCTATCTGCGCGTCGTCCTCGGGCGCGGCCTGGCCGGTGCGGCGGCAGTACTCGACTATGCGCGCGGGCATGTGGCCCGGGGCCATGAATTCGCTGTCGTCGACGTTGATTATCGCCTTGAACGGCTCGGCGCGCTCGGCCATGTCGGCTATCTCGGCGAACGAGTAGTCGCGGCCCTGGCGCTGCCAGTCGCGCCGGCACTCCTGGATTATCCACAGGCCCATTATGTTCTTCATCAGCCGCGCGGTGCCGTTCAAGCCGCCCTCGTTGGAGTAGCCCGAGTTCATTACCTCGGGCCGGGTCAGCGGCGTCCTGAGCTCCACGCCCATTATCGACCAGGTGCCCGACGATATGCACGCGAAGTTCTCGTTGGCCGCCGGCACCGCCGCGACCGCCGAGGCGGTGTCGTGCGAGGCGGTGTTGAGCAGCGGTATGCGCGCGCAGCCGACCTCATTGGCAATCTCCTCGCGCAGCTGGCCGCGCACCGTGCCGGGCTGCTCCAGCGGCGTGAATATGTGCTCGGGCAGCTCGAACGCGCGCATCACGTCGCGCGCCCAGTCGCGCGTCACGGGGTCTATCAGCTGGCCGGTCGAGGCTATCGTGTACTCGGTGGCCTTTATGCCGGTAAAGAAGTAGCCCATCAGGTCGGGCGTCATAAGCAGCGTGTCGGCTATGTCCAGCATAGGCGAGCCCGCGTACTTGAGCGCCAGCAGCTGGTAGAGCGTGTTGAACTGCAAAAACGCCAGGCCCGTGCGCTCGAATATGCGCTCGCGCGGCATCGTCTCGAACGCGCGCTCCATCACGCCCACCGTGCGCTCGTCGCGGTAGTGCACGCTGTCGCCTATCAGGTCGCCGTTGCGGTCGAGCAGACCGAAGTCCACGCCCCAGGTGTCTATGCCCATGCCGTCGACCGCGCCCTGCGCGTGCGCCTTGAAGAGGCCCTGCTTCATCTCGCGGAACAGGTACAGCGTGTCCCAGGTCAGATGGCCGTTTATGCGCACCGGATCGTTTGAAAAGCGGTGCAGCTCGCTTATCGTGAGCTTGCTGCCGTCGAACTTGCCCAGCATCGCGCGTCCGCTCGACGCGCCCAGGTCGTATCCCAGCAGGTTCAGGGTTTTCATTTGCCGCTCAAACTCCTTTCAACCGCGCCGCGCGGCGGCGCGCGCTATCGTTCATGGTTTTATTATAAACCCGCGCCCGCGATACGGCAATAGTGTAATTCGAGCAAGTTCTCTGCATAATTATGCAGATGTCGATTCGGCGCGAACGCCGCCACCGCATGCCGCAGCCGGCGCATGTTGGACATGCCGCCGCACATCTGCACGGCGCGCGGGCCGCGACGTTATGCACCGCTTGCAAAACTCTCCACACAATCCACAGAGTTATCCACAGCATTTGCCGCGCAACGGCGCGGTATTGCGCCATTTTCCACATCATGTAAGCCACTGTGCGCGCTGTATAGCGGAGTTTTCCACAGGTGCAAACTGTGCACAGTGTGGATCGAGCTGGGGCGCCGCCCCGCGCGCATGTTACGCAGAGGTGCGTCCAGGTCGCACTCACGGCGGTTTGTGTGGGCTTATGTGCATGTTTTATCATTTTGCCGGGCATTGTCAAGAGGGGGCGGCGCGCCGCTGGTTTATGTTAGCGTAATTTATCGGTAAATTCACCCGCGCAATCGAGCTGCATTTGACTTCTCATTTATCCACAGCTTCATGCACAACTCGTCCACATGCGCCGCAGGGCTGTGGAAACCGCCGTGCACGCGCCGCGAACTAGCGCACGGCCGATCGCATTTTGCCCCAAATCCACCACATAAACCGCGCAACCGCGCGTGGTTTCGCGCTTGCGCCGTTCCGGCAGGGTACAGACCGGGCGGGCCGATTACAAAACGCAGCATGTCAAAATCTACCTGGCCGCGTGGTAAATATGAACGTTGCCATACACGCGCGCAGGATTGTTCGGAGTCATTGGCGTAGCGCGCAATTCCCGCACTATGAGGATATGCCAAACGGCCGGAATGATGCGCGCCCGCGCTGCCTGCCATCGATTTGTACCTATTCCGCCACAGCCCCGGTCGCGGCCGGCATCACTGCCACGGGCGCACGGGATGTCCTTGGCTTTGGATGGGCCGCGTATCACAGGACTGATTCAGGCAGCGTCGCTTGAGGTTCTGTGCGCAGCGCGTGGCATCGGGTATCGCCGCAAGCCAGCTGCGCCTGGCGGACACATGTTTTGATTGTCTGCTCTGCCGCGCATGAGCGCCGTACAGCTCATCAGCATAGCATGCTATCACAAGCATCCACCCGCGTTCATATTGCATGCGAATCCACCAGCTGCACTTGCCCCTCTCGCACCGGTTCAATGCCAGGCCATTCTACCCAACATCGTTATATCCGATGTCAACCTGCCGCCCTCTTGTTTTGATTATCTGTCCCGCCGCGCATGAGCGCCGTACAGCTCATCGGCATAGTACGCCTCCACAGACAGCCACCCGCAATCATGTTGCATGCGAATTCGCCAGCTGCACTTATCCCTCTCGCACTTGGTTACATGCCAGGTCACATTGCCCAACATCGTTATATCCGATGTCAACCTGCCGCCTTCTTGTTTTGATTGTCCGCCCCGCCGCGCATGAGCGCAAACGATCCAATAAACAAGATGAGCCGCCGCAGTAAACCCGCAGCGACCCATCATACAAACCCACCAATCGAACACAAAATCGTCCAACCCGCCGCGACAGAGCGCAGCCCGAACCACCCGAAAACCAATCAGCCGCAGCCATCCCCGCAACAACTCGCCCATCGGCAAAGCCCCGGCCGCACAATCGCGCAGCCTACAAGCGCCCCGCCAGGCCAACATGCCGCCGGCGCAGCCACCTCGCATCCGCATGCAACGCTTCACGCCCGCCGCATGCAGCCATCCGCCGACAAGCCAAGCCGCCGCAGCCAACCCCGAAGCGCCGCAAGCCCCAATCAACCGCAGCCGCGCGCCCGAACCTCACTCCGCCGCGCGCATGTCCAGCGCCAACATCGGCGCCGCGTTCAGATCCAGCCCCGCCAGCTCGCCGCGCATCAGCCGGTAATACGCCGCGCTGCCTATCATCGCCGCGTTGTCGGTGCACAGCACCAGCGGCGGCATGTACACGCCGTATCCGTGCGCGTCGCACATGCGCCGCATGCGCTCGCGCAGCAGGCTGTTGGCCGACACGCCGCCCGCCATCGCCACGCGCGTCATGCCGGTCAGGCGCGCCGCCTCCTCGGTGCGCTCTACCAGCGCCTCGACCACCCGCCGCCGGTACGACGCCGCGAAGTCCGCGCGGTTCAGCTCGCCGCCCTGCTGCGCGATCTTGTGGCTCAGGTTGATCGCCGCGGTCTTTATGCCCGAGAACGAGAAGTTCATGCTGCCCCTGACCAGCGGCTGCGGGAACTCGTACGCGTTGTCGCGGCCCTCGCGCGCGGCCTCGTCCAGCTTGGGCCCGCCCGGGTACGGCAGCCCCAGTATGCGCGCCACCTTGTCAAACGCCTCGCCCGCGGCGTCGTCCACGGTCTGGCCTATCAGCTCGTACTCGCCGTAGTCGCGCACCACCACCAGGTGCGTGTGCCCGCCCGATACCACCAGGCACAGAAACGGCGGCTCCAGCTCGGGATGCGCTATGTAGTTGGCGCTGACGTGGCCCTCTATGTGGTTGACCGCGATCAGCGGCAGCTCCCGCCCCAGCGCCAGCGCCTTGGCCGCCGCCACGCCCGTCAGCAGCGCGCCCACCAGCCCCGGCCCCTGCGTGACCGCTATCGCGTCGATGTCGTCCAGCGCGCAGCCCGCGCGCGCCAGCGCCTGGTCGACCATCGCGTCCACGGCCTCCACGTGCATGCGCGAGGCTATCTCGGGCACCACGCCGCCGTATATCTCGTGCAGCTTGATCTGCGAAGCTATCGGGTTGGACAGCATGCGCCGCCCGTCCTCGATCACCGCCGCGCTGGTTTCGTCGCACGAGGTCTCTATCGCCAGTATGCGCGCGTGCCCCGCCGCGATCAGCGCCCGCGCCCGCGCCGCCGCCGCCTCATCGTATGTCATGCGCCCTTCCTCCCGTAAAACCCGGTAAATCCGTATATCGCCGCCTGCGCGACCATGCCCGCGCCGGTGTACAGCGCTATGCGCTGCGCCATGCCCGCAAAGAACTCCGCCGGGAACATGCGTATCATGAACTGCGTCTCCGGGTCCATCAGCCACAGCTCGTTGTTAAACAGCAGCCTGTGAAACGCGTTGAACGCCGAGTTAAAGTCCAGCGCGCACCACAGCCCCGCCAGCCCCAGCATGACCGCAAACGCGCCCATGCCCAGCAGCGCGCCCTGCGCCAGCCGCCGGCGGTCGCGCCCCGCCATCAGCACGCAGGTTATCGCCACCGCGCCCGCGCCCAGCATCACTATCAGCGCCCGCTCGTACAGCGCCGCCACGTCCTGCATGTGCGCGCGCTCGTCCTCGCCGAATATGTCGCGCAGCTCGCCGTCTATCACGCCCTGACCGCTGAGCCCGTCCGCGCTGCCGCTGAGGTACTCCAGCAGTATGTCGGTCGCGCGCTCCAGCGTATCGGCGTCCGCGCCGCAGCTCTCGTACACGCCCAGGCGCGCGTACTCGCTCGAGTAGTGCGCCCTGTCAAATGTCACCGCGAACAGCATCATCAGCGCCAGCAGCACCTGCAGCGCCAGCGCGCCCACCGCGCCCAATGTCCTCGCCTTCACGCGTCGGCCTCCTTTAACGCCGCGCGCCGCCCGGGCAGCCGGGCCTGCCAGCCCGTCCCGCAGCGGCGCGCGCGATTTGATTTACCTTATACTTTCGTCCGTGCGCCCGATCCGGCCGCAGCCGGCGCGGCTCACTCGTCCTCGGGCTTCTTGGCCGCGGCCTTTTGCAGGTAAGAGGTTATAAAGCCGTCCAGCTCGCCGTCCATCACGCTCTGTATGTTGCCGACCTCGTAATCGGTGCGGTGATCCTTGACCATCGTGTACGGCTGGAATACGTACGAGCGTATCTGGCTGCCCCACTCTATCTTCTTGAGCTCGCCCTTGACGTCGGAGAGCAGCTCCTGGCGCTCCTGCTCGCGGCGCTCGGCGAGCTTGGCCGTCAGCATGCGTATGCAGGTCTCGCGGTTCTGTATCTGCGAGCGCTCGGACTGGCACTGCACGACTATGCCGGTGGGTATATGCGTCATGCGCACGGCCGAGTCGGTGCGGTTGACGTGCTGGCCGCCCTTGCCGCTGGCGCGGTACGTGTCCACGCGCACGTCCTCCATGCTGAACAGCGCGCTGGAGTCCTCGTCGATTATCGGCGCCACGTCCAGCGACGCGAACGACGTGTGCCGGCGCGCGTTGGCGTCGAACGGCGATATGCGCACCAGCCGGTGCACGCCGCGCTCGCACTTCAAGAATCCGTACGCGTACTCGCCCGACACCTGGAACGTGACCGACTTGATGCCGGCCTCGTCGCCGTCCAACAGGTCCATCTCCTTGAGCTCGAAGCCGTGCTTCTGGCAGTAGTAGGTGTACATGCGGTACAGCATCTGCGTCCAGTCCTGGGCCTCGGTGCCGCCCGCGCCGGCGTGCAGGCTCAGCAGAGCGTCGTTTAGGTCGTACTCGCCGTTGAGCAGCGTGGTCAGGCGTATCTCCTCCAGCTCGGAGTAGATGCGCTTTATCTCCTCGGCACACTCGTGCTCGAGGTCGGCGTCGTCCTCGGCGTCGCCCAGCTCTATCATGGCCTCGACGTCGTCGGCGGAGCGGTTCAGGTGGTCGAAGTGGTTGAGCTTGTTCTCGACCGACTTCATGTGCTTGTTTACGGACTGCGCGTGTTCCAGGTCGTCCCAGAACCCGGGCGCGCCCATTTCGGCTTCGAGTTCTTCTCGGTCGCGCTTCAGCTTGGCGACGTCAAAGTGACTCACCTGCCTCTGCGATAAGTTCCCGTATGCGGGTCAGGTCCGTGCGATGCTGCTCGAACTCAATCACAAAAATCATCCCCTTCAAAATATTGATTGATATATGCCGCGCGCGCCGCCGGGCTAGCCGACGTCGCGGCCGCAGCAGTTCTTGTACTTCTTGCCGCTGCCGCAGGGACACGGGTCGTTGCGGCCGACCTTCTTCTGGGCGCGCACCGGGGCGCGCGTGGCGGGCGCGGAGTCGGCGTTGGTGGCCACGGGCTGGGCCACCTGCTTGCGCTCGGGCGCGCGCTGCAGCTCGAAGAAGTACAGCCGCCGGAGCGTATCCTCCTGTATCAGATGTATCATCTCCTCGAACATCTGATAGCCCTCGGTCTTGTACTCGACTATCGGGTCGCGGTGGCCGTAGGCGCGCAGGCCGATGCCCTCGCGCAGCCTGTCCATAGCGTCTATGTGGTCCATCCAGCGGCGGTCGACCGCGCCCAGCAGCACCACGCGCTCTATCTCGCGCATGTCGGCGCCGGCTTCCTTTACGTACTCCTCGCGCTCGGCGTAGAAGTCG
>CAWVGT010000267.1:0-5371 GCA_963928645.1 Candidatus Fimadaptatus sp.
CAGCTTGGGCCAGAGCATGCCGGGCGTGTCCAGCATCTCCAGGTACTGGCCGACCTTGACCCACTGATTGGCGCGCGTGACGCCCGGGCGGTCGGCCGCCTTGACTATCGCCGAGCCGTAAAGCCGGTTGATGAACGTCGACTTGCCCACGTTGGGTATGCCTATGACCATGCCGCGCACGGTCTTGTTGACGCCGCGCGCGCGCATGCGCTCGACCTCGCCCGCGGTCAGCCGCTCCAGCGGCGCCAGCACGTCGCGCGGCTTGCCGTTGGTCGAGCGGAACGCCACGGCCTCCAGCCCCTGCGCGCGGAAGTGCCTGAGCCAGGCCTGCGTGGCCCTGTCGTCGGCCAGGTCGGCCTTGTTGAGCACCAGCAGCCGCTTCTTGCCGGCGCACAGCCGATCCAGCTCGGGGTTGCGCGTGGCCAGCGGCGCGCGCGCGTCGCACAGCTCGACCGCGATGTCCACGCGCTTGAGCTGATCGCCCAGCAGCCGCCGGGCCTTGGCCATGTGGCCGGGATACCATTGTATGTTCATTTGACGCTCCTTTGATTGCGGTATGGCCTGCTGCCGGTCGCGGCCAGGCGCGCTCGCGGCGGATCGGGGCCGCGGCCGGGATTGCGATGTGCGCGGCAGGACGCCGGCGCGGCGGGCTACAGCCGGCCGCCGGTCGGCGCGCGTGCTGACACGCCGCCACTTGGGGCTGTCGGCCGCGCGGGCGGGCAGCGACTTGCCGCGCGCCTTGGCCGGCCACATGCCGGCGCAGCCCGCCGCGTGGGGGTGGGCCTGAACCGGGCGCATTGCCGCGCCGGCTGACTATAACAATAAAAGCCGCGAAACTCGCGGCTTTTCAAGCTCCTCAGCGCTCCTTGATCTTGGCGGCCTTGCCGGACAGCGAACGCAGGTAGTACAGCTTGGCGCGGCGAACCTTGCCGCGGCGAACCACCGTTATCGAGTCCACGCGCGGGCTGTGCACCGGGAAAGTGCGCTCCACGCCGATGCCGTAAGAAGTGCGGCGCACGGTGAACGTCTCGCGGCAGGAACCGTTGCGGCGCGCTATGCACACGCCCTCAAACGCCTGCAGACGCTCGCGGGAACCTTCGACGACCTTTACCTGTACGCGCAGCGTATCGCCCACGCGAAACTCGGGAATATCGGTACGGAGCTGAGCGCTCTCTATCGAACGGATTATCTCATTCATTGCAAGTCTCCTCCTTCCCTCATAGACGTTCGTAAACGGCCTTATGCCGCCAGAGGACCGTCCGTGTCACAAAGCCTATTATACCATAGCCCGTCCATCGGGGCAAGTAAATTTGCGGAAAAAAAGCGGCGCCGCGCGCCGCATGCGTATCTGAGCAAGCCCCGCGTCACTCCGCCGCTTCGGCCTCAGCCACAGCCTGATCGCGCAGCTGCTCCGAATAATCAAGGTATGCCACGTTGAGCCACGCCGATGTGGGCTCTTTCTCGCCGATGCGTGCGATCATGCACACCGTCGCGCGCTCCATGCCCTCGCCCACGCGCCAGTACTTCATCTCGACGGCCTCGGCCTCTAACCGCCCGACCTCGGGTTCGCCCAGTTGCCCGGTCAGCCCGGACATGACCGCCTCTCCGCATACGTACCCAAAAAAGCGGCGCCGCGCGCCGCATGCGTATCTGAGCAAGCCCCGCGTCACGCCGCCGCTTCGGCCTCAGCCACAGCCTGGTCGCGCAGCTGCTCCGAATAATCGAGGAAAGCCACATTGAACCCCGCCGATGTGGGCTTCTCCTCGCCAATGCGGGTGATTATGCACACCGTCGCGCGCTCCATGCCCTCGCCCACGCGCCAGCTCTTCATCTCGACGACCTCGGCCTCATACCGCTCGATCCCGGGCTCGCCCAGCTGCTCGGTCAGTCCGGACATGACCGCCTCAACCGCATCCGAGCCCATCAGCGCGGCGTCAAATTCGATGTACTGCCCGTCCACGAACTGCAGCGTCGGCCCGATCAGCATCTCGCGACCCAGCACCGCCAGCGCGGCGGCAGCCAGCGCACATGACGCGGTCGTGACCACTTCGCCCTGCTCGCTGTTGGATACCAGCGTATCCAGCGCCACCGGCACGCCCGCCTCGATCGCCTCGTCCACGCTCGCGCCGCAGTTCAGCCCGATTATGAAGTCCCCGCCGGCCGGCGTGCGCTCTACCGCCGCGTCCTGCATGACCTGCTCAGCCCACTGCGCTTCGTCCGCACGCGGGCTTAGCGGCAAGGCCATCGCCAGCACAGGCGCCAACCATTCTTGATATTTATGTTTCAGCTCGTGCTTATTGATTTATATAGACATTTCCCTACAATCAGTGCCCGTCCATTCCGGCGCAGGCTGATTAGGTTCGGCTGCGGTCGCGAGTTCAGCCAGCGCCCGGGCCGCCTGCTGCACGCGATGCTCCTCAGCGCCCCGGCGCGCCAGCAGCTGCTGCATGAACAGTCGATCCTTCTTGTCCAGCTCGACCTGCGCGAGCAGCTCAGGCCGGCGCTCATACGTCAGCTCCAGCGACCTCTCGCGCCGCCAGCGGGCTATCTGCGCGTGGTTGCCGCCCAGCAGCACCTCGGGCACCTCATGGCCGCGGTACTCGCGCGGGCGGGTGTACTGCGGGTACTCGAGCAGTCCCGACGAGAAGCTCTCGTCCAGCGGCGACTCCTCGCTGCCCAGCACGCCCGGCACCAGCCGCGCCACCGCGTCCACGACCGCCAGCGCCGCCAGCTCGCCGCCGGTCAGCACGTAGTCGCCTATCGACAGCTCCTCGAACCCGCAGATGTCCAGCGCGCGCTGGTCGACGCCCTCGTAGTGGCCGCAGAGTATTATCAGCTCGTCCTCGCGCGCCAGCTCCTCGGCGATGCGCTGGTTGAACGTGCGGCCGCGCGGCGACATGTACAGCCGCCGCCCGTGGAACTCGCGCGCCACGTCGTCCACCGCAGCGCAGATCGGCTGCGGCAGCATCACCATGCCCGCGCCGCCGCCGAACGGATAGTCGTCGGTGTTCTTGTGCTTGAGGTCGGAGTACGGGCGTATGTCCACCGCGGCTATGTCGATCAGCCCGGCCTGCTGCGCGCGGCCCAGTATGCTCTGGCGGATTATAGGCTCTATCATCTCCGGGAACACCGTCAGCACCCTAATCCTCAAACACGGCCACCTCCCGCATGCGCGCGGCGCTCATGCGCATCAGCCCGGCGCGCGTGTCCACCTCCAGCACCACGCTCTTGAGCGCGGGCACCAGCACCTCGCCGCGCGGCCCGTCGATCACGTACACGTCGCCGCCGCCGGGCTGCATCACGTCGACTATGCGGCCGTACTCCGCGCCCTCGTCGTCCACGACGCGGCAGCCTATCAGATCGACAATGAAGTCGGCGTCCTCGGGCAACGCCACGGCGTGCGCGCGGTCGACGTACAGCTCGCGCCCGCGCAGCGCCTCGGCCGCGTTGGCGTCGTCCACGCCGTCCAGCCGTATTATCACCACGTCCGGGCCGGCCAGCCGCACGAACCTGATGCCGCGCGGCACGTATGAATCGCCCTGCCTAAAGTAGACCTGCTCCAGCTCCGCAAAGCGCATCGGGTCGTCGGTGCAGGGCCGGACGCGCAGCTCGCCGCGCACGCCCTGCGGCCGGGTTATCTCGCCTATCAACAGGTATTCGCTCAGCATATTCCCTCCCCGCGCCGGCGCCGCGCGTTATCTCATATTGTAGCGCGGCTTGCGCCGCACGCCGTCCGCTCCGGTTTGACTCGCCGGTATTCTGCATTGTCTTTTGTCGTACCGCGCCCTGCGCCGCGCGCCGCCTGCATCGGTTCGACGCGTTGGTACTGCGCGTTATCTTATATCGTACCGCTCCCTGCGCCACGCGCCGTCTGCATCGGTTTAGCTCGCCAGTGTTCTGCATTATCTATTATCGTACCGCACCCTGCACCGCGCGCTGTCTGCGTCGGTTCGACGCGCTGGTACTGCGCGTTATCTTATATCGTACCGCGCTCTGCGCCGCATACCGTCTACTCCGGTTTGGCTCGCTGGTACTGCGCGTTATCTTATATCATATCGCGCCTTGCGCCGCTCGCCACATGCACTGGTTCGCCGCGCCTGCATTCTGCCGTATCGCATATTGAATCGCACTCTGCGCCGTTTGCAGGCATGAACCGCGCAGGCTATGCAGGTCATGCGCGCGGCGTCGTGCGCCGTCGTGACTGCCGCATATGCGCACGCCGCTGGCAGCCCGGCAAGCCTTGCCCGTCGCGCCGCATACCCACATCGCCCGCACGGCCAACGCATATCGCCGTGAAAGCGCGGCATGTCAAATGTCCGGCCGTTTGTCCACACCGGCAGCTTCCTTAATAGTGTCAGCCGCCCGCGCTAATCAGGCGTCCGCGCACGGCTCCACGCTCGCGCACAGCGCGCTGTGATCGGACAGGTACAGCCCGCACTCGGCCCTGGTCCACGCGACCGGCGCGCCCACCGCGCGAAAGCCCTGCGTCAGCACGTAATCTATCTGCGGCAGGTCGGGCCGCGCGCCATACGCGTGGTACGACGCCGGGAAGTTAGGCGTCTGATTGGTCAGGCGCACCCGCGCGTCGCCCAGCAGCGCGCGCAGCGGCGGGCTGTCGGGCGCGGCGTTCATGTCGCCGGTCAGCGCCAGCGGTAGCGGATGGCGCTCCAGGTCGCTCGCGATGCGCCTCAGTATCGCCCGCGCGCCCAGCACGCGCGCCTCGTCGGACACGTGGTCCAGGTGCGTGTTGTACGCGTGGAACTGCGCGCCGTCGCCCAGCCGCCGCAGCACCGCGTGCGTGCATATGCGCGGGTACTCCGACTGGTTCGCGTACCGCGAGCCGGGCACGTCGGGCGTGTCCGACAGCCAGAACGTGTCCAGCGCGATCAGCTCGAACGCGTCCTGCCGGAACGCTATCATGTTGTTCTCGCCGGTAAGGTCGCGCTCGCGGCCGTTGCCCACGCAGATATAGCCCTGCATGTGGCGCCTGAGGAACCCGGCCATCTCGGGCGTGGCCTCCTGAAAGCCCACCACGTCCGGCCGCTCGGCCATGAGCCTGTCCAGCACCAGCCCCTTGCGGCACTGCCAGCGGTTGCCGCCGTCCACGGGCGCGTCGGTGCGCAGGTTGAACGTCGCTATCTTCATATTATACCTCTTATACCTCCGCGCGCATATAAACCGCGGGGAGCCGGCGCGCATGGCGACGGCTCCCCTGCCCTGTCACATTATCTCAACAAAGACCGGCTTTTCGAACTTGGCGGTGGCCGCCTTGACCACGGTGCGTATGGCCTTGGCGATGCGGCCCTGCTTGCCTATCACCTTGCCCATGTCGTCCGGGGACACGTGCAGCTCAATCACCGTCGATTCGGGG
>CAWVGT010000268.1:0-8312 GCA_963928645.1 Candidatus Fimadaptatus sp.
CGACGACATGCTGATAATCCGCGGCGTGAACGTGTTCCCGACGCAGGTCGAGTCGGTGCTGATAAACATAGCGGGCGTGCTGCCGCATTACATGCTGATAGTCGACCGCGTCAACGCCACCGATACGCTGGAGATACAGGTCGAGGTCGCAAGCGAGCTGTTCTCCGACGAGGTGCGCAAGATGGAGGCGCTGAGCAAGCGCATAGAGGGCGAACTGCAGAGCGTGCTGCAGCTGCACGCCAACGTAAAGCTGGTGCAGCAGGGCACGATCGAGCGCAGCGAGGGCAAGTCCAAGCGCGTGATCGACCGCCGCAAGATCTGACCTGACGGTGCGACGCCGGCCTGCGCGACTGAGCGCGGGCCGGCGCGGGCACACCGGACTGGAGGGCGGGCCATGGCGTATGAGGTATCCGAGGTCGAGCTGACCGACGAAGTGTGCGCGCGGCTCATAGAGCTGTCGCAGGCCTGGGAGGACGAGGATAGCTGCTATGGCTATCTGGCCAATACCCGCGCGGATATCGAGGGCCATCGCATATTCGTGGCCCGCGATCAGGGCGAGATAATAGGCTTCCTGCTGAGCAGCATGCGCGTGGCGCACGACATAAGCTCCATCACACCCGACGGCACCGAGTACTTTGAGATAGACGAGCTGTACGTCGCGGCGGAGCACCGCGGCCGCGGAGCGGGCGCGGCGCTGTTTGAGCGCGCGCAGCAGGCCGCCGGCGAGGTCGCCGAGTACATGATGCTGGGCACCGCGAGCAAGAACTGGCGGGCCGTGCTGCACTTCTACATCGACCGCATGGGCATGGACTACTGGAGCGCGCGGCTGTTCAAGCGGCTGCGGCGCGAGAGCGCGGGCGCCGCGCAGTGACGCGCCCCTCGCCCAAGGTTAGGCCGAGCTTAAAATCAGGTAATGGTTGTACGACGGGCAAAATCATGGTATAATAAAACGAGCCGGCGGCGGGCCGGCAATACGGATATGGGAGGCGGCAGAAGTGTTCGTAAAGCAGGTATCTATATTTCTGGAAAACACCAAAGGTAGCCTCAAGCAGGTAACGCAGCTGCTGCGCGAAAACGGCATAGACTTGATAGCGCTGTCGATAGCTGACACGCGCGACTTCGGCATACTGCGCACGATAGTGTCCGACACCGACAAGGCGGTGGAGGTGGTGCGCGACGCGGGCTACGCGGTCAAGCTGACCGACGTGCTGGCGGTGGCGGTGCCCGATCGGCCGGGCGGACTGGACGACGTGCTCGACCTGCTGGATGAGAACGACATAGCGATAGAGTATCTGTACTCGTTCGTGCGCACCAGCGGCGACCATGCGCTGATAATCTTCCGCGTGGAGAACCTCGAGGCCGCTTACGAGGCGCTGACCAAGGCGGGCATAAAGCTGCTGATGCAGGAACAGGTGCGCACGCTGTGACCGCAAGACCTACCGGCCTTGAGATAGATATTAGCGCGATAGCGGACAACATCCGGCTGCTCCGGGCGCGCCTTGCGCCCGGAGCGCGCTTTATGGCCGTGGTGAAGGCGGACGCGTACGGCCATGGCGCGCCGGAAGTGCTGGCCGAGGCGCTGCGCCAGGGCGCGTGGGGCGGCGCGGTCGCGCTGCCCGAGGAGGGCGCCCAGCTGCGCGCGGCGGGGCTCGATTGCCCGATACTGGTGCTTGGCGGCGCGGATGCGGCGTGCGCGCGCGCCGCGGTAGAGTGCGGATTGAGCCAGGCCGCGCCCGACCTGGATGCGCTCAGGCTGCTGAGCGAGGCGGCGCGGGCGCTGGGCCGGCCGGCGCGCGCACACATCAAGCTGGATACCGGCATGGGCCGCATAGGCGCGCGGCACGCGGCCGAGCTGGACGCGATGCTGGACTACCTGGGCGCGCATGCCGAGGTAGAGCTGGAGGGCGTGTTCACGCACTTTGCGCGCGCCGACGAGCCTGGTGCGGACGCCGAGGCGTATACGCGCGCGCAGGCGCGGCGCTTCGTAGAGCTGTGCGGCCGCGTCACGGCGCGCGGTTTCAATCCGGTGAGGCACATGGCCAACAGCGCCGCGATGCTGCGCTATCCCGAGTACGACATGGACATGGTGCGCATGGGCGTGTCGATGTACGGCTTCTCGCCGTTCGTGGACGGGCTCAGGTACGCCCAGCGCTGGGTGACGCGCGCGCTGTTTGCCAAGCGCGTGCCCGCGGGCGCGGCGATAAGCTATGGCGGCACTTTCGTGACTGCGCGCGAGTCGCTGATACTGACGCTGCCGGTGGGCTATGCCGACGGCTATCTGCGCGCGTGGGGCAACCGCGCCAGCGTGCTGGTGCGCGGGCAGCGCGCGCCGGTCGTGGGCCGGGTGTGCATGGACCAGATAATGGTCGACGCGACCGACGTCGCGGGCGCGCAGGTGGGTGACGAGGTCGTGCTGCTGGGCGCGCAGGGCGGCGAGCGCATAACCCCCGAGGAGCTGGCCGGCATCGCCGACACGATACCGTATGAGGTTATGCTGAGCGTGCGCGCGCGCGTGCCGCGGGTGATTGCATGAGCGCGCCGGACTTGAACGCCGACATCAGGCGGGCGCGGGCCGAGCTCAGGCGCGATATGCGCGCGCGCCGCGATGCGCTGTACGCGGACTATCGCCGCGAGGCCGCGCAAGCGGTGACGCGCAATGTGCTGAGCTGCGACATGTGGCGCGCCGCGCGCAGCGTGTTTGCGTACTGCGCGACCGGCAGCGAGCTGGACACGCGCGCGCTTATCGAGGCCGCGCTGCGCCAGGGCAAGGCGCTGTACCTGCCGCGCTGCGTGCGGCGGGGCGAGATGCGGCTGCTGCGCGTGCGCGCGCTGAGCGAGCTGCGGCCGGGCCGGTTCGGCATACCGGAGCCCGCGGGCGACGAGGAGCTGCTGGGCACGCCGGATCTGTGCCTGGCGCCGGGGCTGGCGTTCGACCGCGCCGGCGGGCGGCTGGGCTACGGCGGCGGGTATTACGACAGGTTCCTGGCGGGCGCGCGGCCGACGGTTGCGGCGCTGGCGTATCCGTGCCAGGTGATAGCGCGCGTGCCGGTGCTGGCGCACGACGCGCCGGTTGACTATATCATAACTCCCGCGGGCATTGTACCCTGCGATGAAAGGGCGTAGACATATGAACTTAAAGGCGATAGTCAGGATGGCGGCGCGCTCGTGGCTGCTGATGGCCATTATGGCGATGCTGGAGCTGATGTTCTTTCCGGCGCTGGTCTCGGGCAACACGGTGATCAACATTGTGCTCAACGTAGCTATCACGCTGGCGTCGGTGCTGTTTGCGTTTGCCAACGGCGCGAGCGCGGGCGAGGCAGAGATAAGCTATGGCGAGCTGCTGGCCAAGCGCGAGGCGGGCGGCTATACCGCCACCGCGGAGGACAGGGCCAAGTGTTACAACCGCATGCGCGCGCTGGCGGGCATGCTGGTGGGCGCGTTGCCGTGGGTGCTGATGGCGCTGATAGTGCTGATAACCGGCGTGGGCCATGTGCACGTGGCGGCCGAGGACGTGCCGGACTACCTGTTCCCGGCGGCGAGCGAGCTGGTCATGGAGCCGCACGAGATAGTGGACATGGTCGCGCGCATAATGTTCTCGGCGTTTGTGGGTTTCTTCACGTTCGTGGACAACGCGGGCCCGGGTTTGCTGGACTACCTGTTCCTGCCGCTGAGCTTTGTCTATCCGCTGGCGGTGTTCATAGGCTACCTGTCCGGGCCGGTGCAGCATCGCAAGAAGCTCAAGATGATCGAGGAGGGCAAGCGCAAGAAGCTGCGCAAGATCCGCGCGGATCAGCGCCGCAAGAAGCGCCAGCAGCAGCCCCGGCAACCCAAGCCCGAGGTATAACGCGGCGTGCGGGCGCTTCGCTCCCAGCGGGGGCGGAGCGCTTTTTTACTGCCGGTTCGGCAGGCGATAGCCGCAAGCGCCCGCATATGCCTCGCGTGCCAATGATTGCCGCATATGTGCGTGGCTGGCAGCGTATGCGCCGCGGCTTGCCGGTTATTGTCGCCATAGATGTTATAATTCGCGGCGCGGTCTTGTATGGCAGTATTCATATGTGCTATAATTGTATCGATACCCGGGCGCATGTCAAAGCCTGTGCGCCCGCAGGGGAGGCTGCGATGCGCATAGTTGGCGGGGAGGCGGGCGGCCGCCGCATACTCGCGCCCGAGGGTCGCGCTACCCGACCTACTTCGGAGCGCGTGCGCGAGGCCGTGTTCTCGATGCTGGGCGGGCGGCTGGACGGCGAAGTGGCGCTGGACGTGTTCGCGGGTTCGGGTGCGATGGCGCTGGAGGCGCTGAGTCGGGGCGCGGCGCGCGCGACGCTGTGCGACAACTCGCGCCAGGCGGCGGCGGTGATCCGCCGCAACATAGACGCGCTGGGCTATGGCGCGCGGGCGCAGCTCGTGGCGCGGGACTGGCGCGCGGCGCTGGCAGAGCCCGGCGGCGGGTATACGGTGGTGTTCATAGACCCGCCCTACAAGCAGGTCGACGAGTACAGGCAGGTGCTGGAGCATCTGGCGCGCGGCGGACGGCTGGCGCCGGGCGCGCGGCTCGTGTTGGAGCACGAGGCGCGCACGCCGCTGGACGCGCTGGATCCGCACTACGAGCAGCTCAAGCCCCGGCGCTATGGCGACACGGCGATAACGCTGCTCAGATATATGGGCGCGGACGACGATATGGCAGGCGGTGAATCGAAATGATTTGCGTATACGCGGGCAGCTTTGATCCCATCACGGTGGGCCATCTGGACATAATCCGGCGCGCCAGCGCGGTTTACGACGGCGTGATAGTCGCCGTGCTCAACAATCGCGCCAAGCGCCCCGCGTTCTCGGTCGAGCAGCGGCTGGAGTTCATTCGCAGCGCTACCCGGGACATCGCCGGCGTGAGCGTGGACGCGTTCGACGGGCTGCTGGTGGACTACCTGCGCAAGGTGGGCGCGCGCGTGATACTGCGCGGCCTGCGCGCGACCGGCGATTTCGAAAGCGAGACGCAAAACGCCGCGCTGAACCGCCGGCTGTATCCGCAGGCGGAGACCATGTTCATGATGACCTCGCCCGAGTTTGCGTGCGTGAGCTCCACGGCGGTGCGCGAGATAGCGTCGTTTGGCGGGGACATATCCGGGCTGGTGCCGCCGCAGATACTCGATATGGTCAACAAAGGATTTGATATATATTACAACAGAATCGGACGGAAGGGAGAGTCGCTTTAATGGACAGGGAAATGCGTGTCCGCGACGCGCGTCAGGACGACGAGCGGGAGATAGCGCGCCCGCAGAGGCGCGAGGCGGGTAATTCGCGCCAGGGCGGTCAGGGCGAGGAGGAATTCGCGCTTGACGAGCTGGTGGATATAATCAGAATAATACTCACCGAAGAATCGCGTCCCGTGCCGATGAAGAAGTACCTGCGCATAGTCGACGTCGACAAGGTGCTGCACTTTTTGTCGTCTATGGAGCGGCAGATGCCCGGCGATATACTCGAGGCGCGCCGCATACGCGAGGAGCGCGACAATATTATAAACAATGCCGAGCGCCGCGCAAACGCCATATTCACCGAGGCAGACAACCGCGCGCGCGTGGCGATGGAGGACGCCGAAAAGAGCGCCCAGGCCACGATCGCCGAGGCCGAGGCCCGCGCGGCTCAGATAGTCGACGAGGCGCAGAAGCAGGCGCGCGTGCTGATAGATCAGAGCGAGGTGCGCCGCATAGCCGAGGAGGAGGCCGGCAAGCTGATGGCCTCCGCCCGCAACAAGGCCAACGAGACCGCGCGCCAGGCCACGCAGTACGCCGACGCGATGCTGTCCAACCTGGAGGATTTCTTGAAATCCGAGCTCGACGACGTGCAGAAGAGCCGGGCGAACATAACCGCAAAGCGCTGACGCGCGGGCAAGCGTGCAGCCGGTTTCCGGGCGCCGGTCGGTTGATCGGCGCCTCAACTTATTGCCGCGGCAATCGGTGTGCCGGCAGTCGGGCGCGGACGGCGCCGGCGGCGGCCAAATCGCGCGCCCTGCGGGCCGATGCCCCGGCGGCAAGGGTGCACGAAACCACACGCGCGTTAAGGATCTATCAGTCTGTTGACATGGTATGCTGCGCACCGTCCGCTTGACCGAATACAACGGCGACCGGAAAAGTATGCAAATGGAAGCGAAATGCCGCTTGCATTAGGCTGGCTTGCAATATACTGCTGCAAAAGGCTGTCTGCAGAAAACCGGCTGTCCAGCCGCTGGGGTTTGTCAACGGCCTGCCGCGCTTAATGCGCGATTTGCGCTTGCGGGAGCAGCCGCGGAATTGTCCATGGTACGATGCGTCGGCCGGCCGGCTGGCGCCTTGCAGAATATGGCGAGAGGAGGCACGCTGGGTGTTTGCGCATGTGAAGGCTCCGTGCAGGGTCTGATGGACGGGAACTGCATGGAGCGAGAGGGTTGAGCGACCGTCCATGTCGGGCCCTGCCTTTGTTCCAGATATATTGAGAACGGAGTGCAGAGCCATGAAGCAAAACGCATTTAGGGGATTGGGCAGCTATCTGGTGCTGTGGAGCTCGCAGGCGGTGTCCGCGTTGGGCACGGCGATGACCAGTTACGCGCTGATAATATGGACTTATGCCCGCCAGGGCACCGCGTCCAGCGTGACGCTGCTGACGTTTTTCACCTTCCTGCCGACGATCGTGCTGCGCTTTGCGACCGGCGCGATTGCCGACCGGTGGAACAAAAAGCGCATAATGCTCGTGTCGGACGCGGTTGCGGCCTGCGGCACGATCGCGGTGTTCGCGCTGCATGCGCTGGCTGCTCTGCAGGTGTGGCAGCTGTATGTGATCAACCTGCTGCTCAGCATTATGGACGCGTTCCAGAGCCCGGCGGCGCATGTGGCGACCAGCCTGCTTGTGCCGCGCGCACAGTACGCGCGCGTCGGCGGGCTGCAGTCGCTGTCGGGCGCCGCGGTGTCTATACTTGCGCCGGCGCTGGGCAGCGTGCTGCTGGCCGCGGGCGGCCTCGAACTGGTGCTGGCGGTCGACCTGGCGACGTTTGCGGTGGCGTTCGGCGCGCTGTGCGCGCTGCGCATACCGGAAGCGCCGCGCCGCGCGGATGGGGCGGGCGAATCGCTGCTGCGCGGCTGCATGGCCGGGGTCAGCTACCTGCGCGGGCGCGCGGAGCTGATGCGGCTGATACTCACGTTTACCGCCATAAACTTTCTGGCCAAGCTCGGCGGCGACGGCATGATGTCGGCGTTCATACTCGCGCGCACGGGCGGCGACCAGCGCGCGCTGGGCATGGTGCAGTCGGCGGCGGCGCTGGGCACGCTGGCGGGCGGCGCGATAGTGACGCTGGGCCGGCCCGCGCGGCGCAGGGCGAAGGTGGTGTTCGGCTGCTGCGCGGCGGTGTTTCTGGTGGGCGATGTGGCGCTGAGCCTTGTCGGCGCGCCGCCGCTATGGGCCGCGCTGGAGTTTGCGTCATATGCACTGGTGGCGGTACTGGGGGCCAACCTGACGGCGCTGATGCGCTCGAACACGCCGCTGGAGCTGCAGGGCAGGGTGTTCTCGGCGCAGAGCACGCTGCAAAACGGCGCGATACCGCTGGGCCTGCTGCTGGGTGGAACGCTCGCGGACGGCGTGTTCGAGCCGCTGATGGCGGGCGACACGCCGGCGCGGCGGCTGCTGTCGGGTGCGTTTGGCGCGGGCAGCGGCGCGGGGTTGGCTATGATGTTCTGCATCGTGGGCGTGTTGGGATGCGCGCTGTGCCTGATCGCGCTGCGGGATCCGATATATGATCGCCTGGATGAATGAGGTTCAAAGCTGAACGAACTGGCGCGCGGCATTGCTTTTGCCGCGCGCCGGCGCATATAGAGCGAGTGCACGGGTTACCGCATGTGATAAAGCCGATCTGGCGCCAAACCGCGCGGCGCAGTCCTGGCAGCTCCGGGCGGACGCCGACGCAGAGGGCGAAGCGCGAAGGCATGCCGGAGTATGACGTTCGGGCAATCGGCAGAACGCATGGCTGTGACAAATGCAGATGGCGCGCGGCATAGTTTGTGTCGCGCGCCACGCAGACCGTTGACAAACCATGGTTCGCCGCATGCCTCGAGCTTTTATGAGCCTGATTTGATATATGTATGTATTGCATCATGCAAAACGACGTTGCGATGTCGGATATAAAACCGCTATGCGCAGAATCAAACTATGAACGTTGAGACTCGAACTACGCCGTCTGTGTATGAACAGCTGTGTCAGCATAGTGCGATGGCGCGCGGCACGGTTTGCGTCGCGCGCCATCACAGGCTATTGACGAAGTATGCCGTACACCGTCCGTTTGACCAAACATG
>CAWVGT010000269.1:0-3980 GCA_963928645.1 Candidatus Fimadaptatus sp.
GGGCATATGGGCGCTTTACTGGAGCCGGACATGACGAGGGGCGTCGCCGCGTACATCTGTCCTGCGGCGACGCCCCGAATATTGCCGGGTCGTTCTGTCCTGCGGCGTGCGCGAGCGCGACGGTATGCGCATGCGTTTTTCACCTCCTGTGGTGCGGGCGCTGGTCATGATACCGCCATCGCATCACATGCGGCGCGGGCCTGCTATGCCCGTGTTTTGGCATATGCGCGCTTTACTGGAGCCGGACATGACGAGGGGCGTCGCCGCGTGCATCTGTCCTGCGGCGACGCCCCGAATATTGCCGGGTCGTTCAGTCCTGTATGCTGTCCAGCACGAGCTCGTACAGCGCGAAGTACTCGCCGCTGACGCTGCCCATCCGGAGGGCATAAGTGTCGTCGGCGGCGTTCAGGCTGATGTACATGTTGGCGTTGCGGTCAAGGCCCGCCGGGTCGGTGAACACCTTTGCGCCGCTTATCGTGCAGCTGCTCGCCGTGGGTGGGTCGGCGGCGAAGTTGTCCCTTACGGTCGGCCAGTTGGTCAGTATCGGCTTGGCCACAATGTTGACCACCTTGCGCTCGAGCATGTCGCTGAACCTTGAGTCCACGGCGTCGATGTACGCGTTCAGCGCGTCCAGGTCGGCCAGGCTCTCCATCGCGCGCACGCCGATGAGCTTGTATGCGGCGTCATTGGCGTCAGCCGGTATGCGCTCGAATATCAGCTGCATCTGCGCCTCATTCCCGGAGAGCGCGGAAGGGTACTCGAATTCCGCCACGCAGCGGCTGCCCGGATCGACCACTGTGGACGTGCCGGCGTTGATGAGCCGGTAGTCTCCGTCCTCAAGCCCGAACGCGGCCAGCGCGTCGTCAAAGGTCGTGAACCACGGCAGGAAGTCGAACTGGTACTCGGCCGCCTCGAGCGGCGCGGTCATGTCCAGCGCCTCGGGCGCGGCGGGCGGCGCAGCGTCAGCCAGCGCGCCCAGCGGCAGCAGCGCCATCAGAGCCACCATCAGCAGTATCAAACGCTTCATCTGTCAACGCCTCCTTAAATCGATACAGTGTATTGCGGTTATCGAGATGTATCAGTCACCTGTTGCGCCGGCAGCGAGCCGCCGCGTGGTCTGCGATGCACGCCGGTGCGCGGACAGGCTGTGCCTGCCGGGACCTGTGGCCGAACGTTGTGCGCCGCATATGGCATCGGGTTCGTCGCCTGCGACACTTCGTGGCTGCCCATAACGCGTTTGCTGTATCTCCCCTTGATAAATATACCGAATCATAACGCGCTTCTGAACAGCGCTCCACCCAACCGTTTCGACGGTGACAAATAACCCTATACTATTATTATATACAAAATAGGTAAAAATGCAATATACACGTGCACAAAAACAGACCTGCCGAATAATTTTCAGCAGGCCACAGAACGCTGCCAAACCCCGGCGACTGTGCGGATGGCTTTATTCCAAACGGCTTTTTGAAACAACCTATGGGCAACGTTGCAAAACCAGTTTGATTTAAGCGGCATTCCACTTTTATTTGCAAGCTCTGCCGGCTGTTTTGCATGCCTGGTCAAGCAAACCGTGCGCGACATACTTTGCCGATAAACTGAGACCTGCCGTACAATTGTCGGCAGGTCAATCAGAATACGCGGATACATCAGCTCAGCGCGCGGTGTCCCCGTGCGCCCTTATCTGATCGTTGAGCAGGTTGATGTTGCCGCACCCCAGCGTTATGGCCAGGTCGCCGGGCTGCCAATTGGCGCGCAGGAACGCCTCGGCGTCGTCGAACGTGGGCGTGTGGTCGACGGTGAGGCCGCGTGCGCGCATGGGGCCGAGCAGCATCTCGGTGCGGATGTCGCCCGGGTCTTTTTCGCGCGCGCCGTATATGTCGGTTATCAGCACGTGGTCGACGCCGTCGAAGCACTCCACGAACTCGTCGAACAGGTTCTTGGTGCGCGAATAGGTGTGCGGCTGCCATATCGCCCAGAGCGTGCGGTGCGGCTGCTGCTTTGCCACGCTCAGCACGTTGCGTATCTCGGTGGGGTGGTGGCCGTAGTCGGTGTACACGGCCACGCCGTCGGTGGTGCTGGTCAGCTCAAAGCGCCGGTGCACGCCGGTGAAGTGGCCCAGCGTCTCGGCGACCAGATGCGCGTCCAGCCCCAGCGTGTGCGTGCACGCCAGCACCGCCAGCGCGTTTATCAGCATGTACTCGCCCGGCACCTGCAGCTTCAGCTCGGTCATCGGCCGGCCGAACAGCATCACCCGGCAGCGCGCGCGCCCCAGCTCGTCGTATGTCACGTCCTCGGGGTAGACGTCGTTTTCGTCGCTCAGGCCGAACGATATTATGTTGCACTCGACCTCGTTCATTATGTCCAGCACGCGCTCGTCGTCGCCGCAGCCTATCAGGTACCCGTCCTCGGGGATCTTTGAGGCGAACTCGGCAAACGCCGCCAGCAGGTTGTCGAACGTGCCGTAGCAATCCAGGTGATCCGGCTCTATGTTGAGCATTATCGCGTGCGTCGGGTCGAAGTGCAGAAAGCTCCGGTTGAACTCGCACGCCTCGGCCACGAAGCACTCGTGCCCGCCCACCAGCGTGCTGCCGCCCAGCGCGGGCAGCTCGCCGCCTATGTGCACCGTGGGGTTGGTGTTCAGCTCCCACAGTGACTGCGCCAGCATCGCCGAGGTCGTGGTCTTGCCGTGGGTGCCGCACACGTTCACCGCGCGCCTGTAGCCCTGCATCAGCTGGCCCAGCAGCACCGCGCGCTCCATCTCGGGTATGCCCAGCTCGCGCGCCCGCACGCGCTCGCAGTTGTCGGGCGCTATCGCCGCGGTGTATACCACCAGATCCGCGCCCTCCACGTTTTCGGGCCGGTGGCCTATCATTATGCCGATGCCGTGCGCCGCCAGCGCGCGCGTCTTGTCGGACTCGTCCCGGTCGGAGCCGGTCACGCGGCAGCCCTTCTGCGCGAGCATCTGCGCCAGTCCCGACATGCTCGAGCCGCCTATGCCTATCATGTGCACGCGCTTCCTTGCGCCGCCCTCGGCCGGTTCGCCGATGAAATCATTTATATGTACATCCAATACTTTTCACACCTTTCATAAAAGCGCGCGCCCGCTTTTTGCCGGTTTTCGCGCCGGGAGTGGTTGTGCTACTATTATACGCTCCCTGCGCGCTCCACCGCAATATACAGCCTCGGATTTTTGTCGGGCATACAGGTAAAATACTCGTTGTGTGTGCGTAAATATGCAATTTGGCACTGGATTATTTGGCAAAAGTGAATTATAATAGCCACATACGACACGAACATTCGGGTTTCGCCGGATGTCAAGGAGATGCAGATCGATGGAGCGTATAAAGCGCAACGAGCGCATAGCGGCGATGGTGCAGGTGCTGACGTCGTCGCCGAACCATGTGTTCACGCTGGGGCACTTCTGCCAGCTGTTTTCGGCGGCCAAGTCGACGATAAGCGAGGACATAGACATACTGCAGCGCAGCCTGGACATGTTTTCACTGGGCACGATAGAGACGGTCACGGGCGCGGCGGGCGGTGTCAGGTACCGGCCGGCGTACGACTCGAAGCGGTCGCGCGAGTTCCTGGAGGGGATATGCGAGAAGCTGTCGGACCCGTCGCGGGTGCTGCCGGGCGGTTTTCTGTACATGGCGGACATACTCGCGGACCCGGCGGTGGTGTGCCGGATGGGCGAGATACTGGCGTCGTACTTCTACGCGAGCAATCCGAGCGTGGTTATAACGATGGAGACGATGGGCATACCGGTTGCGATGGAGACGGCGCGGATACTGGGCGTGCCGCTGGTGATAGCGCGGCGCGACAGCAAGGCGTATGAGGGCTCGGCGGTCAAGATAAACTACACCGCAGGCTCAAACGGCGGCATAGAGACGATGAGCCTGAGCCGGCGCGCGGTCACGGCGGCGCAGCGCGCGCTGATAATCGACGACTTCATGAAGGGCGGCGGCACGATACGCGGC
>CAWVGT010000270.1:0-33758 GCA_963928645.1 Candidatus Fimadaptatus sp.
GCTACTCGCTACGACAAGCTGGCACGCAGGTTCCTGGGCTTTGTTTTCCTTGCCTGCATTCGTATATTGCTTGCATAATCCCTGTTAGTATGTATTTAGAAACACACTCTAAACAGACCGTGGGCGGCTTATTTTGCCAATAGACTGAGCGCGCCGCCCCATGCTCCGCTTGGGACGGCGCGCCGTCAATCCCTCAGTAATCGCGCATGCGCTTCCACACGTCCAGTACGAGCAGATAGCGCTCCAGCGGCAGCCCCTTGAACGGTATATTGCTCGTGCAGTATATATACCCGCCGCCGGGCTTGGCCCATGTCAGGCAGTACTCGCACGAGTCTATCACGTCCTGCTCGGTGCCAGTCTGCATCGCGGCGCAGTGCACGTTGCCGCACAGCGCGACCTTGTCGCCCACCAGCCGCTTGACCTCGCGTATGTCCACGCCCGCCATAGGGTCGATCGAGTGCAGCGCGTGCGGGTTGGCCGACACCAGTTGATCCAATATCGGCATTATGTTGCCATCGGTGTGCTTTATCGCATAGCCGCCGTGTTCGCGTATCGCCGCAATCAGGCGCGCCAGGTACGGCGTGACGAACTCGCTAAACATTTGAGGCGACAGGAACGGGCCCTTGTTGAAGCAGTAATCCGAACAGAGTATGAACCCGTCCAGCCCAGCGTCCAGCAGCCGCAGGTCGTGCGCTATCGCCTCGCGCACCATGCGCTCAGCCTGGGCGTGCACGTCCTGGGGATCGTCTGCGATGCGGTAGACGAAGTCGAGCATGCCGTCGCCGTCGGGTATCGCGAACGTGCCGTCACCGTGCGCCAGCAGCATGAACCGGTCGCCGCTGAACTCGTGCAGCCGGCGGATGGTCTGCGCGGTATGCTGCTCGTTCAGATACTGTATACAGATCGCGTCGTGTTCCAGCCGGTTGTACACTTCGATCATGAACTCGGCGTTCTCGGCTATGCGCCGATCCACCTCGGCCTCGCTGAGCCCCTTCAGATCGTCCTCCTTCAGAAACGGCTTGCCCAGCAGCTCCTCAGAGAGCTGAAACTCCAGCTCAAACGTGGGCACGCGATCCGGTATGCCCAGGTTGAGCGCAGTCGCCATGCGTTGCTTTGATGTCATCGCTCGTCACCTCGTCACTGATAGCTGCCCGCCCGCTTGGCGGCGTCGATTATGATGCGGAAGTCCTCAAGGCTCACGTTTTCGGGTATCGAGTGGTCGGACGCGAATATGTAGCCGCCGTTCTGCTTCATGACCGGCACCACGCGGTTGATCTCCTCGGTTATTTTGTCCGGCTGATCCCAGAGCACGGCGTTTATGCCGCCGTGGAACACCAGCTTATCGCCGTAGAGCCGCTTGAGCTTCACCGGATCCATGCCCGCCTTTACTTCGAGCGGGTTCAGGCCGTCCATGCCCATCTCGATCAGCTCCGGCACGAACGGGTTCACGTCGCCGCAGGAGTGCAGCCGCGCCTTTATGCCCTTGCTGTGCGCCCACTCCACGGCACGCTTTTGAACCGGCTTTACCAGCTCGCGGTACATGCGCAGCGAGAAGAACTGGTTCTGCTTATAGCCCATATCGTCGGGCCAGTTGATCTCGTGGAAGCGATAGCCCGCATCCCAGACGCGATCCATCAGCGCTATGTCCACATCCAGGTAGTGATTGAACATATCAACGCACCAGTCCGGATCGTCCAGCATGGCCATCAGCAGCCGCTCGGTGCCCACCGCCCACGAGTGGGTCACGTCAAATCCGAACCAGAAGTGGCCGATTATCCAGCGATCCTCGCTGATCCACTTGGGATAGTTGGCCTTCAGATAGTCCCAGGGTATGCGGTCGTCGCTGGCCACCATGCGCGCCTTGGCGTCGAGCCAGGCCTTGGGCGAGGTTATCGTGAAGTCCAGAAACTCGGGCGTCGAGCCGTGATGCTTCCAGTTGCGCAGCGTCGCGCCCCATTCCGTGGTATATATAATGTAGGTATCGGTTTCCTCGAGCACCTTGTGCGGATACTGAGGCGAGTTGTCGACGTTGATTGAACCCACGCGATCCAGATCGAAATAACCCACGTAGTCCTCGTTGGGCATGCCTTCGCGCATCCAGCGCTCTATCGTGGAATGCCAGGGGCTGTCGAGTATCGGCACGCGGTCCGCCTCTTCGTGCCGGTACATGCGCGCGAACCGCTCGCGGGTGGATAGCTTTGCGGCCATAACGAACCTCCTGTATTAGCGTCAGTGCAGCGCCCGCCGCGCGGCCGTATACCTGGCGCCGGGCGCCGCGGCGCACAGCTCACCGGGCGCACGCCGTTACATCAATTTTAGCACTTGCCCCACCCTTTTACCATATAAATTTAGCCCCATTTACTATCACTTTTTTGCCAAACCGCGCCTCTGCGCCGCCCGCAGACGCGCGCGACCCCTGCCGGCTCGGCCAGGCGGCACAGCCGGCAGGGGTCGTGCGGCGCGCAGACCCGCCGTCAGCGCGCGGAGTACGCCCAGGCCATCTTGACCTGCGGCATTATGCGCTCTATCCGCCAGGTATGGCCGCTGTTTGACGGGCTGTTGGGATCGTTCACGCGCACGTCGCCCTGCGCGTCGACGCCGGTCAGCACTATGAAGTGCCCGGTATACGTAAAGTCGCCCGGCCGCATCGAGCAGATCACTGGATTGCCGGCGCGCAACTCGTCCAGCACGCTCTCCGCGCTGAGCTCGACGACGCGCGCGCTCAAGCCGAGCGCCTGCGCCCCGTCCTCCATCAGCGCCCAGCTCGAGCCCGTGCCCGGTATGTAATACCCGCTGCGCTCGGCCATGCGCGCCACCTCGAGCGGGTTCCACTTGGCCTCGCCAGTCAGCCCGCAGCAGACCATCGCCAGGCTGGTCGGGCCGCACGCGTTCACGCCCATCATGTCGCTGCCATAGCGCGCGTAGCCCCAGCGCTCGTCCCACTGTATGAACAGCGGTATCTCGCCCGGCACTATGTCGCCGCTCACGTCTACCGCGTCCGGTTCGCCGGCCTTGAACGGATACGCCAGCACATAGCCCGCCGCCTCGGGGTACTTTTGCAGCTTTTCAATAAGGCTGTCGGGATAACCCAGCAGCTCGAGCGACCACGTGAGCACCGTATGGCGCGCGCCCAGCGCAAGCGTGAGCGCCAGCGCCAGCAGCGCTAGGCACAGCATGCGCCGCTTTGCGCCGCGCCGCGTCCGCGAGCGGCGGCGACTGCGCCGCATCGTGCATGCGCTCCGACTGGGATGCACGCTTATATTTGTCATATGGCCCAACTCCTCTCAACTCCTCATGAGTCGATTTTAGCAGGTTTCAGGCGCATATGCTTTGGGTTTTCATTCGCTAATTCTTGTCATTTTCCGCGCTATTTCTTGCGATTTTCTGATAATCCAGCGGCAGCAGCACCGTAAAGCGTATCGTCTCGTTTGCGCTCTCGGCCTTTATAGTGCCGCCGTGCAGCTCGGTTATGCGGTGCGCGATCGCCAGCCCCAGCCCCGCGCCGCCCGAGCTCGACGAGCGCGCCGCATCCGCGCGATAGAACTGATCGAACAGGTGCTTGAGGCTGTCGGGCGGTATCGTCTTGCCGCGGTTTATCACGCACACGCGCACTCCGTCGCGCGTGCGGCGCGCGCTGAGCAGCACTATCGTGTCGGCGTAGCTGTAGCTGACCGCGTTGCGGATTATGTTCTCGAACACGCGCTCGAGCTTGTCCGGGTCACACACTATCTCCAGCCCCGGCGTTATGTTGAGCTTCCAGCTGAGTCCGCGCTCGCTCAATGCCGGATTAAACTCGTATGCGACCTGCTCCAGCATGCGGCTCAGGTTGCAGCGCTTGGGCTCGAGCTTTATGTCCATGAGGCTAAAGCGCGTAATGTCGAAGAACTCGTTTATCAGCTCCTCGAGCCGCTCCGCCTTGCTCAGCGCCACGCCGGTGTACTCCGCCCGCAGCGCCATGTCCAGCTCGGGGTGATCGTTGAGCAGCGTAAGATAGCCTATAACGCTGGTCAGCGGCGTCTTGAGGTCGTGCGCCAGGTAGACTATCAGGTCGCTCTTGCGCTGCTCTATCTCGCGCGACTGCAACATCGTGCGCAGCGCCTGCTCGCGCGCGGCCATCATGTTATACTGCACATCGGCCAGCGCCCGGGACATCACTATCGGCTGATCGTCCAGCGCGAGCGTGCGGTATGTGGTCTCGATTATCTCGCTTATGTGCGCTTCATGGCGCTTGAATAGTATTATGATCGCCAGCAGCCACACCGCGGCAATGACATACAACAGCAACCGCACTTCCAGCATAGCCATGGCGTATGATATCCACATCAGTACGCCTTCAGACATTTCGAGCACTATGAGCATGCCAATTATCGCAGCCGTTGTAAAAACCAGTATGCTGAGCACCAGCCGCAGCGTCAGGCGATGCGCGACCTTGTTGGGCTTTTTTCGCTTCCGCTTACTCAACTTTGTATCCCACTCCCCACACGGTCTTTATGAACCGCGGCCTGCGCGCGGGTTCGTGCATCTTCTCGCGCAGCCGCGCTATGTGCGCCATGACCGTATTGTTGCTGTTGTCCAGATACCGCTCGCCCCAGACCGCCTCGAACAGCTCCTCGGACGACACCACGTTGCCCCGGTGTGAACACAGGTACCAGAGTATGCTGAACTCGATCGGCGTGAGCACCAGCTCCTTGCCGTTGAGCGAACACTTGTGGCGCTCGCGGTTGATCGTAAGGCCGCCTATGTCGAGCTGCTCGCTGTGCGGGGCGGTCTCGGGCGCCACGTTGTAGCGCGTATACCGCCTCAGCTGCGCCTTTACCCGCGCTACCAGCTCCAGCGGTATGAACGGCTTGGTCATGTAGTCGTCCGCGCCCAGCGTCAGCCCGGTTATCTTGTCCATGTCGGATATCTTGGCTGTAAGCATTATTATCGGAAACAGGTACTTCTCGCGCATCCGCCGGCACAGCTCGAAGCCGTCCATGTCCGGCAGCATCACGTCCAGCACCGCCACGCTTATCTGCTCGCGCGCGACGCACTCCAGCGCCTCGCGCGCGTTGTAGAACTTGAACACGCGATAGCCCTCGTTGCCCAGATAGACCTCCACCAGATCGGCTATCGCCTGCTCGTCGTCCACTACCAGTATGCCCTCGTTCATCTCTCCCACCCCATGCGATTTACGTCTGTTATGAGAAACAGTATACAACACTAATGCTGCAAGGTCAATAGCAAAAGCGCGCGTGGCCTTCGCCATGCGCGCCCAGACCGCTGACAATGCCGGGCGGCTGCACAGTGAGTTTTACTTCATACTTTTTTTGAAACGGCTTATGGGGTATGTTGTAAAACTGTTCAGATATCAACGGCGTGCCACTTTGATTTACACGTTTGGCCAGCCGCTATTGTATGTTTGGCCAGGTAGACAGTGTGCGGTATACTTTGTCAATAGAATGAGCGCGCATAGCCTTCGCCATGCGCGCCCAGACCGTTGACAAAGCCCAGCAGCCGGACGGTGGGTTGGATTCCAAATGGCTTTGATGAAACAACGCTTTTGCAATGCTGCGAAAACCTTCTGATATAGGCGGCGCTTTGTTTGGATTCGCATGTTCTGCTGGCTGCTGTTGCACGTTCGGCCGAGCAGGACGTGTGCAGCATGCTTTGTCAATAGGCTGAGCGCGCATGGCCTTCGCCATGCGCGCCCCCTGCGCCTGAAATCGAGCCATGCCGCGGCAACACCCGACATGCCGTGGCCGAATCACACGCAGTCCAGCACCCGCACCTCGCCTGGCGCGACGCTAAACCTTGCGCGTATCGCGCGCAACTGCGCCTTGAAGCCCTCCAGCTCGCCGTCGGAATAGTTGTGGAACGGCCGGCGCGAATAGCCAGCATCCACGCCCTGCCAGGTTATCATGCTGTGCAGCAGCGGCATGTAGTCGTATTTGATCGCCTCGAGTATTATCTCGGTCGCGATGCGCTGCAGCCGCGCGGCCTGCGCGTACTCGCCCGCGCACGCCAGCGCGTATATGCGCTTGAACGCTTCGGGCATGGCGTTATAAAACGAGCCGATTATGCCGTCCGCACCCACGCTCAGCCCTGACAGCGCCATCTCGTCGCAGCCCGAGTATACCATGAAGTCCGCGCCCAGCTCGGCCTTTATATGGCCCATCTGGTCGTGATCCTTGCCGGTGAACTTTAGCCCTCTGACCTGCTCCAGCCGCGCCAGCCTGAGCAGCAGCTCCGTGCCCATCAGCCCCGCCAGCGGCACGTTGTACACCACCATGGGCAGCGGCGTAGCCTCGGATATGTCGCGGTAGTATTCAAATATGTCGTCCTCGCCAAAGCGCCAGTAGAACGGCGGCACCGACGATATCGCGTCCGCGCCCGCCGAGTATGCGTGGCGCGCCAGCTCTATCGATTTGCGCGTGCCTATGTCGCCGATGTGCACTATCACCGGCTTGCGCCCCGCCACGCGCTCGACCACCGCGTCCACGACCAGCTTGCGCTCGTCTGCGTTCATCAGGAAGCCCTCGCCGGTGCTGCCGGTCAGGTACAGCCCGTCTATGTCGCGCGCTATCAGAAAGTCGACCAGCGCCTTGACGCGCTCAACGTCCACATTCTCCGCGCTGTCAAACGGCGTTATCAGCGCCGCTATCACGCCCGTTATTCGCCCCATCGCGTATCCGCTCATGCAAACCCCTCCAGTGTCATTCTCCGCCGAGCAGCCAATCCCGCCCGAAGCGGTAGTACTCTATCGACAGGCCCGGCCCGGTCTCCAGCAGCACGTGCGCCATGCCGTCGGGCGTGACCGCTATATCCGAATACGCCGCAGCGCCCGCGCACAATACGCGCATATGCGGCCAGCTCCGCCCGCCATCCCGGCTCATGCGCACGCAGCAGCGCTCGCGCCCGGTCGCGCTCGCCGGGTTAACGAACAGCAGCGCGCCATCGTCGGCGCGCACCAGGCCCGCGTTGCACACCGGCTCTATCAACGCCTCGTCGAATTCGACCTGGGACCAGCCCGAATACCCGGTCGCGCTGAACGTCACCGCGCGCCGATTGCGCCCGCTCTCGTTGCGCATGTTGAACATAACGCCCCGATCGACCTCGGCCGCGACGGTCTCGCTCGGATCGATCAGCCCGGGCGCGGAGATCAGCTCGCCGATATGCCAGCTCGCGCCGCCGTCCCGGCTGTACAGACTGGACACCACGCTTGGATGGTGCGCGCGCAGCTCGCCGCGCGCGCTGCGCGGCACCATCCACACCGGCACGATCAGCGCGCCCGCGCGCGTCTCTATGCCGTGGGTGGGGCCGGTCGCAAACGCGGCGCGGTACCCGGGCAGGCACGCGCTCGATATGTCGCGCGGCGCGCCCCAGCTCGCGCCGTCATCGTGGCTCACGCGGCAGTACACGCCGCCACCCAGCTCCGCAACGCCATACTGCGTGCAGTAGAACGCAAACACCGTGCCCGCGCGCGTGGCCAGCAGCGTGGGGTTGTTGGCCGTGACGCCGCGCCCCGCGCCCGCGCACAGCACGACCGGCGCGCTCCAGCTCGCGCCGCCGTCCGTGCTGCGCAGCAGTATCGCGTCCGTCTCCGCCCAGTCGCTTGCGGTCATGCGCGCCTCCGCGACCGCCAGCAGTGTGCCCCGCGCCGTGGCGACCAGCCCCGGTATGCGGTAATTCGGATAGCCCTCGCCGGCGCGCAGCAAAGGTCTGTGAAACATGCTCATGCGCCTCAACTCCCCTCCGGCGCGCACGTCGGCGCGGGCGCCCGCCCAGGCCGCCCGCCGCGCACCCCTTCGATTATACTATAGCCAACCGCGTCGGACGTGTCAATAGCCAGATCGTGCCCCGCGCGTGGCGAGCGCCGCGCACAAAACAAGGAACCGCATGCCGGCTCAGCACCCGCCGACATGCGGTTCCTTGTGTCCCGTAGGACTGCGCGCGTCAGAGCTCCACACCGCGTGCGAGCAGTATCTGCTGTATGCGCGCCGCATCCAGCGCGCGCAGCTCGATGCCATCGCGCGCGCACAGCGCTGCGGCTATGCCCACGCCCTCGCCCATCTCCACGCAGATCGGCATCACGCGGTAGCTCGAATGCGCCATATGCGTGCCCGATATGTTGCGCCCGGCCAGCAGCAGCCCGTCCACATTGCATGGCACGAACGCGCGATAGGGTATCGTGTACTCCTTCTTCTGAGGGAAGTACTTCTGACAGCCGGTGGCATCTAGGCCCGCGCCGGTCATGTTGTGCACGTCGAAGTTGAAGTGCGCCTTGGTGACTATCCAGTCGTCGAACACGCGCGCGCTAAGTATATCCTCGCGCGTGAGCGTATACAGGCCCTTGAAGTGCCGCGTTTCGCGCACGCCTATTATCGAGGCCGAACTGATCGCGTAGCACTTCTCAAAGCCGGGCACGTATTCGCGCAGGAACCCGACTATCTTGGGTATCTGCCGGCGGCACACATACGTGGCGCGCGTCAAGTCGTCGGGATTGGTGCCGTCAATGCCGGTGCAGTTGGTCATATTGAGCGTGACCACGCCCGGTATCGTCGAGCGGTACAGCAGCACATGGCCCGCCGGCGCCGGCAGGTGCGCATGGCCCAGCGCCTGTATCTCGCCGCGCGGCAGCTGCGCCGTGTCCTCGAACCCGCCAGGGAACGCTATCACGCGCGACTCGTCCACGCCCGCGACCTTGAACATGATCGTAACCGGCTGCATACTGGCGTCATTCTCGCGCCCCAGCACGTACGGCACGCCCGCGCTCGCGGCCACGTCGCCGTCGCCCGACGCGTCCACTGTCACTCGGGCGTATATCGCCTCGCGGCCCGACTTGCTCTCGGTCACCACGCCGCGCAGCACATCGCCGTCCATTATCGCCTGGCGCGCGAAAGTGTACAACCTGAGCCGCACGCCGGCTTCCTCCAGCATGTCCAGCATAGCGGTCTTGAGCACCTCGGGGTTTATCACCTGGCGCGAGCGGCCCTCCGGCGCCTCCGGGTCGAACGAGCGCTCGAGTATCTCGCGGTACAGCGGGCCGGTCGCCTTGCCGGTCCAGTGGCTCATCAGGCCCGTCGTCGCCACGCCGCCCACGTCGCCCGACTGCTCCAGCAGCATGACCTGCGCGCCCTCGCGCGCCGCCGATATCGCCGCGGCAAACCCCGCCGGGCCGCCGCCCACCACCAGCACGTCCACATCGGCCACGACCGGTATGCTGCGCGCTGGCTCCATGTACATCTCCATATCAACACTCCCCATCCTCAACCCGCCCGCCGCGCGGCCCCGGCGCTGTGCCGGGGCCGGCCGCCTGCGGGGCCGTTACTCTATCACGCCAAAGCCGCGCAGCTGCTCCTCGGCGGCGCTCATGTACGCGCTTATCTGGAACGTGTCCTCGAGCGTCTGCAGGAAGTCCGGGTACTCGGCTATGTCGCGCTTGCCATAGATGAACTTGGTGAACTCCTCGGTGATGTAGGTGTCCATGTCGGACTTGTTGAAGCCCTCGGGCACGATCAGCGCGGTGTCATACGAGCTGAACCGCGGCGCCTGCGCGCACATCTCGATAGTGTCGGCCACGTAGTTGAACTTGGTCTTGAGGTACTCCATCTCGGGGCGGCCGGTCATCTGGTACAGCCAGATGTAGCCCGCCTCGGTGCCCATCAGGTCGGTCGGCACGACCTCGCCGTTCTCGCCCAGCGTGTAATGGCGACCCTCTATGCCATAGCTCACGAGCCGGTTGCCTTCCTCGCTGGATATGTAGTTGAACCAGTCGAACGCCGCCTGCAGCTTCTCGGGCTCGTTCTCCAGCGCCGAGGACATGCCAAACAGGTAGGTGTTTATAAAGCCATACGGCGAACCGTATTGACCCGCGGGGCCGGTCAGCGGCTCTATCGCTATCCACTCGGCGTCGGGGTCGACCTCGTGCATCACGGTCATGAATTCGGCCTTGAGCAGGCCCGACCACGCCCAGTTGGTTATGCCTATCGTGCCCTGATACACCTTGTCGCGCAGTATCGAATCGTTGTTGGACAGTATGTCGGGATCCATCACGCCCGCGTCATAGAACGCGCGCAGCATCTCAAGCCCCTCCTGCATATGCTCGGAGTACAGCATCGATACCACTTCGCCCGCGTCGTTGACCACGGTGGTGTTGCCCATCGTGGCGCCGTAGCAGGCCAGTATCTCGTTGGCGAAAGTCGCCATCGACGTGGACGATATGCCATAGGTATCCTGCTTGCCATTGCCGTCCGGATCGTCGAACGTAAACGCCTTGGCCACCTCAAGCAGCTCCTCGGGCGTGGTGGGTATATCGAGCCCGAGCTTGTCCAGCCAGTCCTTGCGCAGCATTATGCAGTTGTACGACACGCCGGGCAGCTTGACCAGCGCCACATTGCGGCCGTCGTGCGTGCCGTAGCGCATCTGATCACCCAGGAACTCCTGCACCTGGCCCAGCTCGTCCAGATAATCGGTAAAGTCGAGCAGCACGCCGCTCTGCACATACTTTTCGACGGCCACGCGATTGGGTATCTGGAACACGTCGGGCACGTCGCCCGAGACTATCCTGACGTTGAGCTGATTCTCGTATTCGGTGGCGACGCCATTGAGCTCGATGTCGATGTTGAGCTTTTCCAGTATCGCCTGCTCAAAGAAATTCTCATCGTCCGACGGTACGGTCTGGCCCGAGGTCGAGAGCATGAACTCGAGCTTGACGGGTTCCGAGCTGTCCGCAAGCGCGGGCGCAGCCAGCGCCAGCGCCAATGCCAGCAATGCAACGAGCAACTTCTTCATGTGGTAACCCTCCCTTATATATTATACGATATTCCGCCGCGCCTGTCCGGCTGAAATCGTATTTTTAACCCTTTACCGCGCCCAGCATCATGCCCTTTGTGAAGTACTTCTGTATGAACGGATACACCGCGATTATCGGCGCGCAGGCCACTATCACCGCCGCCATCTGCAGCGTGGACGACGGCAGCACGACCTCTATCATGTTGACGTCGGTATTGGCCGCCGCGAGCAGCATACGCCTGAGCACGACCTGCAGCGTCTGCTGCGTCTGGTCGGTTATGTACATTATCGAGGCGAAGTACATGTTCCAGTACGAAACCATGTAAAACAGTCCCACCGTCATGAATACCGGTATCGATATCGGTATCGCAATCTGCACCAGCACGCGCGACTCGCCCGCGCCGTCTATGCGCGCCGCCTCGAACAGCTCCTCGGGCAGGCTCTCAAAGAACGCCTTCATCACCAGCGTGTTGTAGGTCGATATCGCCGCTGGGAATATCAGCGCCGCGATCGTGTTGAGCATGCCCAGGCTCTTTACCAGCAGGTACGACGGTATCATGCCGCCCGAAAACAGCATCGTGAATACCATGTAAGTCGTAACCGCCTTGCGCCCGGGCAGCGCGCGCTTGCTCAGCGGATAGGCGGTCAGCGTGGTCAGCAACATCGACAGCGCCGTGCCCAGCACGGTCACCTTCAGCGTCACCAACATCGACGTGACCAGCGAGCCGTCCTTGAACAGCGACCTGTACGCCTCGCCGGTCACCTCTACCGGTATCAGCACGAACCCGCCCTGCCGCATGACCTCCGACAGCGGGGTTATCGACACCGTGAACACGTACAGCAGCGGGAAGAAGCATATCACGCCGATCACCGCCAGTATCAGCATTATACCCGCGTCTATCGCGCGATCCGCCTTGGTTATCACCATATGTTGTTCCCCCACTTCCTGGCGAGTCGATTGGTCGTAAGCACCAGCGTCATGCCTATCGCCGACTTGAGCAGCCCCACCGCCGACGCCAGCGAGAACTCCATCTGCTCAAGGCCCGCCTTGAACACCCAGGTATCGATTATCTCGCCGACCTGCAGCGTACTGGTGTTGGTGAGTATGTACATCTGGTCGAAACCCGCGTTGAGTATGCTGCCCAGCCGCAGTATGAACAGCATCATGAAAACCCCGCCCAAGTGCGGCAGCGTTATGTGCAGTATGCACTTGAACCGCCCGCAGCCATCGATTATTGCCGCTTCGTAGAGCGTGGGATCTATGCCCGCTATCGCCGCCAGGTACACTATCGCGCCCCAGCCCGCGTTCTGCCACACGTCCGAGGATACGACTACCGTGCGGAAGTACCTTACGTCCGTCAGAAACGGTATTGTATTGCCGGTCAGGTCGCGAATATAGCGGTTTATCAGGCCCGTGCTCTGCGAAAACAGACTTATCAGTATGCCGTATATTATGACCCACGACAGGAAGTGCGGCATGTAGGTGAATGTCTGTATCACGCGCTTGAACCACGACACCCGGCACTCATTGAGCAGCACCGCCAGCAGCACCGGCGGCCATACGCCGAACAGTATCTTCAGGAAGCTGATTACCAGCGTGTTGACTATCACGCGCGAACAGTAAATCGAATTGAAGAACTTCTCGTAATTGTGATACCAGGGATCCGCCCACGGGCTGCCGATTATGCCCTTGGCTATGTTGAAGTTCTTGAACGCTATCTGCACGCCGTACATGGGCCCGTAGCAGAATAGCGCGTACCACAATATGCCCGGTATCAGCATAATGTAGAGCGGGTAGTACTGGTGTAGCGCCCGGCGCAACCGCGCGCCCGGCGTGACTGCGCGCATCGCGCTTGCCGTGCTGTTCCGCATAATAAATCACGCTCCCTTGTGTGTTTTAATATTACCACAAGAAAGCGTGTCAGTATATACACGTATTTTATTAACATGTTCAGGATTTCGACGACTGTGAGCAGCGCTGCCGCCTCACTCCGGCGGCTCAGAGCGGCAGCTCGTCGGCGGGCAACTCTATGCGCACCACGGTGCCCACGCTCCGCTTCGAGCGTATGCGCAGCGCGCTGCCCGGGCCATAGCGCAGCACCAGCCGCTCGTTTACATTGCTTATGCCTATGTTCGAGAAGCGATCGTTGAGCGTGCGCTCGGGCGGCGCGTCGTCCAGCGCGCGCACCGCGTCCATGCCCACGCCGTCGTCGAACACATACAGCCTGAGCCGGCCGCGCGCTACGTAGCACGCCACCAGTATGCGCCCGCGCCGGCCCGCGGGCAGCAGCCCATGGAATATCGAGTTTTCGACCAGCGGCTGCAGCAGCAGCTTGGGCGTGACGCATTCCCAGGCGTCGTCGGATATGCGAACCTCGTAATCGAATGCGTCGCCATAGCGTATGCGCTGTATGTCGATATAGCAGTCCAGCCCCTCCAGCTCCTGCGCGACGGTGGACAGCTCGCCGTGCTTGTAAAACGACAGCGACAGCAGATTGGTCAGCTTGGATATGGCGTTGCCGGCCTCCTCGCTCTTGCCCTGGCGCGCCAGGCTGCCCACGCACGCCAGCGTGTTGTACAGAAAGTGCGGGCCGATCTGGCTCTGCAACATGCGCAGCTCGGACAGCCTGCGCCGCTCGTCGACCTCGCGCAGCTCCTCTACCAGCCGGCGTATGCTGCGCACCTGGGCGTTGTAGCTCTTGACCAGCCGCGCAACCTCGTCCTCGCCCTCCACATACAGCTCGGTCAGGTCGTCCATGCGCTTGACCGACTCCATGCGCTCGGCCAGCTGGCGCAGCGGCTTGGTCGATATGAAGCTGGCTATCGGCGCGAAAACCGCCACCAGCGCTATGAACACCACAAAGCTCAGGCAGATCGTGGCGTAAAACGAGGTCATGTTGCGCAGGAACACGTCGCTGAGCAGTATCGTGACCACCTTCCAGCCCAGCGTGTTGGCGGAGCTGCCCACCACGTAGCTGCCGTTGCTCGGCTGTCCGGTCTTGAGCTGATCCAGCGCGCCCGCCACGAAGTCCGACTCCAGCTGCATGGGGTATACGCCGCGCTGTATCGGCAGCTTGTCGTAGCTGTGCTCGAACATGAACGCGTGCCCCTCGCTGTCGGCTATGAAGAACGTGCTGCCGTCGCCGGTCAGCAGGCTGTTCATGCCCTCGGACAGCGTGGTCAGGTTCATCTCCAGCGCCAGCGCGGTGTACTCGTCGACAAACATGTACACACACACCGTGTCGCTTGACAGGCTCGAAAAGTACGGCTCGCTCCAGTCGATGTGACCGGTTATGCCGCCGCCGGCTATCAGCTGCTCCAGCGGCGGATTGCCTATCAGCTCGAAGTACAGCGCGCGGTTGCTCGCGGTGGGCTGACCTTCGCGGAACAGATAGATATTGCGTATCAGCGAGGCGTTCTGTTCATGCGCGGCGTCCAGCAGCGCGCACGCCTCCTCGTGGGTCAGATCGGCGATGTCGTCGCGCAGCGCGAGCGAGCGCAGCAAGCCTTCGACGCTTATCGCATACTGGTCTATCAACATGTTGGCGCGACTCACGTTGTCGCGCGCCGAGCTTATGGTCGAACTGCGCAGCGCGTCCAGCGAGCGGCGTATGTAGAAATACTGAAAGCCGCCCATCAGCACCAGCGCCAGCAGCACGAAAATCACCAGCACCCGCCGGGAATACGCTATCTTAAACATCACTGCCTCATCTCGCTGGGCGCCTTGCCGGTCACCTTTTTGAATATCGTGCTGAAGTAGCGGTAGTTGGGTATGCCTACGCGCTCGGCTATCTCGTACACGCGCAGGTTGGTCTCGTTTATCAGCTTTACCGCGTTGCGTATGCGTATGCGCGTCAGATACTCCAGAAACGACTCGTTGAACTTCTCGCTGAACAGCCGGCACAGATACGGCGTGGACAGCCCCACGCGCCGCGCCACATCCGACAGCGTGAGCGGCTGTGCATACTCGCGCTCTATAATTGTAAGCGCCTCGCGCAGTTCGTAGCGCAGCCCGCTGTGATCGCCCTCGGCGCGCTGCTGGCCCATGCGCAGTTTGGTTATCACGCGCCTGAGCTGCTCGGCCGAAAAATCGGTCTTGACGAGGTAGTCGGCCACGCCCGCGCGTATGGCCTCCTGAGCGTAGTCGAAGTCGCGGTGACAGGTTATCAACACCACGCGGCAGCCCCCGCCCTGCGCCGCTATCTCGCGCGCCAGCGTCAGCCCGTCCACCAGCGGCATGGTTATGTCGGCGAACACAATGTCGGGCCTGACGCGCTGGTAGAGCGCCAGGCCTTCGGCGCCATTGGCGGCCGCGCCGGCAAACTCGCAGCCCACGCTCTGCCAGTCGAACCGTTCCAGCTCCTGCCTAAACGGCAGCTCGTCCTCAACGACTATGACCTTGAACACATCCATGCGCCATCATATCACTTTCGCAAAATCTCGGCCGCACACGGCGGCGCAGCAATCAATAGACATTATAACACATTTAGCATGACATGTCCATATCCGGCGTAGCCACACAGCGCCGCCCGTTCACGGTCAACGCTACGCGCGCGCCCTCCGGACCGCGCGCACGCACATGGCGCACGCGGCCGTCCTGCCATTCGAAGTCCAGCATCAGCCCGCCGCGCACGCGCAGCCCGCGCACCGAGCCCGATCTCCAGCGCGGCGGCAGCGCCGGCAGCAACTCCGTGCCATCCTCATACGAGCGCGCCAGCAGCTCTACTACGCCTGCGACGTAACCCATGTTGGCGTCCATCTGATACGGCGGATGCAGCGCAAACAGGTTGGGTGCTATGCGGTCGCTTATCAGCCCCTTCAGTATCGAGTATGCGCGCGCGCCGTCGCCCAGCCGCGCCCATATGCACAGCTTCCACGCGCGACTCCAGCCGGTCTCGCCGTCGCCGCGCGCGTCCAGCGTGCGCCTCAGCGCCTGGGCAAGCTCGCCGTCGCGTATCGCTTCGCCCGGATGCACGCCGTATGCCGGCGATATGTGGCGATGCCGGGGCTCTGTCTCGACAAAGTCGCCGCCCCATTCCATCAGCCTGCCGTCCTGCGTTACGCGCGGCAGGCTCAGCGCCGCAAGCTGAGCTCGTACTCGACTGCACAGCGCGTCGTCCACGCCCAGCGCCTCGCTGGCGCGCAGATAGTTCGTAAACAGATCTTGTACTATGTACTGATCCATGGCGCATGCCGCGCACACGGCCACGCGTTCGCCGCGCCACAGGAAGCGGTTCTCGGGGCTGGTCGACGGGCTGCACACCAGCTTGCCCGATTCATCCCTTACCAGGAACGCCGAATAGAATTCGGCGCAGCCGCGCAGCAACGGATAGCCGCGCTCGCGCAGGTAGTCCAAATCGCGCGAGTACGAATACCTGTCCCACACATCGCGGCACAGCCAGCCTGCGCCGCCCATGAACAGGCCGTATACCGCGCGCGCATACGGCCGCGTGAATCCCCATATGTCCGACTTCTTCGACGCGAACCAGCCCGGTGCGTCAAAATATGCGCGCGCCGTGCGCTCCCCGCTAGGCACCAGGCTGGCTATGAAGTCTATCAGCGCGCCGTGGCACTCGCCCAGCCCGGTCGGTTCGGCACACCAGTAGTTCATGTTCAGGTTAATGTTATAGCAGAATATCGAGCCCCACTCAGGCGCGTCGGTGTCGTTCCACACGCCCTGCAGATTCGCCGGCAGCGTGCCCGCGCGCGAGCTGGATATCAGCATGTACCGACCATAGTCGAACAGCGTCTTTTCCAGCAGCGCGTCGCCGTCCGAGCGCGCATAGTCGGCCAGCCGCACGTCCATTGGCACATCGTCCGCGCCGCAGGGCAGCTCCAGCCTGAATTCGCCCATCAGGCGGCTAAAGTCGGCGATGTGACGCGCGCGCAGCACGCTATAGCCGGCGCGCTGCGCTGCATCCAGCGCGCGTGCGTTGTGCGCGCGGCAGTTGTTGCCCAACATGCCGGGAGCGTCGGCGCGGTATTCGGTCGCCGCGGACAGCAGCAGCACGAATGCGTCGGCGTTGCGCACGCATAGTGCGTCGCCCTTGGTACAGCTGTGCCCGCCCTCTGCCAGTACTCTCACGCGCGCCTCGTAGCCCAAGTAGCCGGTGTGGCCGCGCAGGCATATATCGCCGTCCACGAGCACGCCGCCCGGCATGAACGCGTCGGCGTTCAGCATGCCGGGCGCGCTCGCGGAAAATCGCACAGCAATCACGTCATCGGGGTGGCTCGCCAGGTATTCGCGCCGATAGCGCACGCCGTCGCGCGCGTATTCCACCCAGCCCAGGCCCTGCTCCAGCTCGAGTCCGCGCCGGTAGTCGCGGCCCGAATCGTCAAACATGTGCACAAACACGTCGCCAAATCGCTTGAAGCGCCCGAAGTCCGGGCCGTCTTGTGCCAGGTACTGCTCGTCGGCAAACCGCTCTGCCTGTGCGTATTCGCCCTGCGCTATCAGGCGGCGCAGTTCTGGCAGCCGCTCATGTGCGTGCTCGTCTATTTCGCCTGGCCTGCCTGAGAACAGCGTTTCCTCGTTGAACTGTATCCGCTCGAGCGCTATGCCTCCAAAGAACATTGCCCCCAGCCTGCCGTTGCCAATCGGCAGCGCTTCACGCTCCCACGACCTCGCCGGCGCATTGTACCACATCCTAACGCCACCTCCTCGCATCCCATTATACTTCAACCTGGTGTTGCCGGATATACCTCTAAATTTACATTATGTTCAAGATATTGAGGGATTTGCGGTAGCGGAGGCTAAGGTTTTTGGGGAACGGCTTGTTTTGGCCATTGTTCTATTTGTTTGACGTGAAACAGTGCTGGCGGTTTTCGGATTGTGACGTCACCATTTTGTGTGCAGGTATTACACACACAGTTTTTGTACATCGGTCTATTATTGTATAAGCCTTCTCCTGTGTACTGCCATATACGGCGCATTGCAAAGTTTGCTATTTTGACCTTTGTATAATACTAAAAACATGCTCTAGCATTTAATGTCAGCGCGACATTTCATGCTTACGCTCATCCCATTCGCAAAGCGTGCGCTCAAGGCTTGCTGCTATCTCTTCCGGTTCAACTCGCATCGCAAGATAGCTGTGCCGACCGTGTTCCACCGCCCGCCACGTGCTCACGCCCTGCGCGTCTATATCTATCACACCGGGTTCGGAGCGCGCATACGGCCCCGCCTCGGAGCCCGACATCGCCCATTGCACCGTACACAGATCCCAGCTGTACCTGCCCTTGCCTTCGGCATACAGCCTGTATGCCGTCCTGACGGGATTATCGATCAAAAGCGCGTTGGGCTCGGCCAGCGCTGTCACCTGTATGCCGAGTTCGAACCCGCAGTAGACCAGCTCGCCCGGCCACTGCGCCGCCACCAGCCGCGCCGATTCTATATCCATCGCCACATTCCATTCCGTACGCGGTTTATCCGCTCCAAATTCGCCCGCCATCAGCGTAAGCCGCCTCACCTTGCGCGCGACGAGCTCGCGACCCGACAGCGGCGAGTGTTCGTCGGGCTGCGAGCGCAGCAGGTTGGCCAGGTTGCGCAGCGGGCCTATGCCGATTATGTCAACGCTGCCATCCGGCTGTGCCGCCAGCAGCCGGCGGTATAGCGGCAGGCAGTCGCCGGCTGCGCGCCGCTCCGCGCTCACGCCCAGCGCAAGCGCGCGATTGTAGCGCTCGTACTGTTCGCCCACGAGCAGGTCGGCATCTGCAAGCGTGCCCACCGGCAGCTCGCTCAGGCCGTACCAGTCGGCGATCGCGCGTATCGCGCCCACGCCCCAGGGGCTGGACGTGCAGTGCATGACCGCCAACAGCCGCGTATCCGGCCGGCCGTTATAGACGCAGGCCAGCGCCAGCGCTGCCGTATCATCGCAGTCCGGGCCTATGTCCGTATCAAGGATATAGCTTCTCAGTTCCATATGTCCATCCTCCCATACTGTTCAACTTGTATTTCGCCATTTACCTACTACATATTCAACGGTTTACGGCGCAATCCTGCCATTTGCAGAATTTGAACGATGTACAGTTTTAATGTAAGTCCAACTATATTGCACATGGCCAGAATTGACTCATGTCCGAACTGACTGCTTTTATCGAACCAGCTTCACACGCGCACCGCACTCTGTGCCCAACAGCAGCGCTGCAGCATAGTATACAGCGGCAGTCACATCACCGACGATCAACAGGAGGAAATCTCATGGGTGTAACAAGCTCAAACAAGCTCGTCAATGTCGAGCGTATAGACTGCAACGGCACCGCCAAGGTGACAATCGCACTGTCGGCGGCGCCTGACATCACGACCAATCCCACCGATATTGTGCTGGTGCTAGACCGTTCCGGCAGCATGTCCGGCGATCCAATCGCCAACATGAAGAGCGGCGCGAATGCCTTCATAGATATAATCGACGAGGCCACCGACGGCACGGCCGATGGTCAGATAGGCTCGGGCAGCCGCATAGGCGTTGTATCGTTTGCCACCGCCGCCACCGCCGACGCGCCGCTGACGACCTCGGTTGCCGAGCTCAAGTCAGCCGTGGACAGCCTGGCCGCGGGCGGCCAAACCAACCATGCTGAGGCGTTTGGCAAGGCGATGCAGCTGTTCGACCCGCTGTCCAGCAACGCAAAGGTGATCGTAATGTTCACCGACGGCAAGACCACCATTGGCCAGCCGCCCGCACCGGTCGCAGCCGCGGCCCGCGCCTCGGGTATAATCATATACTGCATCGGCCTGATCGGCGAAGACGGCATCGACGTAAACGCGCTCAACGAGTGGGCCACCGATCCCGACGCGTCACACGTGGCGGTCACGCCCGACGACGCTCAGCTCGAGGACCTGTTTGCCGATCTGGCCGCCAACATCTCCAAGACCGGCGCGACCGACATCACGATCGACGAGATCGTCAACCCGGACTTCGCGATAATCAGCGTACTGCCGCCCAACAAGGGCACCGCTACGATGCTGAGTCCGACCAGGATCCGCTGGCACATAAAGGAGCTGGGCGTAACCAGCAACGAGGGCGCGACGCTTGAGTTCCTGATACAGCATACATCCGACATGTCCGGCGAAAAGCTGGTAAACGAGTCGATCAGCTACCTGGACGCCGAGGGCAATGTGGTGGTGTTCCTCTCGCCCAAGCTGACCGTCGAGTGCGCCGTGATCGTGGATCCCGAGCCCTGCCCCAAGCCGGTCGAGCTGACCGTCAAGGAGTGCAGCGACGTGGTCACATTCGACGCAGGCGATGTCACGCTGCAGTCGCTCGGGCGCGTGGTACAGCTCAGCGCTACCGTAAAGAATGTGTGCCCCGGACGGCGCGTGGCGATGGCGGCCATGCTCACCGAGGATGACGCCATGGGTACCGAGTACCCGCGCGGCCTCAAGACGCTCACGCTGCCTGCGCACGACTATCCGACCTGCCGCGACGTCAAGGTCAAGCGCATACGGTTCGTGCTGCCCGAGGATCTTGACGTACAGCAGGATGCGCCCGACGCCATCTGCAACGCGCGCTCGCTCAAGGCGCGGTTCATAGCCAACTATATAGACGGCGACGACAGTTGCAGCGACGTGACCGTAGCCACGCAGTGCGATTGCTGACCGGGCGCGAGCTGCCTGCCGGGCGATGATCAGACGGGCAGGCCGCACACATGCAGGCGAACGCCCGCACCCTTGACTCCGCAAGAGTCGAAGGTGCGGGCGTTTACATGCCGCTTTATGTATTCGATATCGCGCCCTGCAGGCGCCCGTCGTGTTCGTCGTACACATCGCCGCTCACAGCGTCCACCCATACGGTGCGGGTATAACCCAGCCGCGCATCGCGTATCAGAAACGCCCAGCTCAGCGTATACTCGCCCGAATCGCCGAAGCAGTCGACAAACGCCGGATATATCATGACCACCTCGTCCTCCGGATCGTCGAACGTGGTGCAGGTGTGCGCGGGATCGATATGCCCGGCCACGTAGTTGAGCGACGCGAGCGCCTCTTCGGCGGATATATACGTCGGAGCAGCCATCGATTCCACGGGCGACCAGCTGCGCGGGTTGTACCCGATATAGTTGACATAGCCCGGATAAACCGTGGCACTGACAAGCGGGCTCGCGCCGTATACGCCCGGCTCTACCTCCGCCAACCACATAACCTCGTAAAAGCGATCCAGCTCTTCGCCGTTCTCGTCGTAACTGCTATACAGCGGCAGCGGACATGTCAGCGCACTCTCGGGCAGCATCGAACTCGCTGCCGCGTATGCCTGTTGATACGCCGCCTCCGGGCCGCCTATCGCGTCAAGCTCGGGATACTCGGTCAGTATTTTCGAATACAGCGCGTGCCCGGGCTCCACGCTTATCAGTTCCCGTATGCCGCGCAACTCGTTGTCCGCGGCTTCGAGCACATACATGCCGCCCGCATCCTCCGACAGCCGGCTCCACTGCTGGCCCGGCCATGCCGCCTCGGCAAGCGCGTCGCCGTCCGGATCAGTTGGCTCGACCGTATAGGCGTGGTGTTCAAGCTGCGGCAGCGGCGGGAACTCCTCCGACCAGCCAAAGTACTGAGCATCGGCCTCGGCGCCGGCAAGCGCGGGCGCCAGGCACAGCAGTGCACCCATCAGTATGGATAAACATTTCGTCATCATTGCCATCTCCACCTCCAAATTATGTCATCGACATAGTTTTGACGCGGGCATGCGCGCATCTGTTGCGCGCGCACGCGGCAGATGTGGTACGAATGTATGGCAAAGCGCGGGCGACAAGCTCTCTATCCCATCTCGCCGGATACGCCTGCGCCGGCGCGGCTCAATCCGGCAGGTTGCTGTTGCGCTCGCGGTACTGGCCCGGGGTCATGCCCGTCTCGCGCTTGAACAGGCGTATGAACGAGGACGGGATTCTGTAGCCCACGTTGTGCGCTACGTCTGTTACTGACATGTCGGTGGTCAGCAGCAGCTCGCAAGCGCGCTTTATTCGACGGCGCTGCAGGTATTCCGAGAACATTTCGCCGGTGACCTGCGAAAAGCGCAGTGAGATGTAGTTATACGAGCGTCCAACGTAATCCGCGGCATCACTGAGCGTTATCTCGTCGGAAATATGCTCGTCGATATAGCGCTTAATGCGCTCAACTATGTCGTCCGACTCTATCGCGAGCATGCGCGTGAGTCGGTCGTACGCCTCATATACGTGGCTGATCAGCAGTCTTGTGTTATGGCTGTTGGTCCAGGCGGCGCTGCTGTCGAATATCTCCTTTATGTCGACCTTGTGGTTTGTGGCGAGTATCGCCAACAGGTCCAGCAGAAAGCCCGACAGCCGCGACAGCCAGTACGCGCTCATATCCTCATTGCTCTTGTATACCTCGTTCAGGCATGCCGCCGTCGCGTCGGCATTGCCGCTCGCCACGCACGACGCGAGCTTGGTCTGCTGCGCCAGCGATACCGCAAAGTAGCGGTTGTTAAGCGTCATGCCGGGATGATACACGCTCAGCAGCTCGCTCGAATCCTGGTAGAACGCTATGCGGCATTCCTCGTGCGCCAGCGGCATGTGCTGCCGATCCACATGGCCCATGCTCATGCCCAGGTGCACGAACGCATTGCGCTGCGCAAGCTCGTCCAGCAGCGCGCTCAACCGCGCCGCCAGTTCCGCCTCGTCGCCATAACCTATCATGCCGTTGAATGAATCGCCCCGGTCGTACACGGTCATGCTCATGCCTTCGCTCTCGCCCAGCTTCAGGCAAAAGCGCCGGCACTCGCTCATCTGGAAAACGCCCTGCGCGTCCTCTACGACCAGCGTGAACACCTTGTAAAACTCGTTGCGCTTTACGACATTGAGCGCCTGATCCCACGACATAGTGTTTATCGAGCTGTCGGCCAACTCCCTCATGTATTGCTCGTTCTCCTGTATCTTGGCTTCCATGGACTTTATGTCCGTGTGCATACTATTCATAACGCTTCTCAGGCGCATGTATTCGTCTGCCGAGCCACTGGTCTCGGGCGCATAGGTGTTGAGCAGGCCCTGCAGCGGCGCGTAAAACCAATGGCGCAGCACTACATTGAGCAGCAGCGTCAAAATCGCAAACGTAGCGCCTATCAGATACAGCATCCACCGGTTGGAAGTGACGGCGCCGCTGACGCCGTTGCGGCGAAACAGCGCGACCATATTGAGATCGCCCACCTCGACCGTCAGCGCGTCCAGCGTCTGTCCATCCAGCTCCACGCTGCGCTCGCCGCTGGAGCATATGTACGCGACCTCGTCCGCGCCTAATGTGGTCGAGCCGGCCGCATACTTGGCGTATAGCTCGTCATCGCCCGTGAGCAGATACAGATCCATGTCCTTGCCGCTGCAGAGCCGTGCGAGCCAGTTGTCCAGCTGTTCGCGCGACATCATAATCACTGCCGCTATGTAGCCGTGCTTTATGCTGTACTGGTACGCCATATCCAGCTTTGTTTCGGTGTTGTACAGCGACTTGTACGTGCTGATCGCTATGCCGGACTCGGATCGACCGCCGTAGTTTTCAAGCTGCATACGCAGCTGGGCACATGGGTAATTTCGAAAAAACGTATCCAGCGTGCACGTACCGCCGGTGCTCACGACCAGATCGGCATCCGGCAGTATCACAAAAATATCTGATATGTTCGCATTTGCGCTCACGTAGCGCTGCAGCGAATCCATCAATCTCTGCAGATATATCGTGCTGTCGGTCTGCGCGCCTGAGCGGTATATCGACAGTATTGTCAGTGCGTTTTCGTCCACCAGTAGAGCATTTTCTATATTGTTCAAATCGGACAGCATCGAGTTCACATGCCGCGTGAGCATGTCCAGCTCGGCACTTGTGCTGCCGTAATACGCCTCGTCATCTATGCTGGTTATATAGTAATTGAACCATACTGCATATGCCAACAGCACCAGCAGCATCGCTATGCTCAGCGCGTACAGCCGCTTTATGATGCTAAAGCTGCGCCGCGACGACCTTGCGCTGGCCATGTTGTCCATCGGCATACCTCCATCATGCCAATAAAGGGACGCATGACGCGCCCCTTTATCGCAACTAACGCGCAGTTATCATTCTGTGATTATATGCCGATTGTAAGTCTCCTCGACGAGGTCTATGTCGCCATAGTTGGGCATCTCGTCGATGTACTGCTGCCAGGTATCCAGCGAGCGGGAGCCGTTTATGAACTTGGTGAGTTCCTCGCTGACGTAGGTGTCCAGCGCGGTCTTGTTGACCGACAGGTCCTCCAGCTCCAGATCGTCGAACGCACTGAGCGCGGGATCTACGGGCAGCACGTTGTCATAGTCCTCGCGCACCATAGTGTAGAACGCCCAGTGGGTCATAGTGCCGAATTCGCCGTTGTAGTAATACGGATTGGGCACCTGCAGCTTGAGCGCGGCGTCGTTGAGCTGCGGCAGGAATATCAGGCCGGAGCGGCAGCTCATGGACTGATTAACGCCATACTCGGCGAGCTTGAACGGCGGGTTGTCCGAGTTCTTTATCTCGTCAACATAGTCCTTTTCGCCATTTTCGTCCACGGTGTAGGTCAGGCCCTCAATGCCCCAGTTGGTCAGGTCGACCATCTCGTCGGAATACTGATAGTCGATCATGTCCACGAGCAGCTCAACATGCGGCGAAGCGGAGTTGATGACTATGCAGTAGGACTTGTTGAGCCACTTACCTATCTCGTGTTCGCTGCTGCGATAGCCGGGATCGCCATCGAGGTTGGTGGGTATGTTTATCATGCCCCACTCCACGTCGTATTCCTCATTGAGGTTGATGCGCTCGGCATACACGGAGCCGTACAGCGCCGACGTTATGAAGTTGCCGCCGGTCAGGTACTTGGTGAAGAACTGATCGTCGGTATCGGTCTGCCATTCGGGATCGAGCAGCTGTTCGGTATACAGCTTGTTGAGGTACTCGATGACCTTGTACTGCTCGTCCGCGTCGCGATACGGCGCGTACTTGTACTGCTCGCCGTCATACATCAGCGAGTTGCTGCTCTTGTACAGCCGGAGCCACGGATTGATATCGCGATAGCCTATCGTTACCGGATAGGACTCGGGGTACAGTTCCTTGAGCGCCACGGCCGTGTCGTATATCTCCTGCATGCTCGTGGGCACCGTCAGGCCCTGCTCGTTGAGCGTATCGAAGCGCACGCTCCAGGTGTACTGCGCGCCCGCATCGGTCTCGGAGGTCATGGCGTCCAGGAAGCCGTACATGCCGCCGTCGGACGCGTACGCGTAGTTCTTGTTGCGCGTATTGGCGTTTACATAGCTCATGTAGTAGCTGTTCTCATCCAGGTAATCGGCGATGTTGACCAGCAGGCCCTGCTTGCCGAACTCCCAGGTGTCGTCGATCGAGAAGCCCGATACCAGGAACGCGTCGGCCCAGTCGCCCGCGGCCATATACACGTTCATCTTGGTATTGTAATCGGCAAAGGGCAGCTCTTCCCAGGTTATGTCGAGCTTGACGCCCAGATGCTCCTCCATTATCTCCTGCCACCTGGTCTCGGTGGGCGTGCCCTGCGGGCTGGCCGAGAATATCGCGCGATAGAGCTTGAGCGACACGGTCTCCGGCTCAGCGGTGGCCGCGACGCAGGTGGTCATGCTCAGCGCCAGCGCCAGCACCAGCATCAACGTCAACAGTTTCCTCATCGGTGTCCCTCCTCAGTTTGCTAAAATTACGCCACCCGGCGTTGTAAACCCGTACCCGGCCGCATCAGCCCTTTATGGCGCCGATCATTACGCCCTTGGCAAAGTACTTCTGTATGAACGGATACACAACCAGTATCGGCACCAGCGCCAGCACCACGGCGGCCATCTGCGCGTTCTTGGTGTGCATGCCGAACGAAGTGGCGTATATGCCGGAATCGCTGTTGCCATACATGCCGCCCATCTCCTCGGTGACCACCAGCCGGCGCAGCACCATCTGCAGCGGATAGCGGTTCTTGTCGGTCAGGTAGAGCAGCGCGTTGAACCAGCTGTTCCAGTGGCCCACCATCGTAAACAGGAAGAACGTAGCCAGCAGCGGCTTGGACAGCGGCAGTATGATCTGCCACCAGATGCGCACGTCGGTGGCTCCGTCGACGTACGCGCTCTCGCGCAGTGAGGCCGGTATGCCCTGGAAGAACGAGCGGAACACGAACGTGTTGTACGCGCTCACGCAGCCCGGCAGCACCATTACCCAGTATGTGTTGAACATGTGCAGCTGCTTGAGCAGCACAAACGTGGGTATCATGCCGCCGCTTATGAACATCGTCACCGACAGGTAGAACGTCAGCGGCTTTTTGAGCACAAATCCGTTTTGCGCGAGCGGATATGCCACCAGCGATGTGAACAGCAGCGTTATGAATGTGCCGCCCAATGCGTAGGCTATCGTCCAGCCGTATGAGTTTATCAGCTCGCTGTCGCGCAGCATGTACTGATAGCCCGAGGTATTGAAGCCCCTCGGCAGCCAGGTCACCTCGCCCGCGTCTATGAACGACTTGGACGAGAGCGATATCGCCACCACGTTGAGCAGCGGATACAACATGACGATCATAAGTAGGATCATGAACGCGTGGTTCGCCACATCAAAGGCGATACTGCCGGCCGTCTTGCGATATTTCATGCGCCGCCCCTCCCTTACCACAGGCTGTATTCGGATACACCGCGAGCTATGCTGTTGACCACGACCACCAGCAGCAGCGACACCAGGCTGGTCATCAGGCCGACCGCGGCCGAATACGCGTAGCGCGCCGACTCTATACCCTCCCGGTACACGTATGTGCCGATTACGTCGGCGGTCTCATATACATTCGTGTTGTACATGAGCAGTATCTTCTGGGTATCGCTGTTGAGTATGCCCTGTACATTCAATATCATCAGCACCACTACCGTGGGCATTATCGACGGCAGCGTGACCGAGCGCATCTGCTGCCAGCGGTTCGCGCCATCTATTATCGCCGCTTCATACAGCTCGGGTGACACGCCCGCCAGCGCGGCCAGGTAGATTATCGTGCCCCAGCCCACGCCCTGCCACAGGCCCGAGACGATGTATATCGTCCTGAACCACTCGGGCGAGCTCATGAACAGTATCGGCTCGCCGCCGGTAGCTTCTATAAACGTGTTGATTATGCCGTCCATCGAAAGTATGTTCTTTACCAAGCCCACCAGTATGACCGTCGATATGAAGTGCGGCAGATACGATATCGTCTGCACCAGCTTCTTGAACGGCTGGTTGCGAATTTCATTTAGCAGCAGTGCCAAAATAATTGGCGCCGGAAAGCTGAATATAAATCCATACAGGCTCAGCAACAGCGTATTGCGTATTATGCGCCATGCAAACGCGTTATTGAAAAACTGCTCGAAATAGCGCAATCCGACCCATTGGCTGCCCCAGATCCCAAACGCGGGTTTGTAGTTCTTGAATGCAATTATAATACCATATAATGGGAAGTAATGGAAGACCAGTATCAATAGAAATGCCGGTACGGTCATCAGTATCATCCAGCGCTGCTGCTTTGCGCGCACGGCAAACCGGTGCAGCCGTGTTTTTTTCGGTGGTTGAGTGACGCTTAGGTTTCTCTGCACATTGACCGCCTCCGAACGCATAATCTAGTCATTACAAATCGACAATAGAATTATAATTCGGCTGCGCAAAAGCTGTCAATTAGCATGATTTACGGTAATATACCGATCTTACTGTCCGCACTGGACATTGTATATTGCAGAGAATTCTGATAACATATGCCGATGCCGCTTGTGTAGTCAAACGCACGGTTGGCATTGCGCGCCACTGAGTTGGGCGTTGGCAGCACGCCGTTGTTAAGGCCGTGTACCAATGTGAAAGTATCAATTTGGTAATATGAGGTGTAACTTGACGTCTTATAGATGTGTCTGCTTTCAATGCGAGATTGGCGAAGCGCTGGAGCTGCTTCTGAATGACCTTTTGTTCACATACGCAAGCTATATTAGCACGCAAACCTTAGGGCGACGATGGCTTTTGGACATATTGTGCCACTTCAAACCGAGTTATATGCTAAATTGTGCCATAATATGGGATTACGCTCCATTTACAGACTTAAGATGCAGATGTTTCAGCCATTTCGAGCCACTATTGCGCACCACGTCGCCGCCGAACCGTTTGTCAAGCGCCACGCGATTTGAGGCGCCGGATGCCTGCGAAGTCGACATCCGGGTAAAGCTGGCCGCACCACAATGCGCAAAAAGACCCGTTCGGACACATGCCCGAGCGGGTCTGCATATTCAGGTTTAACAGGTTCCGACGCGCTCAGCCCTTCAGAGCGCCGACCATTACGCCCTTTGCGAAGAAGCGCTGCAGGAACGGGTACAACACGAGTATGGGCAGCGTGGATACGACTATCAGCGCGTACTTTATCAGATCGGCATACAGCGCCTGTTCGCCGTCGTCGACCATCGTCGCGTTCAGCTCGCTGTTCTGGTTGAGAATCAGTATCTGCCTGAGCACCAGCTGCAGCGGATACTTGCTGGTAGTGGATATGTACAGCGACGCGTTGAACCAGGAGTTCCAGTGCGCCACGCCGTAGTACAGCACCATCACGGCCAGCGTCGCGCCGCTGAGCGGTATGTACACCTGGGTGAGTATGCGCCAGTGCGACGCGCCATCCAGATATGCCGCCTCGTAGAGGCTGTCCGGCATTGCCGCAAACGCCGAGCGCATTATCAGCAGATTGTACGTGTTTACCGCGCCGGGCAGTATCAGCGACCACAGCGTGTCCATCAGGCCCAGGTTCTTTATATTGAAGTATGTGGGTATCATGCCGCCGCTGAAGTACATCGTAAACAGCACCAGCAGTGAAATCGGCTTGACGAACATCGCGCCGTTGAGCGAGAGCGCGTACGCGCCCATTACCGTGAGCACCATGTTGAACGCGAGTCCCACCACCAGCACTATCAGCGTGTTGGCATAGCCCGACAGCACCAGCGAATTGCGGAACACCATCTCATACGCCGTGAGCGATACCGGCTGTATCGGCAGCCACAGCATGCCGTAGTTGGCCGCAAGCCCGGAGGCGCTGCTGAACGACGCGATCACTACGTAATATATAGGATAGAACGTGCATATGACCGCCAGTATCAGAAACAGCGTGTTAAACACGGTGAACACGCGATACGCCGGGCCTTCCTCCTGTAGTTTGCCTTTGCGCTTTTGTAGCGATAGATTCTGCGCCATCCGTCACACCTCCGTCACCATATGCCGTAGCCCGTCACGGCGTTGCTTATCTTGTTGGCGAATATCACCAGCAGGAAGTTTATCGCCGAGTTGAACAGGCCCACTGCCGTCGAAAAGCTGTAATCGCCGTTGACCAGGCCGCGCCGGTACACGTAGGACGATATGACATCGGCGGTCTCCATAGTAAAGTCGTTGTACAGCAGTATGATCTTTTCATGGCCCACGCTCATCATCTGGCCTATGCGCAGTATCAGCAGCAGTATTATCGTGCGGGCCACGCCGGGCAGCGTGACGTGGATAGTCTGCCGCAGCCGCCCCGCGCCGTCTATTCGCGCGGCCTCGTAAAGCGCGGTGTCTATCGACGCGAACGCCGCAAGGTAGATTATGCAGTTCCAGCCGGTCTGCTGCCAGATGTCGCTTATCACGTATATCGGCACGAACATCGAGCTCTGCCCCAGCAGGCTGCCTGTGCCCGTGTAGCCAAACAACTTCATTACCTGCACTATTATGCCGTTGCTGTCCACGAACAGGTTTATCATCGAGCATACGACTATCAGCGATATGAAGTGCGGCATATACGATATCGTCTGCACGGTGCGCTTAAAGCCGTTGTGGTGCACCTCGTTGACCGACAGGGCGAATATTATCGCGCACGGGAATGTAAACACCAGCCCGCATATGCTTATTGTCAGCGTATTACGTATCAGCCGCCAGAAGTAGTAGGACGAAAAAAAGCTCTCGAAGTTCTTCCAGCCCACCCACTTGCTGCCCCAGATGCCCAGCCGCGGCTTGAAATCCTTAAACGCTATGACCGCGCCGAACATCGGCGTATAGTGGAAGATTATGTAGTATGCCAGCACTATAGCGAGCATAATGTAGGCGCCGCCATACAAGCACAGATCCTTTTTGACCCTCAGCCCCATCGGCTTCTTAGTGACCACATGCAACACCTCGCTTCTATCCGCGCGCACGTGCGCGAACCGGCAGTATTTGGTTTAAATTATAGGCGGGGGCTAAACAGCCGCCCGCCCATTTTGCGATTAAATCGGTCAAGTCGCGGCGTTATACGCGTCCAGCGTAGCCTGCTTGATCTCGATGACGCGATCCATGCCCATCTCCTGCAGATGCGCGATGTAGTCGTCGAACTCGTCGTCCAGCGACATCTGGCCCGAGATGAACTTGACGCGGCACTCCTTGATATAGGTGTCGATGTCGGTCCACAGGTCGGTGTACTCGTCCAGGTACTCGTCCAGCACGGCGGTGTAGATCGGATTGTAGGTGTCAAACTCGGTATCCGACCACATCTCGTAGGCTTCTATCTGGGACTCGCTCGGGTGGCGCTGACGGTTCATGTTGTCGGCATGGATGCCCGGCCAGTTGACCAGCGCGTAGGAGCGCGCAACCGCGTCCAGCGAATAGCCGTCGGGGTTGTTGGTTATCAGCTCAGTGTAGACCGGCTCGCCGTCTACCATCTCATAGGACACGCCCTCGATGCCGAAGTTGCGCACCAGGTTGCCTGCCTCGGTGTACAGGTAGTTGAGGAACTGCAGCGACAGCTCGGGGTTCTGGCTGTCGGCCGAGATGTAGGTCCAGTCGCCGTTGGTCACATAGTTATCGGCGTAGGAGTACAGCGCGCGCTCCTGGTCCTCGCGATGCAGCACCGGGCCGCCGGTTATCACGCCGCCCTCGGGCAGCGACTGCGCCAGGGTGTTGAGGCGCGAGTTGTTGCCAAACAGCACCGCCGACTCGCCGCTGAGCAGCATCGACTGCGCGGTCGCCTCGTCCATGGTCGCGAAGTTTTCGGAGATCAGGCCCTCGTCGTAGAGCTCCTTGAGGTACGCGAGCACTTCCTTGTACTCAGGCTCATACGCGCCGTAATGGAACACGCCGTCCACCTGATGCTCGGCGGCGTTTACCAGGTCATATTCGGAGGTGATGTAGCCGCTGGTCAGCACATGCGGGAACTCGTCCTTGTTGAAGGTCCAGGGCGTCACTATGCCTTCGACGTTGTCGCGCAGGTCAATCAGCAGCTGCTTGAACTCGGCGTTGGTCGTGGGCACGCTCAGGCCGTTGGCGTCCAGTATGTCCTGGCGATAGATAAAGCCCTTCCAGAAGCGGTAGATCGAATCCGGCTCGAACACGTGCGCCGCGAAGCCGTACATCTTGCCGTCCAGCTGGCGGATCTGCTTCATGTAGGTGTCGAACTCGCTGACATACGCCCAGTAATCGGGCGCGTTCTCGGCCAGCATGTCCTCGGTCAGCTCGATTATGAGCCCGTCGTTTGCCATGCCCAGTATGCCGCCGTTGTACGCGGTGCAGTCGAGCATTATCATGTCGGGCAGCGCGTCGGCCTGTATCGCCAGCACCAGCGAGGTATTGTCGGCGAACTCCTTGAGCTCGACGCTAATGCCGGTATCTTCCTCCCACTTCTGGAAGCCGGGGGTATCCTGCGAGGACTTGAAGCCCGCGTCGACTATGCTGCCGTCCAGCACGCGCCACAGCGTCAGCGTGACATCGGTATCGATCGGATACGTGATGTCGGCAAACGCGATGCCGCTTACGCAGGTCAGGCAAAGCAGCGCAGCCAGTACGACCGATAGCAGTTTCCTCATCGTTGAAAACACTCCCATCTTTAGTTTTTTGACGTCGTACGTTTAACATCCCGTTAAGCAAGCCGAAACGCACGCGGGATTGCTCCGCCTCATTAACACTTGCTCAACAAGATTACACTACGATTATACATTTCAGACCATGAATCTGTAAATCAATAAATTCACCGTTTTTTTTATACATTTTCATTTTTTGTTTGTTCGGAAACCTTCCGAGTGCGCTTTTTTGTGCTATAATGAATACAGGGATTTTGCACGGAGGTAAGTTGGAGTAAAATGTCATTAGTTATCCGCAACATGGGCATCGAGAGTCCGCACGACTGTAATTTTACAATCAACCATGCCCGCGGCATGGGCGTGTGCGCATTCCTGCAGACGTTGACAGCATGTAACGTTTCCGTGCGCAGGCTCGATGACTACGACATGGCAAGCGAGCGGCCCGAAGGCGCGCCCGTGCCGTGCGACATACAGGTGATGCGCCCGGGCGAGTGCATAGTATACACACCCGAGTTCCCGCGCGTGCTTACAATAAATCCCGACATACCGATACTGCGCAACAACTGGATACATTTCGAATGTCCCGCCCCGCGCGAGTACTTCAGCGAGCTGGGGCTGCCCACGAATGCACTGTTCAACCTGCGCTCGGCGACGCTGGTCAGCTCCATGATGGACGACATTATGACGGAACACCTGCAGATGAACCCGGGCTGGGAGCGCATGGAGGGCGTGCTGCTGGAGGCGTTCCTGATCAAGCTGGCGCGCTGCGCAGTGCCCCTGGGCAAGGGCGTGCTCGACGACAAGCGCCAGATGGACGACTTCACGGCGCTGCGCCGGGAGATATACCTGCATCCGGAGCGCAACTGGAGCGTGGCCAGCATGGCGGTAAACCTGTTCCTGACGCAAAACCGCTTCATTGCGCTGTACAGCCAGTTTTTCGGCGTGACGCCCAAGCACGATGTGGTGACCGCGCGCGTGCAGAAGGCCAAGATGCTGCTGTACATGGAGCATGTGTCGATACGCGACGTGGCGCACAGCTCCGGCTTTCAAAACGAATACTACTTCAGCACCGTGTTCAAGCGCCTGACCGGATTTACCCCCAACGCATATCGGCGCAAATTTCTGAGCGACGACTACCGCACCGGTTACGAGATATAGCGCGCACAGCGGCGCGCCAACGCAACGAGCCCTGCCGGCACTACCGGACAGGGCTCAAATCAACTCGCCAGCATGCGACCGGCGATGCGATCAGGAATGCGGCTCGCATGCGCGCCAGAGCCGCTACTCCAGATATGAGTGGCTCATTATGTAGAACTCCTCCTGCATGGGAGTGTGCTTGCGCTCCATTGGGGGCAAGGTGTCGTCGTAAGCCCGGGCGTCCTCGGGGTTGACGGCCATGACCGGGCTGTCCGCGTAATACCACCTGCGGCCGTCCAACGCGCCCGGCTTTAGCTCCCTCACCAGCATGGACGCCGGGAACTTGCCGCCCTTTGCGCATATGTTATGCCGCTTGCAGCTGACAAAGCCGCTGGACACGTAATTTGCGGGCATGCCGAATATGACCACGGTGTCGTAGCCCATCGACGCCGCCCTTTCAAACGAATGCCGTATAAGTTGCTTGCCATAGCCCCGGCGCTGATGCCCGGGCGCTATGCAAATCGGGCCGAACGTCAGTATGTCCTTGACATTGCCCGCCTCGTCGGTGAGCGTGGCCTTGGTATACATTATGTTGCCTATCACCTCGCCGTCGAGCTCCAGCACGAAGTCCAGCTCGCGAATGAAGTCCGCATGCCCGCGCATCGTGCGCACCAGATAGTGCTCCATGCAGCCGGGTATGTACATGTTGTAAAACGCGCGGCGCGTCATAGCCTCAACGGCTTCATAATCGCGCGGTTCCTCGTTGCGTATCGTCAACAATTCCGCCACCTCCTCAGGTGTTTTGGCCGGCGCGCGGCGGGCCGGGCATTCGCCCCGCCGCCCAGGCACCGCGCCCGCAAATACAGCAAAAGCCTCCCGCCGGGCTTTGCGTCGCAGAGTCCGGCAGGAGGCGCCAGGCAAAATCATTCCCACTCGATGGTGCCCACGGGCTTGGGCGTGAGGTCGTATACCACGCGGTTTACGCCCTTTACCTCGGTGATTATGCGCCGGGTTATGCGGTTGAGCAGCGCATAGGGTATCTCCTCGATCGTCGCGGTCATCGCGTCGACGGTGTTGAC
>CAWVGT010000271.1:0-24464 GCA_963928645.1 Candidatus Fimadaptatus sp.
CGTCGATAGCTGTTCTCCATGAAGAAACACCCCTGTGCGTTTTTCTTAATTATACCACAAAACGACACTTTTGTCGACAGTGTCTAAGCTGCGGCCCGCGCCTCGGGTTGTTTGCAGGCCACGACGGATGGTCGGCCCATTTTACCTCAAACAGTTTTTGCAACATCCTATCGGTGATGTTACAATACCAGCCTAACGCAAGCGGCATTCCGCTTTTATTGCACGTTTTGCCGGCCGCTTTTGCGCATTTGGTCAAGCAGAGCGTCCGCGGCTTGCTTTGTCAATTGACTGAGGCGCGGGTCGCTCTAGCTGCAGCCCGCGCCTCGGGCCGCTTGCAAAACCGCCGCCGCTCGACGAGGCGCCGCGATCAAAGACTGAGCCGCATCCGCGCGCAGGCCGCGTCGCAGGCCGTCGCCCTCATGACGGGCGCCGGCGTGCAATTTGCAGGTATGAGCCATTGCGCCCTGAACAAAATCGTCCACGCCCAGGCCGCTCTGGCGCCTGTGCGCCGTCCGCAGCAGTGATATCCTTCCACACAGCGCTTCCTGCAAAAACACCGCAGCGCGCCCGGCGAACGCTCAGTTTGTTGGCAGAGTTGTTCGCATGCAGACGTTTCGGTTCTAGTTGCGATAATCGCAGCACAAATCTGCAGATTGCGTTCATATGCCCGACGTCGCGGCGCCGTTTTGCATAACCCGATATATGAATAAGTCAAATCGAGCGCAGCGAAACTTGCAGCATCCGGCGGTTGGGGCTTTGTCAACGGCCTGAGCGCGCCCTGCGCACGCTGCGGGATGTTGCGCGCGGCAGCGCACCGCGCGATCACAGCGTGACTATCAGCCGATTCTCCCCATCGACGTACTCGTAGTGATAGGACTGTATGAATGCCGCGACCAACCGCGCCGACAGCTGGTCGCCCTCCTTGAACGGATTGAAGCGCACTCCGCCCCAGCGGAATCTCATCTCGAGCTTGCCCGATTCCGAATACTCGGTGAACACGCGCAGCACGTAGTCCTGCGGGCTGCGCGGGATTATGTTCATCGCGCAGATCTCCTCGAACACACGCCTCAGATTGTCGAGCTGGCGGCGCGGCAGCAGGTTCTTTTCGCCGAACTGCTGAAGCTGCTCGGTCATCGCTATGAAGTCGTAATTCGGCGAGGTTATCTTAAGCGGCAGTACCTTCAGCCGGTTTACGAACGCGCGCGTGCGGTTGCGCCGGGGATTGTCGAATACCTGCTCGGGCGTGCCGTCCTCGTATATTACGCCCCTGTCCATATAGAATATGCGCGTGGACACGTCGCGCGCGAATTTCATCTCGTGCGTGACTATCATCATCGTCAGGCCCTCATTGGCCAGCCGGCGTATGACCGCGAGCACCTCGCCGACCATCGTCGGATCCAGCGCGCTGGTGGGCTCGTCGAACAGCACTATCTCCGGATCCATCGCGAGCGTGCGCGCTATCGCGACGCGCTGGCGCTGGCCGCCCGAGAGCTCGTCGGGGTAGTTAAGTGCCTTTTCGGCCATGCCGACCATGCGCAGCAGCCGCATGCCGTTTTCATAGGCCTGCTGCGGCGGCACGCGCTTGAGCGCCACCGGCGCCAGCATCACGTTCTCCATCACCGTCAGGTGGCCGAACAGGTTGAACGACTGGAACACCATGCCCATGCGCCGGCGCAGCGCGGTCAGGTCGGTATTGCGCGCGCACACGTCCTGGCCAAACACGGTTATCCTGCCCTCGGTGGGCGTCTCGAGCCGGTTTATGCAGCGCATAAGCGTCGACTTGCCGGTGCCCGACGGGCCGATTATCGTTATGACCTCGCCGCGGCGTATCGTGGTGTTCACGTCCTGAAGCGGCGTGGCGTTGGGGTAGACCTTCTTTAAGTGCTCGACGGTTATCAGCACGTCGGCCGGCTGCCCGCCCTTTGGCCCCGCGGCGCGCTCCGGCGCGTCCAGGCCGTCCACCCTGTGCACGCCCCTGGGCAGGCGGCGCGGCTTGCGCTTGGGATCCAGGCGCAGCTCCACCCGGCCCAGCGCATACGTCGCCAGCGCGGATATCGCAAAGTATATCGCCGCCGTGGCCAGCAGCGGGAAGAACGCCTCATAGGTGCGGCTGCGGATTATGTCGCCGGCCTTGGTCAGGTCCTCTATCGATATGTAGCCCACTATCGACGTCAGCTTCACCATCGACACGAACTCGCCCTTGTACAGCGGCATCACGTGGCGCAGCGCCTGCGGCATTATCACGCGCCTGAACGTGCCCGCGCCGCCAAAGCCCAGCGCCGACGCGGCCTCCCACTGGCCGCGGTCTATCGCGTTTATGCCGGTGTCGAGTATGCCCGCGACCGAGACCGCGAACAGCAGCGCGAACGCCAGTATGCCCACCAGCACCGGGCTGATGCTGACCGACGCGAATATGATGAAGTATATTATCATCAGCACGACCAGGCTGGGTATGCCGGTTATCAACCTGCACAGCGCGGCGAACGGCAGCCGGAGCCACCTGCGCCGGCTGCGCAGCGCCAGGCACAGCCCAAAGCCCAGCACCGAGCCCAGCAGCCCGGCAAATACGCTTATCTCGAGCGTGACGCCCAGGCCGTTGGCGATCAGCTTCCAGCGGTTCTCGACGATGAACGTCTTTTCGAAGCTGTCCTTGAGGCTCTCCCAGAACGACTCGGTGGGCACGGTCGTCTCAGGTATGACCATGACGGTCTTTACCTGCGCATAGGGCGTCGAGAAGTCCATAACGTCGCGCTTCTCTTCGGTCTCGAACAGGTCGGAGGCTATGTAGTCGACCTTGCCGGAGACGCACGCGGTCGCCAGGCCGTTCCAGTCGTACAGCTCCAGCTTGAGCTCCGCGTTGCACCACAGCGCGAACCGGCGCATCAGCTCCACGTCCAGCCCGGTGACCTCATCGCCGACGTAGAACGAATACGGCTCGACCAGGCCGGTCGTGCCCACGGTCATAGTGAAGTCCGGCGACTCGGCCTGCGCGATGTCCGGGATAGTATAGTCGCGGTCGATGAGCCAGCGCGTGCGCATGTCCTCGAGCGTGCCGTCGGCGGTTATCTCGGCCAGGAACTCGTCTATCAGCGCCTTGGCGTCGGGTATCGCGGTGAGCCGGCTCACGCCCACCGACACATTGCCCACCTCGCCGATCACGCCGTCCGAGTGGAGCCGGAGCCCGGTGGTGCCCGAGGCCACGCTGCTCTCGTAGGTGGACAGGTCGACCGCGAACGCGTCGGCCTTGCCGCTCAGTACCGCGAGCATGCCGTCGGTGGCGTTGGACACGTATATGTAGTTCGCCTCGGGGTACTTTGCGCGCGCGTCGGTCTCGGTCGCGGTGGCGGCTTCTATGGCTATCGTCACGTCGGGCGAGTTCAGATCCGGGTCGCTTGCGGGCAGGTCGGACGCGCGGCACAGCAGCACCGTGCCGCCGCTGAAGTGCGACGTGGGGAAGTCGACCTGTTCGCTGCGCTCGGGGGTTATAGTGATGCAGCTTATCGCGACGTCGGCCTTGTTGCTCTGCAAGCTGTTTATCAGCGACGAGAAGTTGGTGCGGGTCAGCTCTACGCCCATGTCGAGCGCGTCGGCGATCATCAGTATCAGCTCTATCTCGAGCCCGGCGGGTTCGCCGTCGTCGACTATGTAGGTCATAGGCGCGCCGGTCGGGTCGTATGCCACCCGCAGCGTGCCGCCCGCGCGGCCCTCGAGCTGGTACTGGGACCAGTCTATGACCATGCGCTCCTCATCGCCGGAGATCCACTTGTCGGCCAGCGCACCTATTGTGCCGTCCGCCTTGAAGCGCTCTATGACCTCGGACATGGGCGCGGTGAGCTCGCTGCCCTTGCGCAGCATGTAGCCGTATTCGTTCTCGGCCAGCGCCTGGTCGAACACCGCGAACTCCGGCTGCTGCGCGGCTATGAGCCTGGCCATCGGCAGATCAAGCGCGACGCCGTCCACATCGCCCTTTTTGAGGGCCTCCAGCTGACCGGCTGTGTCGTCGTAGCTTTTGAACGTGGCGCCCGGCAGCGCGTCGCCCAGCAGGTCGTCCAGCACCGTGCCGGTCATAATGCCTATGTTGGCGCCGTAGAAGTCGGAAACTTCGCGATACAGCCTGGTCTGTGTAGTTTGCGCCGAGCAGCCGGACAGCAGCAGCATAAGCGCGATCAGCGCCAGCGCCAGACAGCGCGCGGCCAGCCGGCGCGCGTGACGGTTGTGCGTCATGGTTTCAGCCTCCTTGTTGAGATTTGGCAGCGCGGGTTGGGCGGCGCGCGCCGGGCATGCCCCGGGCCGCAGCCGGGCGAACCGGGCCTGCGCCGCGCTCACCCGACCCTATCGAAGTCCAGCGAATCCACGCTGTCCAGCAGCGCGCTCAGCCGCGTGCGGCACAGCTCCAGCGTGCGGCGGCCGTCGGGCGTATCCTGGGCGTCGCGGCGCAGCACATGGCGCGCCAGCCGCGTGTACGCCACCGTCCGCGCCCGGGCCTCGACGCTGTCCAGCCGCGCGTCGTCGCAATCGCCCAGGTATGCGCGCAGCGCGTCGCGCCAGCAGCGGCAGGTCAGCTCATACGGCAGGCCCAGGCACTCCTCCACGGTGCGGGGCTCGACCTCGCCGCGGCCCACGCAAGATGCGCCCACGCCAGCTCGAATATCGGGTGGCCGGTGCACAGCGTATCCATGTCTATGATGAGCGCCTCGCTGTTTTGCATGACGATGTTGTTGGTATGGTAATCGCCGTGCAGCATGGTGCCGGTGGCGGGCAGGGCGTCGAGCAGGCGGCACAGCTGCGCGGCCTGTGCGCTCGAAAGCAGCTGGCAGGCGCAGTCGGCGCACTCGTTCGCCAGCGGCCTGACGTCGGGCAGCTCGCCGGGCTTTGCGCGTGTCGAGTGCAGCCGGCGCATGAACTCGGCAAACACCGCCACGCATTCCGCATAGCGCGCGGGCGCTGCGCCTATCAGCCTGGACAGCGACTAGCAACTCGAACACCGAGCCGAAACCCGCCCCCCACGCGCCCCACGTCGTAGGGTATCGCGGTCGGTATGCCCAGCACGGACGCCTTGCGCGCCAGCTCGCGCTCGCGCTGCACGTCGGGCAGGCAGTCCGGCGCGTTGTACACCTTGACCACGGTGTCGCGGTCGATGCGGTACACCGTGCCGTTCGCGCCCCGGCCTATAGCCTCGCAGCCGGCTATCGACACGCGCCGGTACGCCTTGCGTATCGGCAGCAGCTCGGTAAAGCCGGTCATGTCGAATATCTCATATACCTTGCTGGACAGCTCGCTCAGGCTCAGCGCGGGCTCGCGCTTGAGCAGGCGCAGTATTATCCGCAGCCCGGCGCTGGATATGTATTCAAGCGCGCTCATGTCGAGCGTCAGGCACTTATGGGCATATCGCTGCACGGCCTGCGTTATCCCGGCCTCCACCGCGGCGGCGTTTGACGAGTCTATATGGCCCGACAGCGCCAGCGTGAGCGCGTCGCCGCTCAATGCACTCACCATGTCGATAACCTCCGTGGACATGTTATGGTTGTGCGTATACTCCGGCGCTGCGCGGCGCGCGGCGGTCAGCCGTGGCCGGCCTCGTCAAATACCTGCGCTATGAGCCAGTCGTACTCGCGCCACGCGGGCGTGTCGCGCAGCCCGCTCAGCGCGTCGGCCAGCGCGCGGTAGTACCAGTGATGCCGCTCGGGGTCGCGCTGATGGAAGTGCTGCCACATCGCGTCGCCCAGCCGCAGCTTGCCCCGATAGAGCGCGCGCATGTTGGACAGCTTGTCGCTGAGCACTATTACGGCCTCCTGGGGGTCGCCGCTGGCGCGCAGGCGGTCTATCGTGGCCTGCTTGCGCCGCTGCCAGCTCTCATCGGGCGCTTCGCCCGCGACGCGCGGCTCGGTATCGGCGCAGACCAGCGCGGCCACGCGCGCGCCGAATCGCGCCTCTATGTCGGACAGCGCGACGCCCGCGTCCTCTACGGTGTCGTGCAGCGCGGCGGCGGCGATCACATCCGCATCGTCGGTGAGCGCGGCAGCGATCGTCGCGGCCTCCAGCGCGTGCAGCGCGGCCGGCGCGCCGTCCAGCTTGCGGCGCGCGTTCGCGTGCGCGTCGACCGCCATGTGCAATGCCTGCGTCAATAAGTCCATTTGCGTCCGCCTCCTTGGCCGGTGTCGGGTGGTACCGGGCTTGCGGCGCGCATGAGCCGGGCGACCGGGCGGGCCGCCGGCATCGCGCGGGCGCATGCGCGCATGACATACGGATACAATTATGCGCGCAGAAGCGTCAAATTTCGACCATGAAATCGCACGTGTTTGTTAATTTTATAGAACAGCGAATGAATCGCCCGCCGCGCGGGCAAGACCGGCCATACGGGCCCTGTGGGTTCGGGGCGCATCGCATGGCGCTATTGTGCAGGCGCGTCGGATGCTGTCGGGATTGCGCGGCGCTGTTTGGATACATCACGGTCGCGCGGGCTGATGCGCGCCGCCTGGCCATGTCGCGCCCGCACGCGGTGTTGGTACGCCGATGATCGCGCGGCGCTTCCTGGATACATCACGGTCGCGCGGGCTGATGCGCACCGCCTGGCCGTGTCGCGCCCGCGCATGGGGTTAGCGCGCCGATGAACGCGAGCCGCTGCTTTGCGCTATCCCGGCGCCCGGAACGCGGATATGCAGCCAAACGCGCGCCGGCCTGCGCGGCGTCACTCGCGCTCGACCCGCCGCCCGAACCCGGATATCGCGTGCATCGGACAGACCAGCACGCACAGATGACAGCCGACGCACAGCCGCGGCCGCAGCACGGGCCGCCCGTCGCGCAGCTCAAGCGCGTTGTGCCCGCCGTCGCGGCAGGATACATGGCAGCGGCCGCAGCCCACGCAGCGGCGCCTGTCGAACCGGGGCAGCAGCACGCTACCGCGCTCCAGCTCGTCCAGCGCCTTGACGTTCTGCACGGCCAGCCCGACGAGCTCGCCCGGCCGGCGCAGCGCCTTTTCCCTGAGATAGAGCGTCAGGCCCTGGCGCAGGTCGTCTATTATGCGGTAGCCAAACTGCATCACGGCGGTAGTCACCTGGACGTGGCCCGCGCCCAGCAGCATGTACTCGACGGCGTCGCGCCAGGTCTCGATGCCGCCCATGCCGGCCAGCGGCACGCCCGCCAGCTCCGGACACGCCGCCAGCTCCCATATGAAGCGCAGGCCGATCGGCTTAACCGCGCGGCCCGAGTAGCCGCCCACGCCCGACAGGCCGCGCACCTGCGGGCTGGTCGCGTAGGTGTCCAGGTTCATGCCCATTATGCTCTTTACGGTGTTTATCGCGGCCAGGCCGTCCGCGCCGTTGCGCACGGCGGCGCGCGCCATGGGCGTCATGTCGGCGACGTTGGGCGTGAGCTTGGCCAGCAGCGGTACGGTACAGCCGCGCCGCGCCGCCGCGGTATAGCGCGCCACGGCCTCGGGGCTCTGGCCCACATCCACGCCCAGGCCGTCCTGCTCCATGTTGGGGCAGGAGAAGTTGCACTCTATCATGTCCGCGCCGGCCTGCTGCGCGAGCCTGGCCAGCTGCTCCCATTCGGCGTCGTCGCGGCCCATTATCGACGCTATGATGGCGCGGCCGGGGTAGTCGCGCTTCAGGCGGGCGATTATGGCCAGATCCTCGTCAAGCGGGTTGCCCGAGAGCTGCTCGATGTTCTTGAAGCCGTAGAACTCGCGCTCGCCGGACAGCGCGGAGTAGCGCGGCGAGGCTTCGCGCGGTATAAAGTTGCACAGCGTCTTGTAGCACGCGCCCGCCCAGCCCATCTCGAAGGCGCGCGCGATGCGCTCATAGTCGCTCGCGACGACCGACGAGGACAGCAGGAAGGGGTTAACCAGCCTGACGCCGCAGAACTCGCAGTCGAGCTCCACGGGCGCGTCGCCCAGGTCGCCCAGCTGCGCGGCGTCCCGGCCCAGCGCGGTGCAGATGCGCTTTATCGCGACGGGCTGCGGCGCGAGCACGCACGCGCGCTCGCAGGGCGCGGCGCAGTCGTCCGGGCAGCCGGCCCCGGCCAGGCGCAGCGCCGCGCCCATGGCGTTGTCAAAGCGCGCGCTGCGCAATTGCCGCGCCGGGTCGAGCTGCCGCGGACAGGCGCGGGTGCAGGGCGCGTCGTGGCATATCAGGCAGCGATCCAGTTCCCCTCGGGGGTAAGTGGCGTTCCATATCAAGTTGGTCACCTCCGTTTACTGGCCCGGGTAAAGCCGTCGGGCAGCCCGGGCACAGCGGCGATTTGGCCCGCGGCATTGCCCATGGCGGTACAGCCGGGCGGCTGGCTGCTTATTTATATACGGCGGGGTTCGCATCGTATGCGCGCGGCACGTCGCTGTATCGGCGCGGCCGGGCGTGCGACGGGCGCACGCCGGGCAAATCCGCCGCGCTGCACGGGCGCTTGCGTCATGAGATCCCGGCGTCGCCATCGCGCCGGACATGCGGGCTGCGCAGCGCAACGGCGCGGCGCGCGGCCGGATATGTGAAACAACATAACTCAAAGGGCGTGCGGCGGGCACTTCAGCGCACGGCGTTCACCGAAACTGGCGCGACCTGCCGCGAGCCGATGAACAGCCGGGGATATGGTCGCACCAGGGATTGCCATGCCGGCGGACAGCGCGCAGCGCCAGGCCATCGCCCGCGCAAGCGCCTTGGCTGGTCGCACACACCTCAAGTACTCCGTGCGCGGCTTGCGATATGCTCATCGCGCGGGTCTTGCCCGGGCGGACAGCCCGGTGGCAGTTGCGGTTTCGGTCACCTTGCGATATGCCAATCGCACGGGTCTTGCCTGGACGGATAGCCCGGCGGTAGTCGCGGTTTCGAACTCCTTGCGATATGCCCTTCGCGCAGGTCTTGCCCAGGCGGATAGCTCAGCGATGGTCTCGGTTTCAGCCATTTTGCGATATGCCAATCGCACGGGTCTTGCCTGGGCGGACAGCCCGGTGGCAGTCGCGGTTTTGGACTTCTTGCGATATGCCCTTCGCGCGAGTCTTGCCTGGGCGGACAGCCCGGCGGCAGTCGCGGTTTTGGACTCCTTGCGATATGCCCTTCGCGCAGGTCTTGCCCGGGCGGATAGCGCAGCGATGGTCTCGGTTTCAGCCATCTTGCGATATGCCCATCGCGCGAGTTTTGCCTGGGCGGATAGCCCGGCGGTAGTCGCGGTTTCGGTCACCTTGCGATATGCCCTTCGCACGGGTCTTGCCTGGGCGGATAGCCCGGCGGTAGTCGCGGTTTCGGACTCCTTGCGATATACACTTCGCGCGAGTCTTGCCCGGGCGGTCAGCCCGGCGGCAGTCGCGGTTTCGAACACCTTGCGATATACCCATCGCACAGGTCTTGCCGACGGGCCGCCTTACGAGCTGTGCGCTCGGCAGGCGTCAGCAAGGCACATGACCGAGTGCGGACGCACGTCAGTCATATGCCTCCGCGCGCCGCAGGCAATCGCGTGCGTGACCGAATGGGCGCCGCGCCGTGGGCCGGGCGGTATCGGGCGCCTGGCCGGCGCTATCGAGACGCGCCCCGCGTCCCGGTTGCAAAAGCCCGCCGTCCCACCGCGCAGCCCGGGCCATGCCGGCGCGCAGGCGCAGCGGCTCCGGCGCGCGTTGGCCGGCCCCGCCGGGCATGGCCCGACTTGGCTGCGCGGCCTGGCAGGCCTCAGGCACGGCGCCCGGCGCATTGTCGCAGGGCTTCGGCCTGCGCACTGGCCGGCCCGGCGGCGCAGCGTGTAGCTGGAGCATCACTAAATTCTAGCATGCCCCGGCGCGCGCTGTCAACTCGGCACAGCAGGTTTGGCGGCGCGGCGCACGCAGGGCCGCAATGCGCGCGGGCACATCGAATTTATCCATGTAAAAACCACATACGTACATTTCACAATCGCCGCGATCACATTATAATAGTGGCATGAAAGTGTTTCAGAACCGTAAACCAACTCACACTGCACGCGAAAAGGCCAGTATATTTGGAAGGAGGGCCCGCCATCAGGGGCGGGCGGCAGGCTTATGGAATGGAAAAACGCACTGGTTAAGGCGGTATTTGGCGCATACCCGTTTCCGGTAGAATACATAACGGCCGGCGGAGCGCGCATAGCGGGCGTCGACGGCGACGACCGCATCGACATAGACGGCCACGAGTTCGCGCTGAGCGATATGCAGATAGCCAAAACCGATGCCGGCTATATGCTGGCAGCGGAGGGATACCGGCTCAATCTGGCCGTGAAGTGCGGCGATGCGCTCGAGTATTCGCTCTCGATAGCCCCGGACAGCAGGCCGGTAGAATACGTCAGCTTTGCCCGGCTGCCGTTTTTGAAGTTCGACTCCGGGTTCAGCTACGCGTGCGACATATACACGCCCCGCGAATGGCATTCCACGATAGGCCGCGGCCTGCATCAGGAGCGGTTTGAGGCGGGCCCGATAATACAGGCGTGGCCCCGGCCGGGCGAATCGACGGTGCACGCCTGCGGGTTCAATGGCGAGATCTGCGCCTTTGTGCGCAGCGAATACGCGGTGGCGCCACTGTTTGTCGAGTTCACGCCCAACGCGCGCTATGCGCAGCGGAGCGGCGGCATGCGGCTGGGACTGAACCGGCTGTACTTCGACCTGCGCGATCTGCGCTTTGACAGCTGGACGTTCGCGATACACTTTACCGGGGACGTAAACGGCGACGGCCGCGCGGACGAATGCGACTACCAGCTGGCGCTGAAGCGCTACCTGCCGCAGCCCTGCCCGATATACAGGGACGCGGTATGGTACAAGATAATGTGCTCGGTGAACGGCTACACGCACACCACGTTCAAGCAGGCGCTTGAGATAATACGCTACATCCACCACATAACCCACGGCGCGCACCAGATCGCGTACCTGGTGGGCTGGCAGTCGCACGGCCACGACACGAATTACCCGCGCTTTAACATAATCAATCCCGACGTGGGCACGCGCGACGAGTTCATGCAGCTGATAGAGGAGGCCCGGGAGCGCTACAACTGCACGGTGAGCGTGCACATCAACGTGGACGACGCGTATATAGGCAATCCGGGCTGGCGCGAGGACATAATCTGCCGGGATGTGGACGGCTCTATAATGACCTGGGAGGTATTCCTGCAGCGCCAGGCGTACCACATCAATCACACCAAGGACGTGCGCTCGGGCTACATATTCGAGCGGCTGGACGAGTTCCTGAAGCTGGTGCCCGTGACCGAAAGCATACACATAGACGCGTTCCGCAACACGAACTCGAGCTGGGAGGCGGACGAGTTCATAGGCCCGGACAAGGAGTTCTATTGCGGCCAGCTGCGCATAATCGAGTATCTGCGCGCGCGCGGCATAGACGTCACGACCGAATCGCTCAACGGCATGAAGGTCGAGATATCGCACGCGTTCAGCGGCCTGTATCACATGTTCCAGCTGTGGCCGATACTCTATCAGAACGTGGTCTATGGCGGCGGCAGCAATTACAAGCCCAGCCGCATAGCGACCGTGGCCAGCATAAACGAGGATCTCACGTACAGCGCCTTTGGCAACCGCGCGACGGTGCTGCGCCCGGTGGTGCTGCAGAACATGCTGTACCGCTACATGCTGACCAAGAACATGGTCGAATACCGGAATGGCGGCCTCAACTGGCGCGCGAGCGTCAGGTACGACGACGGCACGACGGTTCAGGCGGACGACAGCTGCCAGTTTCTGGAGATCCGCACGGAGGACGACGTGCTCATAGCCGACAACACCTCGCGCATGATACCGCTGGACGGGCGACTGTACATATACCAGACCCAGTCGGGCCTGTTCCGCCGCAAGCTGCCGCGCGCCTTCCGCGGCCGTCCGCTCAGGTTGAGCGTGCTGACCGAGTGCTCGGAGTGGATCGAGTACGGCCTGGACGGCGACTACATACAGCTGCTGCTGCCGGCGGACACTCTGATGTGCTTTGAGCTGGCGTGACGCCGGTTTGGCCGCGCACGGGCAGCTGCCGGGCGCGCCGCATGCGGGCACGGCGATCGGTTGAGCTGCGCCCCGCGTGCCGCGCCGCACCGCTTGCGAGGCTTGATCCACGCCCGGACCGGGTGGGTCAAGCCTCGCCTTTGTCCGCGCGCATCGAACCGCCAGCCCGCGGTCGCGGCCCGGACGCCGGGCAGCGACCCCTGGCGTCCGGGCATCCGCGCGCGGCGGATTTGCGCGCCGCAGGCGCCTCTATGCCCGCCCCGTACAAGGGCTTCGCGCAGTTGACAATATGAAGAGCGCCAGAACGGGCGGAGGCCAGGCAGCGCGTCCTCATATGCCGCCTTCTGGAAACAGCAATCTGGCCTTCTGCACCCGGAACATCTTATAGTTGGATATGTAATGCTGGATGTCCATTTTTAGTGTCAAGTAAAGCGCCACAATTCCATTCTTCACATGCGTCATCGAAGTACCCGCCGAACGCCGGAATATATTCCTGCCTTTACTTCTCATCCAGTTTTGCCGCCAATTCATTGGTCATATGTCCGCACAATTCGATACACGCTTGCATTCAGCATTCAAACGATGTACTTTATATCGACTTTGCCCTCATTTTTCACTGGCATACTTTCTAACAAGCGCATTTGTATGTAGTGCGGTATTATCGCGCCGCCATTATGATAATCGCACGTCTTTTGCCAATCCATGTTTGGGGGATCAAGTGTATCAACATGTGCAATCAGATGAAAGCAGTCATATTCCTTCATTTCTCGCTCCAATAATATAATTTGAAATGTGGCGTATATTTTATTTATTTCTTCATTGCCAATTTGTCGAGTATGACGTTTATATGCGAATACCTGTTTGCTTATGGCTTGCCGCGCCGACTCCATATCATCTCCCCACCAATGGTATATCAAAAAAAACGGGGCATCGATGGTTTCATCATCCGCGGCAAAGCGCGAACATTTTATGCGTTCAATTGCCGCCACTTGAATCAAAGCGTATTTATCTGATAATCCGCACTTATCCATATTCGCATCCATGAGCATATTATCGACCGGCATTCTCACCATCAGTACATCGCCTATATCCCAGGGGCTACTGACTGGCGAGATTTTTTTCAACCGTTTTGGCTTTGGGAGCGGCGACAAAAGCTGCTGCCGCAATTTCTCCAAAGCCAGTTTGCGCCTATTGCGTTGTTGGGCTGTATTCCACAGCTCCAGATCTGCCCCTGCATCTATCAATGCAATCGTCTTATTCTTAACGCGTTCTGACAAATACCGCCCGCATCTCCACTCAGCAGCCGCCAATCCTGACCACGCGGAAAAATCGTCGTCGTTATCCATATTGAACTCTTGAATGATCCGGCGTTCAGCTTCTTCCGGATCAAATCCACTTATCAACATGTCTTCATACATGTCGCTAACATCCGCAGCCGTGTCATTCGCAAATATCGATGTACCCCATGTACCCATATCAGCACTCCTATTCTAACGATTCATGCGGTATGCTTGGCATTCCCCCACATTGCTCTTATCGTTGACAGTGCAGCCCCGCCTCCTCATCCCGGATATGCCCGCGATACCCGAACGGATTGAGCGCACCCAGCGTCGCTGCCATGCCGCCTGCCATGGCGGCCGGTTTGTCCCAGGTATTAAGGTTATATTTTACCACCAGGTTGCAACTTGCGTCAAGTAAACCTACTATATGATTCTGAAGTTTATGTAGGTTTGTCAATCATTTTGTACAGTGAAGCAAGCGAGCATCTGCCTGGGCGAGTTCCAGCTAAGAGGTCGCATAGGGCGGGAGTCGCTGCAACTTTGCCGTTGTGACGCGGCGTGTATTGGCGAATCAGTTTGTGTCGGATAACCAGCTCCGCCACAGCGGCCTCAAACAGCATCGGTATGGCGCGCTTGCTGTTTGAAAATCGATTCGCCAAATTAAAACCGTTGTCAGTCTGAACATACTCAGCCTTTACACCCTTTCCCCTGGAAGGCAGTCGCGACGCGGCGCAGCTCTCTCCACAGGCTTTCCAGGCAGCGGGCGTATCCATGATCGCGCTATCCTGCCCACAGCTCAGCGATGCCGAGCTGTGGATTGCGTCGGCGCATATTGCGGATGAGCGGCCGTTCCGCCTCAGCATGCCGTTTGGGATGGCTGTGCGGCCTTCGGGAATGATATACAATCTTCTCGGACATGGTTCCCAGGCTCCTTTCAGAATGGTGTGTCGCGACTTCATTCTATCACTTGCCTATGGACCGTGTCTATTTCTTTTTGCGCAACTTATTGGACCTTATCTGGATGTCGTCCATGCTGGCGATGTTTGCCATCTGCAACAGCTCACGGATCTTCTCTCGACGGGCATTTTCCTCTGGGGTACGATTCTTTCTGGATATATGGTAAACCTACTGTGTACTGCTTCTATTCTGCACCTCACAGTAGGTTTACACAAAACTTGGTTTAGTCTCAGGTCTGCCACTCCAGATGTCGTAAAACCAGTAAGCTTTTTTTTCGTTTGCCGGATACACATCCACGCCGGTTATAATCCCATATTTACAGTCTACTGTAGTATCCATCAGGTATCCGATGCCACTCTTTTTTCCGTGGTTGATACAACCGCTATCTGGGTAAGTTTTACTGGTAATGCGACTTTTTCTGATCGCCTTGACCGGAGGTCTTTTGAAGCCCGGCTGTTTATAAAGCCCTTCATCCAAGCGATCCAGGTAGCTCTGCATACTTAACTCGGTTTCCACTTCTGTATCAATTCGACTGTCTTTAGAAACGTTAGCTGAAAGGTAAGTTTCATCAGCCACCAGTTCTTTTCCGCCGCATGTAATACATATAGACACAGAATTCAATGCGTGAATTGCTATGTCTGGATCAAGTATTCTATCTGCCCATGGTCACACAACAACTGATCGCCATGCGCTCGCACGTCGTGAAGATAACAACGCGTGATACAACCTTCATTTAGTATAGCAGGAACTGGGGTGCCGGTATTGTTGTCATGCTCTAAGTGAGAAAGCTGCAACATATCAATGTTGGCATTGGCACAAATATGTAGTGACTCAACAGCGGCAACTGTTTCATGGCGAAATACGTTTTCTATAACAAGATTGCCAACGTCAATATCAGAGTCAACCCATATCAGAGAGAAAGTATAGGGTCCAGGCTTGTTGTACACTTCGCGTCGTGGTGCATTGGAAGCAAATATGTTGCGTATCACTATGTCCTGCATTTGGCCACGACGACCGCATATACGAGGATAGAAGTACGTCAGACCAATAGCATTTTGATAGAATGTACCAAATATATTATTTACTGATATCCGAGTTACAGGTGACGTCATGGACAACAACCGTACGCCACGCAAAGAGTTCGCGCCAAATACGCCATCTACTTGTATGTCAGAGATCGGGCCGTCGCACCAATCATCAGCATTCAACGCTACTACATCGTCATAGCATGTGCCCTTGACATTGCGTATGAGGCCAAAGCGACATCCGCCGTCGATGTGCACGCCGTCCATATTCTCTGCAGTGGGGTTTCCATCATTTTGGTCGAAAAACACATTCTCAATTGTAAAATGAGTAACGTATGCCAGTTGCAGGCAGAACGTGACAGGATCCTTAAAAGTTATGTCACGCACAGTCAATCTTGTTATGTCAAAAAAGCGCATAATAATGCCGCGATAAACATCGTCATAGCGCATAATGAGTTCGGGATTAGCATCAAAATGCGTGCCTTTCCAACCATCAGGCTGCTTACATGGATTGGGCGATTGATTTTGGTTGTTGAAGTCCCATATGCCACCAATAACAGCTATATCATGTGAGCCTATTTCTGCATTTGTGAGCATTAGACAGTCGCTATGGTCCTGTAGTCTTACGCGTGTTGTGGGGGAAAGGCGCAGTGTTTGACCGCTGTGGATGCGTAGGCAGTCACTGATAAGGTATTCGCGGATAGGTGCAGGTAGGGTAACTTCACTGATGCCTGAATCCAGCATTTGCTGGATGGCTTGAGTATCGTCGTGTAAACCATCGCCATATAGTTGATACATATGCACAGGCTCCTTTCACTGAGCTTGGGGTTCATAAAGACCGGGTACAGATACTCCGTCGCGTACGAACAGCGGAATGGTATCTAGCGGCGCTTGACACACAATCCATTGCCCGCCATTGTGTAAATGCATTGTGCTTAACTCTAGCCAACAACTACCCTTTGGTAGATATACATTGCGGGACACGGAACCGGCTTCCACGATAGGGGCAACAAGCACATCGGCACCGAAAAGATAACTGTCGCATATATCCCATGCTTGGCTGTCGTCAGGGTAATGGTAGAACAATGGACGCATTACGGGTGTCCCGATTTTGTGTGCTTCGCTCATGAGACGGCAGATATATGGTTTGAGTGCCTTGCGCAGAATCAGATACCTTGATAGTATGCGATAGTTATCTTCTCCAAAGCTCCAAATCTCATTGTCTGCACCGCAGTAATCAGTCAGGCCGGATTCGGCATTAAGCGAACGCGGTAACCTGTCGCCATGCATGCGCAGTACAGGACTGAATACGCTCCATTCAAACCAGCGTACCATGAGCTCGCGGAAACCATCATCATTGATATTGCCCCAGTCAAAGCCGCCTATGTCAGTCGTCCACCAGCTTATGCCTGCTAAGCCCATGTGTAATCCTGCGGCGATTTGCCAACGCATACTCTTAAAACTGCAGTGTATATCACCGCTCCACACCAACGAGCCAAAGCGTTGGCTGCCAGCCCATGCACAGCGCACAAGTGAAAGAGGACAATGTTCACCAGAGTCCACGAGCCCATTGTATATGGCTTCGACGTACTTTTGAGGATATATATTGCCAACCATTGGATGGGGACCAAGCTGATAACGGTACGAATCAGCGCCATAGTTTAGGTATGAGGCGTATTGTGGTTCCGCTGCATCCAGCCAAAAGTACTTTATGCCTACGTCGTAATAACTTTGCTTTAACTTATTCCACAGATATTCATTGGCTTCAGGATTGGTGGCGTCATAAAATATAGTCCATGATGCTGAACGCATTGACATGCGTACCCCGGTATCAACCTGTGTGAGATACCCTTTAGCCAGCATTTCCCCAAAGTTATTGCTGCTCAGCTCGACGCTGGGCCATACCGAAACTGCTGCGTCGATACCAAGTTCGCGCAGTTCACGCATCATTGCTTCGGGATCGGGCCAGCATTTTTTGTCGAAAGTCCATTCGCCAAAGTGGTTCCAGTGATAAAAGTCAATAACGATTACGTCTAGGGGCAATCCGCGGCGCTTGTATTCGCGTGCAATACTGAGTAACTCATCCTGTGTGCGATAGCGTAGTTTGCTCTGCCAGAATCCCATTGCGCTGTCAGGCATCATGGGCGGCAAACCGGTAGCCTGTACATATTCAGTTACTATCTGAGCGGGAGTATCTCCAGCCGTTATCCAGTAATCTATGAGATGGGTGGATTGCGCAAACCATTGAGTGACATTTGTTCCGAACGTTACTTGGCCTACTGCAGGATTATGCCAAAGCATGCCATATCCTTTGTTTGAGAGTACAAATGGTACTGAGCATTGAGCGTTTCGCTGCATCAACTCTAATGTTGCACCCTTGAGATTGAATATGCCTTGCTGATATTGACCCATGCCAAATAGCTTTTCATTGGGATCGGATTCAAAACGTAAGGTGGCTTGATAAGCACCGCCTATGATTCCCTTTAGTTCTCGAGCAGCAATACGCATGTGGCTGGAAAAATCAGGCTGGCTCATGTCTCGTACAAACTCTTCAAGCAACAGCTCGCCGTGCGAATTCCAGAATCGGATTTTACCGGTTTTAGATACAGTAGCCTTTATGCGGCCATTGGTTATTTCAGCACCGCCGTCATCGGCAAGCGACAGTTGCGCGGCCATATCAGTCGCGGGTAGAAGTGCCCAATCGATCTCGGGCATGAGCCGCTCTGTAGTCGCGCGTACGCGCAGGCTATTCGGTCCCCAGGGTTCGATCCACATAGTTTCGGCATCATAGCGCCAGATAAGACGTTGATTGTGTATCTCAAACATGTTGTTTCTACCCTCACCTTTCGCGTAATTGCGTTCGCGACTATATAACTTAATGTGAGCTGCTGCATTAGCAGCAGCTCACACATACCCTTATGTTTGGCTCATAGGTAATTTACGAGCGTTTGGCATTAATTGCTGCCATAACTGGCGTCATAGGCGATCTGATTGAGCTCCAGGTAGCGGCTCAGACCGGCACGCTCCAACTCTTCCAGATAGCTATTCCACTGATCATCAATACCGCCTTCGGCGATCCACTGCGCGGTAAAAGTATCAGTAATGGATTCTATGTCAGCATAGATGGTGGCCGCTTCTTCTGCAGCTTCAGCATCTAGCATGACAGGCGGGAAGTTATAGCTCTCGTCTATATACGGCTTATATGCCTCGTCGATCTGACGCTTTCCAACGCCTTCCTGATAGGTCCAGTCGCCGAATACCAATTTGGCTTCCATCTCATCACTTACCCAGCCAACAAAGTTGTCGCTCATGCCATTGGTCCATTTCCAGTTGTCAAGGCTCTGACCTTCGGGGCACAGGAAGCTAATAGTACCGTCATCGTTTTTCTGCAGCGAAACACCATATGCGCCATAATGAGATTGGATGCCGTATTCATCAGTATAGAACTGATCAGCCCATTTAATTGCGGCGACCGGATCCTCACAAGCAGTAGTGATGGTGAAGCAGCAGTAGCTGCCGACGCCCAGCTTATTCATTATGGTGTTGCCGGAGACAAGCTGATCGCCATTAGGGCCGACTACAGGCATAAGCACATTGTAGTTGCGATTGCCCATCTGGCTGATTTCCCAACCACTTTGTATGCCGGAGATTTCCATCTCGCTGCGGCGGGTCTTAGCCTTGTACTGAGCAAAGTCGTGCGTCAACATCTCGCGATCCATTAAGCCTTCTTCATAAAGATAACGCAGCCATGATATGAAAGCTTTATATCCGTCGGTGGCGGGGTTATAGATCACATTCTTGTCATCGTCCAACGCCAACCAGCTGTCCATCGAATCATGTACGCCAAACATGCCTATAAATACCCTCGCGCCAAAGTTGGCGTCATCTACACTGGAGAATACAAAGCCGAGTTCATCCTGCTCACCATTGCCGTTGGGATCTTGAGTTACGAATGCGCGTGCAACTTCGTTAAGCTCATCTATGGTGGTAGGAGTCTCAAGCCCCAACTTATCCAGCCAAGCCTGATTGATAAACATAGAACCGAGGTGGACAGGGCGGTCAGGCAGCACGTGAGGAAGAGAGTATATCTGTCCGTCGGAGAAGCGGTTGATATCTTTGGTTTGAGGATAAGCCTCAAACATAGTCTGTATGTTGGGTGCATATTGTTCGATCAAGTCGTCGAGTGGAATAAAGCTATCAAGGTTGAGCTGTATGTCGTTGGCGGTAAGTGCGTACCGACCGAAGAACACGTCGGGCAAATCACCAGAGGCCAATATCAGTTGCTTTTTGGTATCCCAATCAGCGCGATAATATTCCCAGGTGATATCAACATTGCACTTTTCTTCTAGTTCCTGATAAATAGGCAGCGTCTCCAGGTCAAGCGTGCTCGTGTGCATCGATACGACAACGCTTAACTCAACTGGTTCCCCCTCGGCAATGACAGCCATTGGCGTAAATAAACTTGTCAGCAATGCCAGAATCAACACCCAGAACAGCGACCTTCTCATGGGGATACCTCCTCGTTATTTATTGTGTATGCCATTTCTGGACATGACAACCTTAACCTTTTACTGCACCAATCATAACACCCTTATTGAAATACTTCTGCAAGAAGGGATATATGACCATTAGTGGTAGTGTCGATACAACAATAACACCATATTTAACCTGCTCACGCATGGTCAAGTGAAGATCCTCGCCAGTTCCGGCCATTGTGGCATCGTTTGATGTAGCTACCAGTATCTCTCGGAGCACCAATTGTAGCGGGACCAACTTTTCGTTGCGTAGATAAAGCAGCGCGTCCATATAACTGTTCCATACATTGACCATATTGTACAGTGCCACTACGGCAATGATGGCCTTGGACAGTGGTAGTACGAATTGAAAATAGAATCGGAAATCCGTACAACCATCTATTTTGGTGGCTTCCAGCAGTTCATTTGGTATGCTGGTACTAAAAAACGTTCGAGCGATAATAAGGTTGTATATACCTAGTGAGCCGGGCAGCAACAAACACCAGACTGTATCGAGTATACCTAGATCGCGGTATACAAAATAAGTGGGTATCATGCCGCCACTGAAAAATAACGTTATGGTGAAGAGCAGCATCAGAAAGCTACGCAGCATAAGGTCTTTACGCGATAGTGTGTAAGCTGCCGAGAGAGTTACTAACAGATGTAACAGCGTACCTACTCCAGCGTATAGTATCGTGTTACGATAGCCTATCCATATGCGGTCGTTTTGGAAAACCTGTTCATAGCCGTACAGCGTGAACGAGTCGCTCCAGATCCAGACCTTACCACCAGCTACTTTCAATGGATCGGAAAAGGAAGCCAGCACAACGAAATACAATGGATACACGACTATTATAAACACAGCAATTCCCATTATGGCCAGGAATATATCAAACATGAGATCGGAAGGCGTGCGCTTGATGCGCTTAGCTGACACTTCGGCCATAGTATTACCTCCATTTAGAACAGACTAGTCTCACTCATCTTGCGGGCAAACTGATTTACTGCAAGAAGTATGATGAAGTTAATAACCGTGTTAAACAATCCTATTGCTGCGGAATAGCTATATTTACCTCCGACAATGCCCTGCTTATATACATATGTATTGATGGTTTCAGATACAGGTAAGTTCAGATTGTTTTGCATAAGGAAAATCTTCTCAAAGCCAAGACTGAATATGTTGCCCATGCTCATGATAAGGAGTATGATAGCTGTCGGCATAATGCAAGGTATGTCGATATATATCATGCGCTTAAACTTGGATGCGCCGTCAACCGTCGCCGCCTCATATAAGTCGACGCTTACTGACGATAGTGCTGCAAGATATATTATAGAATCCCAGCCCGTATTTTGCCATATGCCGGACAACACATAGAGTGGAATAAACCATTCCTTTTGAGCTAATATGTTGTTGGGTTGAGACACGCCAAGTGCGCGCATTGCATGACCGTACAATCCCGTAGACGGTGAGAGGAATACATTCAACATACCCACTAGCACGACTGTGGATATAAAGTGGGGCATGTATGTCACGGTTTGCAGGACTTTCTTTGATTTTTGATGCCGAATTTGGTTGAGCAGCAACGCAAATACTATTGGCATTGGGAAACCTGCTATCAGACTAATAACGCTTATGTTGATGGTGTTCCAAAGCACATTTTCAAACTGGTAGCTGTTGATAAAGCTAGCAAAATGCTTTAGCCCAACCCAATCACTTCCCAATATACCTTTAGCTGGCTTGAAATTCTTAAAGGCAATTTGCAAGCCGTACATAGGCATGTACCTGAACAACACCAGTGCTACCAACGCAGGTAATATGAGCACATATAGACGCCAATTGGTGACGAGGTCGCGGCGGAGGCGAGATACAAAGCTGCGGCGCTTCAAACCGCTGTAAGATGAGATCATATTCAACCCTCCTAACAGCTGGTAGAGTCTTAATATTATAGGCTAATTGTAGAACAATTTGTTGTTTGTGTAAAGATTCAAAAAATGAAATGCTGTGAAAAGATGGCAACGAAAGGAAAATTAAGCTCATTTTTGGAAGAGAATTAAAGTGCTTCAAAAATTGAATGCGGATGCTATGTGGCTTATTGTATGCCGTAGGCTATAGTTTAGCCTTGAATTTATGGCGGACAGAGGGTATAATTAATATTGACGTTAACATACCAAGCACAAGTTAAGTGTATGATAAATATTGAAAGAGAGATAAATATGAAGCATTTTTCGTCTGTTATGCTCCGCACGATTGTTGCGTTGTTATGCCTATCGTGTTTGTCACTTACAGTTGTCGCGGCGCTGTTGACACACGCTATGGTTGACGAACAGCGTTTGACCAATAAGCGGCAGATAGAAAAAATTATGGATTCTCTTACAGAATTGCTTGATGAGACGTTTTATGACTATTTCGGTTTAGCAACAGAGGTGACAACGCTGCCGGAACTGCGGCCGGTAAGTCTGAGTAGTGATGACACATTAGCACAATTGGATGCTATGGAGCTGTTGCAAACGCTTAAGAACGTTGATAGAGAAATAATAGACGTATTGCTCTATATACGCGACGGTGACTTCTTTATAACTGGCGCGTCGGTATATAGGGCTGATAGTTTTGTAAATACGTATTATTCATTTAGCAATATGGATAGTTTGGAAGTATATGAGCTGTTTCGCAATCCAGGCAGCGTGTTAAATGACTCTTTCACTGCGCTGGGCTTTATACCTATGGGTAGGCTCACACATTTCAGCAGCGATGCTTACGAGCGCGATGCGCTGCTTATACTGGTCACTCTCCCACAGTGGAGTAAAACGCCATATGAAGTACTGGGTATATTCGTTCAAACTGATACAATGCGCAAGCAACTATCGATGGCGGCTGGAGAAGGTGGGGCGAGAATATTGGATGCCAATGGTGCCACGCTCGTATCAGTTGGTGAGGAAAACCTGACCAATGGCTTTGAACGTGATGATTCAGTACACGTGTTTAGACGCACTAGCAATCGCTTTGGCCTACAATATGAAGTCCACATACCGGATTCAATACTGCGCCGCACTAACATCGATTTGATGAACATGCTTATACCGGTTGCGATTTTAGGAGTGATGGTATGTTTGGGCACTCCTTTCTGTGCCAAATGGGCTAATCAACCTATAAGACAATTAGTCGCAAATATAGGCGGTGGTAAGCAAAAGTTTCCGCAAGATGAGTCAGGATATATACGTAAATATATATATGAACTTAGCAAAAGAGTGGAGCAGAACGAACTGTATGTTGATGAATTACTTGTGCGTCGGCTACTTGCTGGAAAGCAGTTGAATGAGAGTGAACATACGCGTTGTGAAAGGTTTTTGCAGAAGGACTATGCACACTGTAGCGTAATGTTAGCGCTTCTTACTCAAAGGCCGGAGCAGATGCTATCGCTTACAAGCTTGCCTTGCGAACATGCATTGGTACATATCATGCAGGAGGCGCAGCCAGATACACTGGTTTGCATAGTAGCCAGCGACGAGACAGACGATGGCTTGCTTCGTCAAGTAAAATCTATGCAAGCAAGTTACCCGCTGAGCGAAGCATCTGTAATAGCCATTGGGCCAGTTGACGATGATCTTATGCAACTGCACGAGTCGTTGAAGCAGGCGGAGAACTTATTGAACGAGATGCGCTATCAGGGCCGTACAGGTATTGAAGTGGCAGCTTGGCACGATGTGTGGCGCGCTGCATATCCTGTTGAACCGATGCAGCATCTAAAGCTGGCTCTGCAAGCAAACGATGCCCAGCAACTGCGCTTAGGGTATAGTGAAATATGTGCTGCGCTAATGGACAGTGCTATGAGTCCGGAAACGGGCGCAATTGTGGTTTATGATTTGACACAGCTTTTTCCACAGCTGTCGGGATATGTATACGCAACAGCGCAAGATTTTTGTACAGCATTGCATGATTGCGTCGAAAGGATCGCAGCTTCGTATCCAGATATGAAGGACAATGCTACTGCTGCTACAGAAACAGAAGAATTAAAGCGAAATGTAGCAGATATGATTGAAAAATTATTAGAAGAACCTGGATTTGGCATTAGCCTGATATCGCAGAGATTTGGCATGTCAGATTCATCGTTTAGCCACATGTTCAAGCGGACGTTTGGTATAAATTTTATAACATATGTAAACAGGAAGAAAATACAGCGCGCCAAGGTATTGCTAAACGATACCAATATTGGGCTGGATGCGATTGCGAGTCGTCTGGGCTATTCATCTGCTTCAAATTTTACACGGATGTTCAAAACCTATGAAGGGCTGACTCCGGGAGCTTATCGCCAGATGTTGCGCAATGCGGTCGTAATAGATGATAAGGATACGAATGATGGAATATAATATGATTGATAAATGGTATCGTACAAATATTAAATACCTTGAGCTGTAACTTCTAAAACACAAGTGCTATACTGAAAGTCAAAAAACGTGCAATATTCTCTATAGAACGCATGAATAGACTCCTTAAAACCATGGGCGCGTTGCAAAACACCCCAGCAAAAAAAGACGAGGCAAGGATCCCACAAAGGGTATCCAAACCTCGTCTTTTCGCTTAAGATAAAGGTGTGGAAGAAATCTATCAAAAGCAAGTAACCGCTCAATAATCCCCCGATACAGAAGATAGCAGTGCAAATACGCAAATAAGCAAGGAGATAGCCATCTCCATGCCGGAAAATACGCGTAACTGGCCATGCATACTCGCGCGATCAATGTTCCGGTAATATTCTCCGCCATG
>CAWVGT010000272.1:0-4173 GCA_963928645.1 Candidatus Fimadaptatus sp.
CCCTCCTGCCGCGACGTCCGCGTCAGGAGCGTCGGTTGCGGCAGCGCGCCATCCGCGGCACGCGCCCGGCCAGGCGCAGCGCCCGCCGGGTCAAAGCGGCCCGCAAAACCGGCGGCGCGCAGACGGCGGGCAGAGTCGCAACATGCGCGCGCCACGCTCTGAGCGCCTGTACATGCGCATCCCGCTATCGCGGCAAAGCGCTGCGACCGGGCATATCGCGCCGGTAAAAGCGGCCGTCCCATCGCAGGCCGAATCCTCAGCATGCAAAAGTGCCCCGCAAACAAACGCGGCCTGCGAATCCCGCAAGCCGCGTTTCAGTATATCTACAAAGCATGCCGCACGCCGTCCGCTTGACCCAATATGCAGCAACCGGCAAGACATGCAAATCAAAGCGGAACGCCGCCGGTATCAGGCCGGTTTCACAGCGTCGCCCATATGCTGTTTCAAAAAGCTGTTTGGAATGTAACCCGCCGTCCAGCCGACGGGCTTTATCAACGTGCTGAAACGCGGCCTGCGAACCCCGCAAGCCGCGTTATCATATATCAGGCATCGCCCAGCCGACACCCAGCCGCGCGTCACTCGATGCGCTCCAGCTCGCGCAGCCAGGCGTCGGCGCACGCGTCGGACGGCATGCGCAGGTCGCCGCGCGGCGACAGCGCGACCGAGCCTATCTTGGGCCCGTCGGGCAGGCACGAGCGCTTGAACTGCTGCTGGAAGAAGCGCCGGTAGAACGTGCGCAGCCACTTGAGTATCGTGGCGCGGTCGTAGCGCTCGCCCAGCGCGTACTGCGCCACCCGGAACACCTTCCGGGGCGGATAGCCCCAGCGCAGCGCGTAGTACAGGAAGAAGTCGTGCAGCTCATACGGCCCGACCAGGTTCTCGGTGACCTGCGCTATCTCGCCGTCGCGCGCGGGCAGCAGCTCGGGGCTGACCGGCGTGGCGAGTATGTCCATCAGCGTGTCGCGCAGCTCGCCCGCGCCGGAACTCTGGGCCACATGGCGCACTATGTGGCGTATCAGCGTCTTGGGCACCGAGGCGTTCACGCCGTACATCGACATGTGGTCGCCGTTGTACGTGGCCCAGCCCAGCGCCAGCTCGCTCAGGTCGCCGGTGCCCACGACCAGCCCGCCGGTGCGGTTGGCCACGTCCATCAGTACCTGCGTGCGCTCGCGCGCCTGCGCGTTCTCGTATGTCACGTCCAGCTCGCTTTCGCTCTGGCCTATGTCCGCGAAGTGCCGGCGCACCGATTCGGTTATGTCTATGCGCTGAAGCCGCGCGCCCATCAGCTCGGTCAGCCGCTCGGCGTTGGACTTGGTGCGCGCCGTCGTGCCAAAGCACGGCATCGTTATCGCGATCACGTCGCTGCGCGGCCGGCCCAGCGCGTCCATAGCGCGCACGGCCGCTATCAGCGCCAGGCTCGAGTCCAGCCCACCCGATATGCCCACGACCGCGGTGCGCGCGTGGGCGTGCTCTATGCGCCTGGCCAGGCCCGCGGCCTGCATGCGCAGTATCGCCTCGCAGCGCTCGGCCAGCGCGGCGGCGTCATCCGGCACGAACGGCTGCGCGGATATCGCGCGCGTGAGCGCGGTCTCATTTAACTCCATGGAGAACCCGGTCGCATGGCGCATTTTTACGGTCTTTTGATGCACGTGCGTGCGCCGGCGCTCGTATGCCAGGCGCCCCACGTCTATCTCGGATATCGTCAGGCCGTTTTGGAACGGTTGGCTCTCCGCGAGCAGCACGCCGTTTTCCGCGATGAGGTTGTGCCCGGCGAACACGAGGTCCGTGGTGGATTCGCCGTCGCCGGCGTTGGCGTAGACATAGCCCGCTATCAGCGAACTCGACCTGGCCCTGACCATGAGCCTGCGGTAGTCGGCCTTGCCTATGACCTCGCTCGAGGCCGACAGGTTGCATATGATAGTCGCGCCGGATTCCGCCAGCTCGCCGGACGACGCGCTTGTCGCCGACATATCGTCGCCAAACTCCACCCCGAACGCGAAATCGGGCAACTTGTCGCAACTGAACACCTCGCCCTTGCCAAAATATGCAAGATCTCCAGCTATGTACGAAAAGGTCGTCTCCTCGGGCGCGGGGGTAAAGTACCGCTTTTCGGAGAACTCTCCGTACTCGGCCAGGCTGGCCTTGGGTATCAGCGCCAGCACCCGGCCCTTCTGGAACACGGCGGCGCAGTCGTACACATTGTTGTCCACTTTAAGCGGCAGCCCCGCTATGGCAATCAAGTCCAGCTCGCGCGTGTTGTCCACTATCGTCTCCAGCGCGCGGCGCGCTCCGTCCAGCAGCGTGTCCTGCAAAAACAGGTCGCCGCAGGTGTAGCCGGTCACGCACAGCTCGGGCAGCACGAGAAGCTTCACGCCCGCCTGCGCGGCCCGGTTTATCATATCGATTATCGAGCCGGCGTTGTAGTCCACGTCGGCGACGCGTATGCGGGGCGTGCCCGCCGCGACCTTAATAAAGCCCTGATACATAGGCGATGCCCTCCCCTGCGCCTCAGTCCAGCCGCACCGCGGTGCCCGACACCGTGACCATCAGCATGCTGCCGTTGGCGCCCAGCACCTCGTAATCCATCTTGACGCCCACGACGGCGTCGGCGCCCATGTCCTGGGCGCGCTGCGCCATTTCGGCTATGGCCTCCTCGCGGGCGCGGCTGAGCTCCTCCTCGTATGAGCGCGAGCGCCCGCCGAAAACGTCGCGCAGCGACGCCGCCAGGTCGCGCATGAAGTTTACGCCGGTTATCACTTCGCCAAAGACTATGCCGCCGTAATCGGTTATCCTGCGGCCCTCGACCGAGGGCGTAGTGGTCACTATCATATGAATACCTCCGCTCAAACGCGTTATACAGCTTGATTATATCATAAAATCGGCCGGGCAGTGCGCGCTGCGCAGTATTTTACATAGCATGTGCGTTGACAAGCGGCGCGGCATGGACTAAAATCGATATGTGTGCAAAAGGTCAAATCACCGGAGGGATGGCGTATGGAAACGGCGGCGCGGCGGCAGTTCTTCACCCGCGACCGGGACTTTTACCGCAGGTTTTTCAGGCTCCTGTTCTACATCGCGCTGCAAAACGTGATAGTCACCAGCGTATCGCTGGCCGACAACGTGATGCTGGGCCAGTACAGCCAGGAGGCGCTGGCGGGCGTGGCGCAGGTCAACCAGATACAATTCCTGCTGCAGATGGTGGTCAGCGGCGCGGGCGAGGGCATGCTGGTGCTGACGGCGCAGTACTGGGGCCGGCGCGACATTGCGGCTATAAAGAAGGTCGTCGCGATAGCGTTTAAGGTGTGCTTTGCGGCGGGCGTGCTGATGATGCTGGTGACGCTGATAGCGCCCCGGCAGTGCCTTGAGCTGCTGCTTGAGAACCCGGCCGAGATAGAGGAGGGCGTCAAGTACCTGCGCGTGATGACCTACTCGTACATAATCTTCTGCGTGAGCAACGTGCTGGTCGCGGGATTGCGCAGCGTGGAGAACGTGCGGCTGGGCATGGGCATATCGCTGTGTTCGCTGTTGATAAACGTTACGCTCAACTACGGGCTGATATTCGGCAACCTGGGCATGCCGCGGCTGGGCACGTACGGCGCGGCGCTGGCGACGCTGACGGCGCGCGTGGTGGAGCTGGCTGTGGTGCTGTGGTACGTGCTCAAGAAGGAGCAGGTGCTCAAGCTGCGGCCGGGCGACCTGCGCGGGCGCGACCGGGCGCTGAATCGCGACTTTGCCCGGGCGGCGCTGCCGGTCATGTTCACGTCGGCGTCGTGGGGCGTGGCGATGGGCCTGCAGGCGGCGATACTGGGCCACATGGACACCGGCAGCGCGGCGTCGGCGGTGGCGTCGGCGTCGGTGGCCAACTCGGTGTTCCAGATAATATCGGTGCTGTGCTACGGCGCGTCCAGCGCGGCCGGCATACTGATAGGCAAGGCGGTGGGGCGCGACGACCGCGAGCTGGTCAAGTCGTATACGCGCACGCTGCAGGTGATATTCCTGATAATCGGCGCGGTGACCGGACTGCTGCTGTACGCGGTGCGCGAGCCGATACTGGACATATACCGCGAGCTTACCCCCGAGACCCGCGAGATGAGCCGGCAGTTCATGACGGTGCTGGCGGTCACGGTCGTGGGCACGAGCTATCAGGTGGCGGTGCTGTCGGGCATAGTGCGC
>CAWVGT010000273.1:0-4803 GCA_963928645.1 Candidatus Fimadaptatus sp.
GCCCTGAGCGTTGGTCAGGAACTCGCCGAACAGCTTCTTTTCGCCGGTGGCGGGGTTGCGGGTGAACGCCACGCCGGTGCCGCAGTCGTTGCCCATGTTGCCGAACGCCATCATCTGCACGTTGACCGCGGTGCCCCAGGAGTAGGGTATGTCGTTGTCGCGGCGATACACGTTGGCGCGCGGGTTGTCCCACGAGCGGAACACGGCCTTGATCGCGCCGTCGAGCTGCTCCTTGGGATCGTCGGGGAAGTCCTTGCCGATCTTGGCCTTGTACTCGGCCTTGAACTGGCTGGCCAGCTCCTTGAGATCGTCGGCGGTCAGCTCAACGTCCTGGGTGACGCCGCGCGCTTGCTTCATCTTGTCTATCAGCTGCTCGAAGTACTTCTTGCCGACCTCCATGACGACGTCGGAGTACATCTGTATGAAGCGGCGATAGCAGTCCCACGCCCAGCGGGGGTTGTTGGACTTCTCGGCCAGCACGTTCACGACGTTCTCGTTGAGGCCCAGGTTCAGTATGGTGTCCATCATGCCCGGCATCGAGGCGCGCGCGCCCGAGCGCACCGAGACCAGCAGCGGGTTGTCCATATCGCCGAACTTCTTGCCGCAGATCTCTTCCATCTTGATCAGCGCGCTATCTATCTGCTCCATGATATCCGGAGCGATGACCTTGCCATCCTCGTAGTAGCGGGTGCAGGCTTCGGTAGAGATCGTGAAGCCCTGCGGCACCGGCAGACCCAGATTGGTCATCTCGGCCAGATTGGCGCCCTTGCCGCCCAGCAGCTCGCGCATGTTGGCATTGCCCTCAGTAAAGAGGTACACATACTTCTTGGACATGCTCTTCCTCCTTTATCTAGGTAACCCAATGGAGTTAAGGTATAAACGCAGTTTGGATGCAGGCCTGTTACTCGCCTGCATCTGTTAAATTATACAACGCGTGATGAATCACAGGCAAGCAAATTTCCGTTAATACTTGCTCAGATTTATGAAAAACTCAGGAATTGCTTCATTTGTTTGCCGAAACTCGGGCAAAATCGGGCGCGAGCAGCCGGCGCACGACGCATGGCGCATGCTGCATGCGCGCTTCAAACGGCCTGCATCTTGCACCCGCAAAACGACCGCTTGGCGGCGCGGGCATTGCATGCGCTCGCGCCATCTGGTATGCTGTTGTCATGGAGGCGATGCGAGTGGACATAAAGGTGGTTTACCGCCCCGGCGCGCTCCGCGTCACCGTGGAGGGGCCGGAGGACAGCCCGGAGCTGCGCCGCATACTGGCGCTGCTGCAGGGCGGAGCGGGCAAGCTCTGGCTGCAGGACGAGCGGCGCGACACGGTCGGCGTCGCCGCCCGGGACGTGGTATGGGACGAGTGCGTGGACGACAGGGTGTTCGTCTACACCGAGAGCGCCATGTGCCAGGCGAACTTCAGCTTATCCGAGCTGGAGGCGCGCTGTGCCGGCTGGGGGCTGTTCCGGTGCAACAAGTCCACCGTGGTCAATCTTCACTCGGTGAGCAGCCTGGCCTGCCGTCCCGGCGGCAGGATAGGGGCGAGGCTCCAGACGGGCGAGAAGCTGATGATATCGCGCCGCTATGCCCCGGCGCTCCGGGAGAAACTGCAGGGAGGTTTTTAGATGAACAACTTTTTGAGGCTGTACCGCTGGTCGATGCAGATGAAGCTGCACATGGCGCTGTATACGTTTGTGGCGATCTTTATTAAGGCGCTGGTCAACCTGGCGCTGGGGATATACTCCGTGCCGTCGTTGGACATGCTGACCATGTGGCTGACCTGCATGGCCTTTGCCATAATCGAGAGCCTGTTATTTGCCGGCAGCGGCGAGCGGACGGCTGTGCGCTCCGCGCTTTGGATCGCGCTGGCCAACCTGCTTTTCATAGGCGGCGCGTGCGTCTTCGGGTGGTTTGAGGGGGTGCCGGTGTGGTGCGGCGCGTTGCTGGTGCTCATTATGGAGCTGGGGCTGGGGATGATGTGGTTTGGCGACCGGTTCGTGCTTAGGATGGACAGCGCGGAGCTGACGCGCCTGCTCAAACGGTATCAGCAGAGCGGCCGCTCAAAGCTTAAGTGATCGGCGCGCCGTAGGCTGCACTCGGGCCATGCGCGCGGCCGAACGGAGAGCTCGCCCAGGTGAATGCCGCATTTGCGGGCCAGATGCGGCGTGGGCGTCGCAGTGCGCTGGCAATGCCGTCGCTGCCGCATCCGCCAAAGCGGCGGCGCGCGTTCAGTCAGGCGCGGCGGCAGATGCGGCGCTTCCAACCTGCGGTTGAGCGCGGACTAGGGCGCGTCGATTGTGCCGGCGGGCGCGGCGGTGTATAATCAGAACACCGGATTAAAACCCAGAGGTGAGCGCATGGAAATTGGGAGCAGGATACGCGCGCTGCGCGTGGACAGGGGGATCACGCAGGACGAGCTGGCGCAGGCGCTGCACGTGACCGGGCAGGCCGTCAGCAAGTGGGAGACCGGCCAGAGCATGCCGGACATAGAGCTGCTGCCGCGGCTGTCGGTGTACTTTGGCGTGACGATAGACGAGCTGTTTGCGATGACCGACGACATGCACATAGAGCGCATACGCACAATGCTGGCCAACGAGCTGGACATAGCCGCGCGCGACTTCGAGTACGCGGAGCGGTTCCTGAGCGAACGGCTTAAGGCAGGACAGGGGCGCGCGGAGTGCCTGGAGCTGCTGTGCGCGCTGGAGAACCGGCGCGCCGAGCAGAGCGGCCGCCGCGCGGCGGAGTACGCGCGCCGGGGCCTTGAGCTGGAGCCGGAGCGCAAGGGGCTGCACAGCGGGCTGTGCGAGGCCGAGCGCGGCGCTAATCGCGACTGGTACCTGAGCTGCCGCGCGGAGCGGATAGCGTACTACCAGGAGTTCTGCGCGGCGCACCCGGACTACGGCCCGGGCTGGCAGTGGCTGGCCGACGAGCTGATAGAGCGCGGCCGGCTCGCGGAGGCGCAGGACGCGGTCGCGCGCCTTGAGCGGCTGCTGCCGGGCGGCATCGGGCCGCTGTACCGGGGCCGGATCGCGCTGGCGGCGGGCGACCGGGCCGGCGCGCTGGAGCTGTGGCGCGAGGTCGAGCGCGAGCACGGCGACGAGTGGCTGGCGCAGCTGCACCTGGGCGACTGCAAGGCGCGTATGGGCGAGTACGGCGAGGCGGCGCGCCACTACGAGCGGGCGCTGGCGCTGCAGCCCCGGCCGCGCTACACCGACGCGCTGCGCTCGATAGCCCGCATACGCGCGATTGAGCGGGACTGGGCGGGCGCGGCGGCCGCGCTGGACGGCGTAATGAAGCTGCTGGCCGAGGACTGGAACGTGGCAGGCGGCACGGCGTGGGACGCGCTGGCGCGCGAGCGCGACCGGTATGCTGAGCTGGCGCGGGGCAAATGAGGCCATTTGGGAGTATGCGCAGGGGGGCGGTAGGCCGTGACGGGCACTCCCGCCCTCAGGGCATTGCTAAAGCCCTGAGCGCCGCATGCCGCGAGCATCTATAGGTCTGATTTGGCGTGTGTATAGATTTAATCATGCAAAACGGCGCTGCGATGTCGGATATGTGCCCGCAATGCGCAGAATCAGACCATGAACGTTGCGATATGAGCGGAGCCGTCCGTGTGTGAACGGCTTTGCCGGCATGGTGAGGGCGGTAGGCCGTGACGGGCACTTCCGCCCTCAGACTGCTGACAAACCTCGGCGGTTGGACAGCCGGATTTACCCCAAACAACGTTGCGCAATATTTTGCGGTCGATGTTGCAAAATCAGTCTGATGCAAGCGATATCCCGCTTGATTTGCATGTCTTGCCGGCCGCTGTTGCGCACTCGGCCAAGTTGATCGTGTGAGGTATACTCTGTCAATAAACTGAGGACGCGGGGCCATAACAGGCACTCCCGCCTAAGACCGTTGACAAACCCCGGTGCCTGGATAACGGGCTTTGTTCCGAACATTTATATTGAAGCATCGCATGGACTATGCTGCGAAAGCCGCCTTATGTGGGCGGCATTTCGTTTTGATTTGCGCGTTTTGCCAGCTGCCATTGCATGTTGGGCCAGGCAGACCGCGTGAGACATGCTTTGTCAATAACCTGAGGGCGGGAGGCCATAACAGGCACTCCCGCCCTCAAACCATAGCGCCGCAAGCCGCAGGCGCATTCAACCGCTCGCGCGCTGCAGCCGGGTGCGCGCAGTCTGCTCACCGCACGGTGAACTGAGTCCATTCAATGTGGTTGTACTGCATCACGTCGTCGGCCCGCTTCATGCCCAGCTTCTCATAGAACGGCACGGCGCGCCCGTTGGCGATCAGATACACGGCGATATCGCTTTCGCCACCGGCCATGTCGTGCGCCGCCCGCATGAGCCGTCGGCCGATGCCCTGGCGCTCGTGACTCCGGGCGACGCCCAGATCCGTCACGTACAGCCAGTACGCAAAGTCGGTCAGCCCGAACAGCACGCCCACGATCGACCCCGCCGGCTCCCGCGCGACCAGGCTTATTGTGGCGTTGGCTACCAGGCGGGATATCCGCTGCGCGAACCGCTCCTTTGGATACTGCGCGCCCAGGTCGCTGCGCTTTAGGAAGTCGATATACTCCGCCGCAGTTATGCGCTCTGCGCGAATCTGGATTGCATTGTTCATAGCTTTCGCCTCGCTGATTCCGGCGCGGTCACAGGCACCGGCCGCGCCGCCCGCATGGGTTCGCATTAAGGACACGCGACCAGCGGGCCGCCAACTCCCGGCTTACCGGCAGAACTTGTCGACGTACGCGTCGAGGCACTTCTGAATGACCTTGCGCGCCTCGGCGGCGTCGTG
>CAWVGT010000274.1:0-15152 GCA_963928645.1 Candidatus Fimadaptatus sp.
CCCGCCCTATGCGCCCGCTTCGCTGGAACTCGCCCAGGCAGATGCTCGCTTGCTTCACTGTACAAAATGATTGACAAACCTACAATATCGCGCGGCATGTCACGCGTCGTCGCGCAGCCCGGCCTGCCGCGCGTCGAGCCGCCTGAACATCCGCACCAGCACAATCACCGCTGCGACCGACAATATGATCTCGGCAACCGGCTGCGCATACGTCAGGCCGTACAGCGGGAACAGCGCATTAAGCAGGAATAGCAGCGGTATCTCGAGCGCAATCTTGCGCAGCACGGCGAACACAAACGCCTCGCGCCCCATGCCCGTGGCCTGGAACACGCCCACCGCCAGGAAGTCGACGCACATGAACGGCAGCGATATGCAGAAGCCGCGCAGGAAGTTGGTGCCGTACTGGACTATCTCGGCGTTCTCCATGAACAGGCTGGTCAGGAACCCGGCGCAGGTGAAGAAGAACACCGACATTATCACCATGAACGAAACCGATATGCGCGCGGAGAACGACACGGTCTGCTTCATGCGGCGCACGTTGCCGCTTGAGTAGTTGTAGCTTATCAGCGGCATTATGCCCTGGGACAGGCCCATCGATATGTACATGGGCACCATGTTTATCTTCTGGCTTATGCCCATGGCCGCTACCGCATCCGAGCCGAAGCCCGACGTGAAGTTGTTGAGCACCGTCATTCCTGTCACGTTCAGCAGGTTCTGTATTGCTGCCGGCACGCCCACGCCGCATACGCCCAGCACTATAAACTTGTTGGGTTTGAATTTGCGCGGGTCGACGCAGACATATGTGTTGCCGCGCTTTACTATCAGCAGCACGAAGAAGTATATGCACGCCACGCAGTTGGACAGGAACGTGGCCAGGCCCGCGCCCTCCGCGCCCATGTTGAAGCCCCACGGCAGTACGAATATCGCGTCCAGTATTATGTTCAGGAAGCAGCCGCTCATAGTGCCTACGCTCGCGTGCAGCGCCTGCCCCTCGGCGCGCACCAGGTACGCCATCACCACGTTAAGTATCGCCGGCGCGGCGCCCATTATCACGGTCCACTTGGCATAGCCCATCGTCGCGCCGACCGTCTCCTCGCTCGCGCCCAGCAGCTTCATGAGCGGCGCCTCAAATGCGGCGAACCCCACCGAGAATAGCAGTCCAAACGCTAGCGCGCAGTAAAACCCAAACGCCGAGCTGCGCGAGACCGTCTCGAAGTCGCGCCGTCCCAGCGCGCGGCTCATCATGCTGGAGCTGCCCACGCCAAACAGGTTGTTTACCGCGTTGAACGCCAGCAGCACCGGCGCCGCCAGCGTGACCGCGGCGTTCTGCACGGGGTCATTCAGCATGCCGACAAAGTATGTGTCGGCCAGGTTGTATATGACCATGACCAGCGAGCTCAGTATCGTGGGCACCGCCAGCTTGGACACTGCTCTGGGTATGGGCGCCTGTTCAAACAGCGCCAGCTTTGCATCGTCCTGCATTTTCATCCTCCGTTCAAATCCATCGTTTAAAGCCGCAGGCATGTGTACGGCTGCGGTGTCAATCAGCGGCGTCCTCTGCGTCGCCCTGTCGCGCGGCACACTCCCCCTCCAAGCAAGACTTGACCGATGGCCAATTTTTAGCGTTTGCCTTAACTCATATGTTGACCATCGTACAAAATCCGCGCCTGCCGCGCTGTTTCAACGTCTTTTCGCCATTATATCACCCGATTTTGTCATCAGTAAGTGCGCTTCATTTACGCCTGCGTTATGCGGCCGGGATGTGGTTGTCATATCCCCCGATCGATGCTAAAATAGTATCATACTATTCGGAGGCGATGATATGCGCATACTACACGCCCGGGCCGAGCAGACGCGCGAGCTGCTCATGAGCCGACTGCGCGAGCTGCGGGCCGGCGGCGCAGAGCGCATAATAGTGCTCGTGCCGGAACAGATAACGCTGCAGACCGAGCTGGATGCCATAGACTACCTGGCGCTCAAGGGCTCGTTTGCGATACAGGTGCTCAGCCCGGCGCGGCTGTACACCCGCGTGTTCGAGGCCGCGGGCGAGCCGGAAGGCGTGCCCATCGACGAGCGCGGCCGGGGATTGCTGCTGGGCGCGGCCATACGCGATCTGCGCGCGGAGCTTCACTGGTACGCCGGCATGGCCGACCGGCCAGGTTTCATCGCAAAGGCCCTGAGTCAGTTGAGCGAGCTCAAGGACGCCGGCGTGACGCCCGACGACATGGCCGATATGAGCCGCGCCGCGGCGACGCCCGCGCAGGCCGCCAAGTTCGGTGACATAGCGCGCATATACTCCGCGTACGCCGCGGCGCTGGAGGGGCACTTTGCCGACAGCGCCGATCGCCAGCGCGAGTGCCTGCGGCGCATGGAGCATGCTATGTTCCTGCGCGGCGCGCAGGTGCTAATGTACGGATTCGACATGATCACTCCCCCGCTGGAGCGGTTGGCGCTGGCGCTGTGCCGGTATGTGGCCAGGTTCGAGCTTATAATCGCGCTGCCCGGGCGTGCCGCGCGCGATTACCCGGCGTATGAGAGCGTGGCGCTGTCGCTCAACCGGCTGGTCGTGGCCGCGCATCGCGAGCGCGAGCCCGTCGAGGTGCGGTGCCAGCCTGCGCCGCAGGTTCAGGGCGACCTGGCCTTCCTGCGCCAGGAGCTGTACGCGCATCCCGCCGGAACCTGGCCCGCGGAGCCCAGGCACATACGCCTGCAGCTGCTGCGCGACCCGTTTGACGAGGCCATGGAGGTTGCCGCCCAGCTGCGCGAGCTCGCAATCAGCGGATTGCGCTGGCGCGAGCTGGCTGTCGTGTCGCCGCGCATGGGCGAGTATGCGCATTGCCTTACGCGCGCGTGCGCGCTATACGGCGTGCCGCTGTTCATCGCCCAGTCGCGCACACTGGCCGGCGAGCCGCTGCCGCGCTATATGCTGGCCGCGCTGCGCGCGATAGCGCATGGATACCGCCAGGAGGACATGCTGGATTGCCTCAAGAGCGGCTTTGGCCTGCCCGACGCCGACGCGCAGCTGCTCGAGAACTACATAGAGCAGTTTGGCATTTCAGGGCGCAAATTCATGGCGCCGTTCAAGCGCGGCGACGCGCAGCTGCTCGAGCGCGTTGAGCCGCTCAGACAGGCGTTCACCGCGCCGCTTGCGGCGCTCAAGGCGCGGCTGGACGCGGCGCGCACTATGGGCGAGCAGGCCGGCGCGCTGTTCATGCTGCTGGACGAGCAGGCGGCGCTGGATCGGCTAAAGGCGCGCCAGGACGAGCTGCTTGCGGGCGCGGGCGGCGCGGACTCCCGCTCGACGCGGCGCGCGCTCGAGGCCGCGTTCAACGCCCAGGTCTGGAACCGGCTGATGGAACTGTTGGATCAGCTGTATCTGCTGCTGGGCGAGCGGCCGGCCGACGCCGAGCTGCTGGCGCTGCTGATGCGCAGCGCGCTCGAATCCGACGAGGTGCGCGCGCTGCCGCAGTCGGGCGACGCGGTGGCGGCCGGCGGAATTGGCGAGATCAAGCTGGGCGAAGTGAAGGCGCTGTTCATGATCGGCATGCAGGACACCCCGCCGGTCGCCGACGAGCAGCTGCTGACCGATGCGGAGCGCGCCGGCATAGAGTACAACCTGAAGGTCTCGCTGGGCCTCAACAGCCGTCAGCGCCAACAGCTCAAGGCCGTGGACGTGCTGGCCGCGCTGGGATGCGCGCGCAGCTTTGCGATATTCTCCTACCCCATGAACAGCGCAAGCGGCGCGGGCGAGCGTCCCGGCGATGTGATAGTGCGGCTGAGGCGCATATTCCCCGAGCTGCGCACCCACGGCATAGCGGCGCGCGCGGCCGCGCTGCCTGCGCGCATGGGCAGTCCTGCCGCCGCGCGGGAGCAGATAGCGCCGCTGAGCCGGCGCGGCCTGGGCGACGGCACGCTGCCGCTGCCGGCGCGCCGGGCGTGGAGAGCGCTGTACGAGCTGGATCGCGCCGCCGCCGCGCCGATTGAGCGCGCGCTGACGCACGAGGTGCGCTCGGCCGACCTGCCGCGCGAGCTGACGCACAGGTTGTACCGCGGGCTCAGGTCGGTGAGCATAACCCGGCTCGAGCAGCATGCGCGCTGTCCATTCGCCGAGTTCGTGCGCTATGGCCTGCGCCCGGTCGAGAACCTCAAGTACGAGATACTGCCGCGCGACAAGGGCATGTTCTATCACGAGGCCGTGGAGACGTTCACGCGCCGCGTGATCGCCGGGGGCGGCTTCGACAAGTTCACGCCCGAGGAGCTGCTGGCGCTGATGGATGGCGTGACGCTCGAGCTGGAGCGCAAGTGGAGCGCGCTGATACCGCTGGGCGAGGACTCGCTTATGCGGGCGCGGGCGCGCGACATGGTGCGCACCGCCAAGCGCGCCGCTATGGCCATGACGCGCCACATGGCCGGCAGCGCGTTCGGGCCCGCGATGCTGGAGATAGAGTTCGGCGAATCGGGCGAGCTGACGCTGCAGCTGCCCGACGGGCCGCTGAGGGTGCGCGGGCGCATAGACCGCGTCGACCTGCTCAGCGACGGCAAGCTGAACTGCCTGCGCGTGATAGACTACAAGCTCGGCGGCAAGGCGGCGTCGCTGAGCGAGATGTATTATGGGCTGCAGCTGCAACTGCTGACATACCTGTGCGCGGCGCTGAGCATAAAGCCAGGCTATGAGCCCGCCGCAGCGCTGTACTTCTCGGTAAAGGATCCGATCATAGACGCCGACCTGCTCGACGGCGAGGCGCTCGAGCGCGAGCGCGTGAACCGGCTGCGCATGAGCGGGCTGGTTGTAAAGGATCTGCGCATGATAGCGCTGAGTGCCTCCAACCCGTCGGACGTGGTGCCGATACGCTTTGGGCGCGACGGCGAGCCGTACAAGGCCGACTGGCTGGTCTCGCGCGCGGATCTGGAGCTGCTGATGCGCCATGCGCTGGAGCTGATTGCGCGCATCGCCGAGCGCATACGCCAGGGCGAGACCGACATAGTGCCCTGCGTCTCCGGCGGACGCCCGGCATGCGACACATGCGATTACGCCGGCATATGCCAGTTCGCGCCCAACCTGCCCGGTGCGCGCACGCGCGCGCTCGAGCGGTTGAGCGCGCAGGACGTGCTCAGGCTGCTGCGCGACGAGTTGGGAGGTGACGGCAATGCCGTGGACTGAGGAACAGCAACGCGCGATAAGCGCGCGCGACTGCGACCTGCTGGTGGCCGCGGCGGCCGGCTCGGGCAAGACCGCGGTGCTCGTGGAGCGAATATACGAGCTGGTGCGCGAGGGCGCCGACGTGGAGCGGATGCTGATAGTGACGTTCACCAACGCCGTAGCCGCCGAGATGCGCGAGCGGCTGGCCGCACGCTTTGAGGCGCTGGGCGACGAGCCGCGCATGCGCGCCCAGGCGCAGGCGTGCCGCCAGGCGCATATACAGACGCTGCATGCGTTCTGTCGCGACCTGTGTCGCGCGTACTTCCAGGCTGCGGACGTGGATCCGGGCTTTCGCATAATCGATCAGCAGGAGGCCCAGCTGATAGCCGAGCGCGCGCTGGACGACGCGCTGCTCAGCGAGTACGAGCAGCTCGACGAACCGCTGCGCCGGCTCAATGCGCTGCGCGGGCCGGACGCGCTGCGCGGCATGGTCATGGCGCTGCACCGCTTTCTGGCCAGCCGCACCGACGCCGACGCCTGGCTCGACATTCAGACGACCGACGCGATGCGCGCCCGGCAGCGCGCTCAGCTGGGGCAGGCAGTGCGCGCCCAGCTCGCTCGCGCGCGCGCGCTGCTCAACGGCGCGCGGGAGGTCGCGGCGTCGGATATAGACGCGCAGATATACGAGCGCGCGCTGGAGCGGGATATCGAGACCTGGCCCGACGGCGAGTCGCTGCCAGAGCTGGCGGCGTTTGCGCCCGAGCGCCTGTCCGCAGAAAGGGGCGCGCGCAAGAACGCCGCTGCCGCGCCGGCGTCCCAGCTGGTAAAGCAGCTGCGCAAACAGGCCAAGTCGATCACGGCGGGCGCTCAGAAGCTCGCGCAGCTGTTGGAGGCCGATCCGACCGCAGAGCGCGAGTACCTGGCTGACGCCATACCCGCGCTCACGCGGCTGGTGCGCGCGTTCGAGCGCGAGTACGAGCGCCGCAAGCGCGAGCGCAGCGCCCTGGACTTCGACGACCTGGAGCACCGCGCGCTCAGAGCACTGGGCGACGCGGGCGTGGCACAGTCGGTGCGCGGCATGTTCGACTACGTGTTCGTGGACGAGTATCAGGACATATCGCTGATACAGGAGAGCATACTCTCGCGCGTCGCGCCGCCGCGCACGCTGTTCATGGTCGGCGACGTGAAGCAGAGCATATACCGCTTCCGCCAGGCCGAACCGGGCATATTCCTGGGCAAGTACGACGCCTTCAGCCCCGAGCCGGGCGTAAGTGCGCTGCGCATAGACCTCAACCGCAACTTCCGGTCGCGGGCCAATGTGCTCAACTTCGTAAACGGCGTGTTTGCGCGCGCGATGAACCGCGCCGACTACGACATAGACTACGACGAGCGCGCCGCGCTGAAGCCGGGCTTGCCTGTGCAGCCCGACGATCCGGCGATCGAGATACACCTGCTGGGCGACGCGGAGCCGGGCGCGGACGAGGACGAGAGCGACGCCGACGCCGACGAGAGCGCGCTTGAGGAGCTGTCGCGCGAGGAGAGCGAGGCGCGCGTGGCCGCTCAGCTGATAAGGGGGCTGCTGGGCACGCCCATGCTCGACCAGAAGACCGGCCAGACGCGCTCCATAACCGCAAGGGATATAGTGGTGCTGTCGCGCACGGTGCACTCGATTGCGCCGCGCGCGCTGGACGTGCTGCTTGCGGAGGGCATCCCAGCATACGCCGACGCCGCAGGCGGCTACTTCGATGCGCTCGAGGTGCGCCAGGTGCTGGAGCTGCTGCGCGTGATCGACAACCGCATGCGCGATTACGACCTGCTGGGCGCGATGCACTCGCCGATGTTCGGCTTTGACGCCGCCGATCTGGCTGCGATACGCGCATATTCGCATTCGAGCTCGTTTGCCGACGCGCTGGCCGAGTTTGCGCGCAATGCGGGCAGCGACGCCGCAGCCGGCTCCGATGCGGCGCCGGTCGAGCTGGTTGGGCGCGTGCGCACGTTTGTCGCGCGGCTGGATACGTGGCAGAGTGATTCCCGCTTCATGCCGCTGAGCGAGTTAATATGGCTGCTGCTGGACGAAACCGGATACTACGTATACGTGGGCGCGCTGCCCGGCGGGCTGGAGCGCCAGGCGAATCTGCGCCTGCTGGGCGAACGCGCCGCCGCGTACGAGGACGCGCAGTTTGGCGGACTGCACGGCTTTTTGAAGTATGTCGAGCAACTCAGGCGCGTCGGTCAGGACATGACGACGGCCACCACGCTGGGCGAGGGCGACGACGTGGTGCGCATAATGAGCGTGCACAAGTCCAAGGGGCTGGAGTTTCCGGTCGTGATAGGCATAAACCTGGGCGCCAAGCTGCGCGCCGGCGCGACGTCGGATCTGGTGCTGAGCGGCGAGCTGGGGCTGGGGTTGTACCGCATGGACGAGGAGCTGGCCGCGCGCCACGACACGGTCGCGCGCGAGGCGGCCGCGCTGCGCCAACAGCGCGACGATCTGGCCGAGGAGCTGCGCATACTCTACGTGCTGCTGACGCGCGCGCGCGACCGCCTGGTGCTGGTGGGCAGTTCAAACAAGCTCTGGGAGCGCCAGGCGCTGTGGGCGACCAACTCGGTGCCCGGGCCGAGCTGCATGCTGGACTGGATAATGCCCGCGGCGTACGCCATGCAGGACTCGGGGGAAGCGCGGCTGACGATCCAGCGCCACCCCCTGCGCTCGTACGCGCAGTCCGGCGGCGAGACGACGCTGCGCCAGAGCCTGGCCCAACTGCGCGCCGAACCGGTCGATGCCGCGACGCTCAGGCGCATGAGCTGGCGCTATCCGCATCAGGCGGCCGTACTGGCGCCGCTCAAGCTGACCGCGTCGCGGCTGGGACGCGAGGTCGAAGGCCCCGCCGTGCGCGTAGAATGCCGCGAGCGCCCCCTGTTCGTGTCCGAAGCCGATATGAACGCGCTGGAGCGCGGCATAGCCACCCATACCGTGATGCAGTGGCTGGAGCTGGCGCCGCTGCGTGGGCTATACGGCGCGCCGCTGAGCGCAGAGGTCGACCGGCAGTTGGACGCGCTATGTGCGCGCGGCACGCTGACCCTGGCGCAGCGGCGCGGAGTGCGCTCGTCCGCCATAACCCGCTTCTTCGAGAGCGAGCTGGGCGCACGGCTGCTGCGCAGCGGGCGCGTGGAGCGCGAGTGGCCGTTCAACCTGCGCATGAGCGCCCGCGAAGCGCTGCTGCCCGGCGAGGGCGGCGCGCCGTCCGACGACAGGATACTGGTGCAGGGCGTGATCGACTGCTGCTTCGAAGAGGACGGCGGCTGGGTGCTGGTCGACTACAAGACCGACCGGGATGATGATACTGCGCTGCTGCGCGAGCGCTATCGGACGCAGCTGGCGCTTTATGCCCGGGCGCTGCGCGATATAACCGGCATGCCTGTGCGCCAGGCGGGGCTGTTTCTGCTGCGCAGCAGCACGTTTATTGAGCTTGACGTTTGAAGATGGCGAACAAGCAAGGACATGACGGCGCGGCGATGAGCGTTTATCGCCGCGCTTCAGCTCATTGACAAAGCGCATTGCTTACTACTTGCCTGACTATATATGCAACATCAGCCAATACGACATGCGAATTTCCAGGAACGCCCGCTTTATAGCAAACTTGTTTTGCAGCATCGCCCGGGTATCATTTCAAAGTGCCATTCATTTTAAACACGCTGCCCGGCAGGCAGAGCTTTATCAACATTTTGCAGCGCGGCGATGTGCGCTTATCGCCGCGCTGCAGAGCGTTGACAAAACCCGATGGCTGGACAGCGGGCTCTATTCCAAACGGTTTTTGAACTTTATATTGGCGATGTAGTAAATCGGTCTGATATGAGCGGCGTTCTGCCTTGGTTTGCATATTCTGCTGGTTGCTTCTGCATACTTGGTCAAGGGGACAGCGCATGCGGCAAACTTTGTCAACAGGCTGAGCGCAGCGATGTGCACTTGGTGCATTTATAAAGCAAGCATTGTGCAGGCGTTAGTTTTGCGGTGATTGCGGCAGCCAGACTCTGCAAAACACGGCCAGACATCGGGCATCGCAGTGGTAACACTGCTGCTCTCGTGCATTTTGCGGCATCCCAAGCATACACATGCAATCAACGCGCAAATGTCGTCAAGTTGCTGAAATGGTTTAAATGCAAACTGTCGAAATCCTCAATGGATAGCCTAACTCGACGATCGCAAGCGAAGTATCACTGCTGTTTGTCTTTCACCGCGTTGATGCCACAGCGAAAATCGCCAATCCAGCTGTAGTTTGACAACCCGCTGCCGACTCCTGCCGGCCCGCGCCAATGCGTCAATGGATACATCAATGCTTGCGCCCTGCGTCGCAACATGCGACCCGTACACGCGAGATACATTGATAAACCACAATGCGCGAAAATGCGCTTGACAGCGCACATCTTTTATAATATGATGTAGTTGATGAGGAAAATATCTGGAGGGATGGCGATGCGCAGCTTGCGCACTCCGGCAGCCGTGCTGTTGGCAATGCTGACAGCCTTTTTGTTGTGCGGCGGACTGACCGCAGAGCCCCACTACGTGTTCGGCATGGGGCATCCCGACCTGCCGGTGCAGTTTGCGTCGCTTACCTCTCCCTCGGTTCGACCCCACGCGTCCGGCGTAGTTCGCGCCGCTGCGCGCCACCTGCCGCTGATGCAGGTGCGCCGGCTCATGCGACTGTGCGTACTCGCCGCGCTGCTTGCGCTGATGCGTATGGGCATGGATACGTGCGCGCTTGCGCCCGGGTCGCGCCGGCGGCTCATGGCGTTCTACATCAATTCTCCCAAGCTGGCTCCGCCTGCGCGCCTGCAGCGAACGCCCTTGAGTGGCGCATGCGCATAAACCACTGCGGCGTCAGGCGCGACGCCGCGCACTAAACTCATTCGGGAGGACTTCAGATGCTGACATTTCTTGAAAACTTCTCGGCAGTAACCTGGCAGATGGTCGTTATGTGGCTCATAGGAGGCACGTTGATATACCTGGCGATAAAGAAGGAGATGGAGCCCGCGCTGCTGCTGCCGATGGGCTTTGGCGCGATACTGGTCAACCTGCCGTTCTCGGGCGCGGTGGACGTGCTCGAAACGCTGTACAACGCCGGCATAAGCAACGAGCTGTTCCCGCTGCTGCTGTTCATCGGCATAGGCGCTATGATCGACTTCGGGCCGCTGCTGTCCAACCCCAAGATGCTGCTGTTCGGCGCGGCGGCGCAGTTCGGCATATTCTTCACGCTGTCGGTGGCGTCGCTGATGGGCTTTAGCCTGACAGACGCGGCGTCGATAGCCATAATCGGCGCGGCCGACGGCCCCACCTCGATAGTCGTCGCCAACCACTTTGGCACCAAGTATCTGGGCGCTATAGTCGTCGCGGCGTATTCGTACATGGCGCTGGTGCCCATCGTGCAGCCGTTCTGCATAAAGCTGGTCACGACCAAGGCCGAGCGCTGCATACGCATGAAGTACAGCCCCAGCCAGGTATCCAAGACCACGCGCATACTGTTCCCGATACTGGTCACGGCGGTAGCCGGACTGGCCGCGCCGGCTTCGGTCGCGCTGGTGGGCTTTTTGATGTTCGGCAACCTGCTGCGCGAGTGCGGCGTGCTCAACGCGCTGTCCGAGACCGCGCAGAAGGTGCTGGCCAACCTGATAACGCTGCTGCTGGGCCTGACGGTCGCGGTCAGCATGCGCGCCGACGCCTTCCTGGAGGTCGAGACGCTGATGATACTCGGCCTGGGTCTGGTCGCGTTCATGTTTGACACGTTTGGCGGCGTGCTGTTTGCCAAACTGCTCAACCTGTTCCTCAAGGAGAAGATCAACCCCATGATAGGCGCGGCGGGCATATCGGCGTTCCCGATGGCCTCGCGCGTGGTGCACAAGCTGGGCCGCGAAGAGGATCCGGGCAACTGGCTGCTGATGCACGCGGCGGGCGCAAACGTCGCCGGTCAGATCGCCTCGGTCATAGCCGGCGGTCTGATAATCGCGCTGGTACACTGATGCGGAGGTGCTTGCGATATGAATAATATAGATCTGTTCATCAACACGCTGCCGATCATGCTGCAGGGCATGCTGGGCATATTCATAGTGCTGGTCGTCATCTATCTGCTGATAGTCGTGCTAAACCGCGCCACTGCACGCCGCAGCGGCGCACAGGCCGAGTCCGACAGCGCCAATTCGAACGACGCCAAGTGAACCAATGACTGATTGATGAACGCCCTGGAACATGCGCCGCGCGCGAGTTCCAGGGCGTTTTATGCGCACTGCACAAGTTAGACCGGCAGCCCAGAACCATGCAGCAGGCGCATGCAAGGCAGATGTGCAACCAACGTCCATTTCGCAATTGCTAATGGCGCATTACCTGCGATGTGTAGTGTAATCGGCATGCTCCGCGCATGAGCAAGCGCATGCCATCGCATTCAGGATCCCACCAGCCGATGATGCGCTTTATACCTATCTGTGGTTAATATAAACCATCCGGGGAATTGAGGCAACAAACGCTGTCCCAATCCCCCGGAGTTGATTTACTATCGCTTATTTAATCGGGCTACACGCCTGAGTTGCATTTTGCGGTGTGGCCGCGCATTTCCCAGCTCAACCCCACACGAACCGATTGAAATTGACCCAGACAACCTCGCGCGCCTGTTCGAGTGTGATGCCCTTTATGCCGGCTATCTCGCGCAGTTCGCCCTCGAGCACTTCGGCGAGCTCGCCTGGCGCGACCTCGCGCTCCAGCGCCCACGCCACAGCGCTCAGCCCGTCGGTCTCGGTCAGCAGCCGGTCAAGCGGCGCGCGCGCTATCACGCCCCGCACTGCCGCGCTGCGCGCGCAGTCCGGCCCCACCGTAAAGTAGCAGTCCTGCGCGATGTACTCGTCCAGGTAGTCATCGCACGAGTACCAGTGTACCAGCTTGCGCACCGTATACCGGCCCAGCGTCCAAGCTATCTCGCGCTCCATGCCCTTGGTGTGTAGCACCACCGGCTTGCGCCGGCGCTCGGCCCAGTCCAGCTGTGCGGCGAATGCGCGGCGCTGCGCGTCCATGTCCACGTCGGTCCACACGCTGTCCAGCCCGATCTCGCCCACAACCGGGCACTTGTCCATGTACCCGAGCATGTCCGCGAGCATGTGCTCGCCCACGCGCCACGGATGCAGCGCGCAGTGCGGTATCAGCGCCGCGCTGGCCAGTCGCGTGACCTCGGCGGAGCTGTGGGGCTCGGTGCCGCAAATCAGCGTGACCACGCCCGCGGCCCTGCGCGCCTCAAGCTCTGCCGGGCTGCCCAGGTGCGCGTGCGCGTCTATCAGCGGTATCACCTGACCTCCGCCTCCCTTATCAACTCATGCAGTTGCCGCCGCAGCGCCGCCTGCTCGTACAGCCAGTCGCGCGTGCGCTCGCGCTCGCGCACCTCGACCTCGCCGCGTATGCCCGCCGGACGGCCGCCGATCACCAGTATGCGGTCGCTCAGGTATATCGCCTCGTCTATGTCGTGCGTGACCAGCAGGCAGGTTTTTTTAAGCTGCGCGCGCATCGACACCAGCCAGTCCTGCATGTCGCCGCGCGATATCACGTCCAGCGCTCCGAACGGCTCGTCCAGCAGCAGCACGTCCGCATCGCACAGCGAGGTGCGCAGAAACGCGGCCCGCTGCCGCATGCCGCCCGACAGCTCGCGCGGATACGCGTTTTCATAGCCCGCCAGCCCGAACGCCGGCATCAGCTCCAGCGCCCGCGCGCGTGCCGCCGGCTCGGAGCCGTGCAGCCGCGCGTGCAGGCACACGTTTTTGAGTATCGTCTGCCACGGAAACAGCAGATCGTTCTGCGGCATGTACGCGAAATGGGCATTCATGCCGGTTATGCGCTCGCCGTCCACGAACAGCTCGCCGCCGTCGGGCTTGAGTATGCCCGCCAGCAAGTTGAGTATCGTCGACTTGCCGCAGCCCGAGGGCCCCAGCAGCGACACGAACTCGCCCTCGCCCACTTCGAACGACACGTTCTCAAACAGCGGCGCATTGTCGTATCGGAACGATATGTCCCTTATCTCCAGCCGCGCCATATCACGCTTCGGGCAGGAACTCGTTGGTGTACAGTTCGCTTGCCGGTATCTCGGTGTCGATCACGCCGTACTCGACCATGAAGCCGGTGTAGTTGTCCCACACGCTGTCCTTCATCTCGCCCCAGCGCTCGGCGTCCTCCATGTACTTGTCGGCCAGGTAGTTCTGCGATATCTTGAGCATCTCGATGTCATAATCGGGCGCGTACTTCTGAAGTATCTCGGCGCAGCCGTCCGGATCGGCTATCGCGTCCATGTAGCCCTGAGTGGTCGCGGCCAGGAACGCGCGCACGACCTCGGGCTTTTCGTTAATCATCGTCTCGTTGGTGACTATGACCGGCGTATAGTAGTCCAGGCGCTCGTCCAGATCGCGCAGCGGTATGTAGTTGATCGGGAAGTCGTTTATCTGGCACTTTACGTTATCCCACGCCTCGTAGAACCACTCTATGTCGACGTCGCCCTCGAGCGCGGTGAAGCCCGAGCCGTCCGATATCACCATCGTCAGCGTCGAGAAATCCAGCCCCGCCGCCTCCATCACGGCGCGCAGCACCGCTTCTTCGCCCGGGCCACCCCAGCCGGCGTAGGTCTTGCCCTCAAAGTCGGCGACTGAGGTTATGTTCTTGCCGGTATAGGTCGCAAAGCCCGAAGTGTTGTGCTGTATCACGGTGGCTATCGCCTTTATCGGCAGCGGCTCGTCGCTGGTGCGCGCGACGGTCACGTCCTCCTGGTAGCTTATGCCGAAGTCGCCCTTGCCCGCCGCTATCAACGTGTTGGTCGCGCCTTCGGTCGGCTCGATTATCGTCACGTTCAGGCCCTGGTCGGCATAGTAGCCCTTTTCGAGCGCCACGTACATGCCGGTGTGGTTCGTATTGGGCACATAGTCGAGTATCACAGTCACGTCGGTCAATTCAGCCGCGTCAGTCGCGGCGTCATCGGCCAGCGCCGTTGCGCACAGTCCCAGGCACAGCCCGAGCGCGAGTATTACGCCGATCAGTTTCTTCATCTTAGGCATCCTCCCATTTTGCATATCTATCGAAACGCGGCAGAGGCCGCCTTCCGGTCAACGATTGGTATTCAGGTAGGGCATCAGCGCCCGCCCCAGCAGCCGTATCAGGCCGTTCATTATCAGGCTTAGCACAATAATCAGCACCACGCACGCGAACATCTTGTCCAGCGCGTAGCTGTTCTTGACGCGCAGCAGGTAGTAGCCCAGCCCCGCCTGAGACGCTATCCACTCGCCCACCACTGCGCCGCTTATCGAATACGTGGCCGCGACCTTCAGCCCCGACAGCAGCGACGGCAGCGCATACGGTATCTTGACCTGCGTATACACCTGCAGCCGGTTGCCGCCATACGAGCGCACCAGGTTCACATATGCCGCGTCGACCTGGCCCATGCCGTCGGCAAAGCTGACCGCCACTGGGAAAAAGCACATCAGCACGACCGTCAGTATCTTGGGCGCGAGGCCAAAGCCCAGGTAGAGTATCAGTATCGGCGCGAGCACTATCATGGGCACGGTCTGCGTCACGACCAGTATCGGGTACAGGCACTGTTTGACGATGGGCTGCGCGTCCATCAGCACGCCCAGCACCAGCGCGCACGCCAGCGATATCGCCATGCCGCCCAGCGCTTCCAGCACCGTCACGCCCGAATGGCTCATCAGCGTGGGCATGTCGGTGAACAGCGCCTTTACGACCTTGCTGGGCGTGGGCAGCACATACGAGGGCACGTCCAGCGCGCGCACCAGCACCTCCCAGAGCACCAGCAGCGCTGCGAACAGTATATACGGATATGGCGAACCGGATTTGAAAACGCGCTTTAATTGCAAGCCATCACTCCCAATCGACAATAAAAAACGCCGCAGTCCACCCGACGTGGAATGCGACGTAAAGACACTGCGCTAAGGCTATGTTCCCTGCGTTGGCATTATCCAAATCAGGTAATGCGGGTCG
>CAWVGT010000275.1:0-7375 GCA_963928645.1 Candidatus Fimadaptatus sp.
ACTGCGTTTATATGGACATTCAGCATGGCGCTAAGAATGAACACATCAGCTGCATGTTAACGCAATACGCATGCAAAGCGCGCTAAAATGATATCGGGACAGCCATTATCGACAAAATGTATTGACAAGTTCACCCCAAAATAATATAATAAAAATCCGCCCGTTTTGGGCCGGGAACGCGGAGATTGGGTTCGCGTTCGCATCTGCGTGAGACCGAGAGGGGGGAACAGTGTGATTCATCTGGGACACATCAGCAAGACGTTCCGCGTGGCGCGGCGGCGGGGCGGCATGCGCGCGGCGCTCAAGGCGCTCGTGTCGCGCGAGTACGACTACATACGCGCGCTGGACGACCTGTCGTTCGACATAGCCGACGGCGAGATGGTGGGCTACATAGGGCCCAACGGCGCGGGCAAGTCGTCGACGATCAAGGTGATGAGCGGCGTGCTGACGCCGGACGCGGGCGAGTGCGTGATAGACGGACTGACGCCCTGGAAGGACCGCGTGCAGCATGTGCGCAACATAGGCGTCGTATTCGGCCAGCGCTCGCAGCTGTGGTGGGACGTGCCGGTCATAGACTCGTTCGAGCTGCTAAGGGACATATACGCGATAGAGCCCCGGCGCTTTGAGCGCGTGAAGGACGAGCTGGTCGAGCGGCTGGAGCTGGGCGGGCTGATAGGCACGCCGGTCAGGCAGCTGTCGCTGGGCCAGCGGATGCGCTGCGAGATAGCGGCGTCGCTGCTGCACGAGCCGCGCATACTGTTCCTGGACGAGCCCACGATAGGGTTGGACGCGGTCAGCAAGATAGCGGTGCGCGAGTTCATACGCGAGCTCAACCGCACCAGGCGCACTACGGTCATACTGACGACCCACGACATGAGCGACATAGAGGCGCTGACCGAGCGCATACTGCTGATAGGCCACGGCCGGCTGCTGCTGGACGGCACGCTGGCCGAGCTGAAGGCGCACTACTCGAGCGTGCGCACGCTGTCGGTGGAGTTCTCGCGGGGCGAGATAGCGACCTGCCCGGGGCTGGAGCTGCGCGAGGCGCTGTCCACGCGCGCGGTGTTCGCGGTCGATACCGCGGTGCTGCCGGTGTCGGATGCGATAGCGTTTTTGACGCGCTCGCTGGACGTGACCGATATATCGGTCGAGGGCGTGCAGGTCGACGAGATGGTGCTGGGGCTGTACCGGGAGTATGCCGTATGAAAAAGTACATGTCGATAGTGCGCGTAAAGTTCCTGAACGGATTGCAATACCGCGTGGCGGCGCTGGCGGGGCTGGCCACGCAGTTCGCGTGGGGCGGGCTGCTGGTGCTGCTGTACAAGGCGTTCTACGAGACCGATCCCACGCGCTTTCCGATGACGATGCAGCAGACCGCGTCCTACATCTGGCTGCAACAGGCGTTTCTGTCGCTGTTCGCGTCCTGGTACACCGACGACGGCATATTCGACTGCATAACCGACGGCAGCGTGGCCTACGAGCTGACGCGGCCGGTGAGCCTGTATTCGATGTGGTTTGCGCGCAACGTGGGCATGCGGCTGGCGCGCGCGGTGCTCAGGTGCTTTCCGGTGATGATATTCGCGATGCTGCTGCCCGCGCCCTACGGGCTGACGCTGCCCAGGCTGGACGCGCAGACGATCTGCTTTCTGATATCGGGCGCGCTGACGCTGCACATCGTAGTGGCGTATACGATGCTCAGCTATGTGGCCACGTTCTGGACTATGTCGGCGCGGGGCGTCAGGGTGATGTTCCAGACCTGGTGCGGCATATTCGCGGGCGAGCTGATACCGATACCGTTTTTGCCGGGCGCGGTGCGGCGGGTGGTTGAGCTGTCGCCGTTCGCGTTCATGCAGGACACGCCGCTGCGCATATACAGCGGCAGCATAGCCGGTATGGACATAGCGTATCACATGCTGGGCCAGCTGATCTGGCTGGGCATACTGGCGGGACTGGGGCTGTATTTGATGCGGCGGGCGCTGCGGCGCGTGGTCGCGCAGGGAGGTTGACGCGCATGAAGCTGTACATGAGATACCTGGGCATACACCTGCGCGGCGTGATGCAGTACAAGGCGTCGTTCTACATGCTGACGCTGGGCCAGTTCCTGACGACGTTCTCATCGCTGCTGGTGGTGTACTTTCTGTTCTCGCGGTTCGGCGCGGTCAAGGGGTTCGGGCTGGAGGAGGTGCTGATCTGCTATTCGGTGGTGCTGATGGCGTTTTCGCTGGCGGAGTGCTTTGCGCGCGGGTTCGACACGTTCCCGCGGCTGATATCCAACGGCCAGTTCGACCGTATGCTGGTGCGCCCGCGCAACGCGACGTTCCAGGTGCTGGCGTCCACCGTCGAGATAACGCGCGCGGGGCGCATGGTGCAGGCGGTCGCGGTGCTGGCGTACGCCGCGCCCAACTCGGGCATTGCCTGGACGGCGGGCAAGGTCGGGGTGCTGGCGCTGATGATACTGGGCGGCACGGCGCTGTTTGCGGCGCTGTTCTGGATGTACGCGGGGCTGTCGTTCTTCACGCTGGAGGGGCTGGAGTTCATGAACGTGTTCACCGACGGCGGGCGCGACCACGGCGCGTACCCGATGGGCGTGTACGGGCGCGAGGTGCTGGCGTTTTACACTTATGTGGTGCCGCTGGCGTGCGTGCAGTACTATCCGCTGATGTACCTGCTGGGGCGGTGGGACAATCCGTGGCTGGCGCTGTGCCCGCTGGCGGGGTTTGCGTTCCTGCTGCCGGCGTGGGGCATATGGCGGCTGGGGCTCAGGCACTACCGCTCGACCGGGTCGTGACGCGCGGTCGGGACATGGCGAAACCGTTTGTGGGGGCCTGCGCCGGATTGAGGCGCAGGCCATTTGCGCGTCTCAAAGTGCGCATGCGCGCGAGCGGCAAAGACACGCCAAACAGTGCGCGTCAAAGCCGTTGATTCATATAAGCGGCAAGCATGGCACAATGCAAGGCGCGCAATCGGGCGCAAGGTTTGTGCGATAACGGCGCAAGTGCGCGGGCGGACGGCTCGGCAAGGACGCCTCGAACGGCGCGCTCTAAAGCCGCAGATATATGTGAGCGGCAAAGCTGGTTTGGCGCAAAGCAGCCCGGCCGGGCATCCGGTTCGTATGCGGCCGGCGCAGGTATGCGTTCAGGTCGGCTCGGTAAAGAAGCGTCGGACAGCACGCCGCTATGTCGCAGGTATGTGCGAGCGGCAGGAATGGCTCAAAGCAGGCCAGCCGCATTGCTGTGCGGACAGCGCAAGAGCGCAGGCAGGACGGCGCGCCGGTGACGTGCCAAATGGCGCGCCGCAAAGCCGCCTATAAACGCGGGCGTCAAGGCTGATGCGCGAAGCAGCCCGCCCGACGCCTAACGCATGGCCGATATGCGTGCACGCGACTGGGCCCCGGCGGCGCGCCGAAGCCGGGGTATGCGTGGCGGCGCTCAACACGCCGCGACGCGGCAGGGCATAAGCGCCGCCACTGTGCGATTGCCGGGCGGTCGCGTGCTGGCGTCCGCGACGCGGTGAACGTTAGGTAAAATATCTCAATATGGTTTGACAAACGGCTCAAACAGGCATATAATTCAAAGAAACGCATATCATGTACCGCGCTGGGGCGCGGTGCATAAGGTCAGAGGCGCACTTGAGCATGATTACCCGCGCGGAGGGCACGCAGCCCCGCGAGGTGCGGCGAAAGGGCTGAGTGCCGAAGCGAGCGCGGTTGCGGAGCGCGCCCGCTGGGCGCAGGGCGAACAGCTCTGCGACTGTCACGCGGTTCGTGTAGGCGGGAGCCTGCCGCGCGTGTTGCGCTGGCCGTTTTGGGCTTGGCTTATTTCCAAGATCACGAAGCGGCGCCGCGGCGTCGCTTTTGACGTATGCGGGATAATGACGGGGGGTTGTCGATATGGAGAAGTACCGGGTTGGCATTGTGGGCGCGACCGGCATGGTGGGTCAGCGCTTTGTTACGCTGCTGAGCGAGCACCCGTGGTTTAAGATAAGCTGCCTGGCGGCGTCGGGCCGTTCGGCGGGCAAGACGTATGCCGAGGCCGTGGGCGCGCGCTGGGCGTTCGACTGGGCGATACCCGCGTGCGTCGCGGGCATGACCGTGGTCGACGCGGCCGACGTGGAGCGCGTGGCCGGCATGTGCGACTTCGTGTTCTGCGCGGTCAACATGGATAAGGCCGAGTGCCGCGCGCTGGAGGAGGCGTATGCGCGCGCCGAGACGCCGGTGGTGTCCAACAACTCCGCGCACCGCTGGACGCCCGACGTGCCCATGCTGATACCCGAGATCAACTTCGCGCACGCCGGCGCGATAGAGCATCAGCGCGCGCGGCTGGGCACAAAGCGCGGCTTCATCGCGGTCAAGCCAAACTGCTCGATACAGGGCTACGTGCCGCCGCTGACGCCGCTGCGCGAGTTCGGCATAGAGCGCATCAGCGTGTGCACGTATCAGGCGATATCGGGCGCGGGCAAGACGTTCAAGACCTGGCCCGAGATGGAGGACAACGTGATACCGTTCATAGGCGGCGAGGAGGACAAGTCTGAGCGCGAGCCGCTGCGCATCTGGGGCGAGCTCAGGGACGGCGTGATAGTGCCGGCCGAAAGCCCGGTGATATCGGCGCAGTGCATACGCGTGCCGGTCAGCGACGGCCACATGGCTGCGGCGTCGGTGAGCTTTGCCAGGAAGCCCTCGCGCGAGGAGATACTCGCCCGCTGGGCCGAGTGGACGACCGAGCCGCAGAAGCTCAAGCTGCCCAGCGCGCCCACGCCGTTCCTCAAGTACTTCGAGGAGGACAACCGCCCTCAGACCCGGCTGGACCGCGACTTCGAGCGCGGCATGGGCGTGACGATAGGCCGGCTGCGCGAGGACAGCATATTCGACTACAAGTTCGTGGCGCTGGCGCACAACACGCTGCGCGGCGCGGCGGGCGGCGGCGTGCTCAGCGCCGAATATCTGGCCGCGACCGGCTACATAACGCGCAAGTGAGCGCGCCGGCCGCATAGTATCATATTGTAAAGGAGGTCGTTTGGATGAATTCGAGACTGTTTACCGGTTCGGGCGTGGCGCTGGTGACGCCGTTCGACGAGAGCGGCGTGAACGTCGCCGAGCTCAGGCGCCAGGTCGAGCGGCACGCCAGGGCCGGCACCCGCGCGATAATAGCCTGCGGCACCACCGGCGAGCCCTCCACGATGAGCCTTGCCGAGCGCGAGCTGGCGATACGCACCTGCGTAGAGGCCGCCGAGGGCCGCCTGCAGATAATCGCCGGCACCGGCGGCAACAACACCGCCGAGGCGGTCAGGTTCACGCGCATGGCGCGCGAGTGGGGCGTGGACGGCGCACTGGTTGTGACACCGTATTACAACAAGGCCACCCAGCGCGGCCTGATAGCCCACTATACCGCGATAGCCGACGCGACCGACCTGCCGGTAATAGTGTACAACGTGCCCTCGCGCACCGGGCTGAACATGCTGCCCGAGACGTTCGCGCGGCTGGCCGAGCACGAGAACATCTGCGCGATGAAGGAGGCCAGCGGCAACATAGAGCAGGTGACCGAGCTCGCGCGGCTGTGCGTCGACGACATCGCGCTCTACAGCGGCAACGACGACCAGGTGCTGCCGCTGCTGGCGCTGGGCGGCCAGGGCGTGATATCGGTCAGCGCCAACATAGTGCCCGAAAAGGTCGCGCAGATGGTCGCGATGTACATGGCGGGCGACGTGAAGGGCTGCCGCAACATGCAGTTCTTCCTGAACCCGCTGAACAAGGCGCTGTTCTGCGAGGTCAACCCGATACCGGTCAAGACCGCGATGAAGCTGATGGGCATGGACATGGGCCCGCTCAGGCTGCCGCTGACCGAGATGGAGGGCGTGAACCTGGAGCGGCTCAAGGCCACGCTGGCCGAATACGATCTGATCTGACGGGCATACTTACCAATGCAAAGGGAGAGGTGACGCGGGATGCTGCGGATACTGCTGCACGGCGCGAGCGGGCGCATGGGCAACACGGTGGCCGAGCTGGTGCGGCGCGAGGACGATATGGAGATAGTCGCGGGCGTGGACCGGTACGCGCCCACGCGCGAGCTGGGCTTTGAGGTGTACGACGCGCTGGACAAGTGCGCGGTCGAGGCCGACGTGATGATAGACTTTTCGCAGCCGGGCGCGCTCAGCGGTGTGCTGGAGTACTGCATGAAGCGCGGACTGCCGCTGGTGCTGTGCACGACCGGCTTCGGCGAGCAGGACATAAAGCATATAGAGCAGGCGTCCACGCGCATACCGGTGTTCCGCTCGGCGAACATGTCGCTGGGCATAAATCTGATAGCGCGGCTGGCGGGCGAGGCGGCGGCGTTCTTCGGCGACAGCGCGGACATAGAGATAGTCGAGACGCATCACCGCGGCAAGGCCGACGCGCCCAGCGGCACGGCGGTGCTGCTGGCCGACGAGATCAACGCGCAGCTCAACGGCGCAAAGGAGTACGTATTCGGCCGGCACGGCGCGCAGGCGCGGCGCAAGCCCGCGGAGCTGGGCATACACGCGGTGCGCGGCGGCAGCGTGGTGGGCGACCACGAGGTAATGTTCTTGGGCGACGAGGAGCGCGTGACGATATCGCACAGCGCGCAGAGCCGCACGGTGTTCGCATACGGCGCGATAGAGGCGGCGCGCTACCTCAGCGGCAAGCCGCCGCGGCTGTACGACATGCACGACCTGCTGGTCGACAAGTCGACCGTGACCAATGTGTACGTCGAGCGCGACGTGGCGGTGCTTACGCTGCGCGGCGTGGACGCGGCCGGCGGCGGCGCGGCGGAGTTCTTCGGGCGCATGGCGGCGCTGAACTACAACCTGGACATGATAAGCCAGGCCGCGCCGGTGGCGGGCAGGGTCGACGTATCGGTGTCGCTGGGCGAGGCCGACGCGTACCGCGCGCTGAACGCGCTGGCCCGCGAACAGCATGACTGGGAGCTGGAGATCTGCGACCGGCAGGTCAAGGTCACGGTCGAGGGCCTGGGCATGCAGCGCCAGAGCGGCGTCGCGGCGCGGATATTCGCGCTGCTGGCGAAAAAGGGCGTGACGGTCACGCTGGTCACGACGTCCGAGACCAAGGTATCGCTGCTGGTGCCCGCGGCCGACGAGCGCAAGGCAGCGCTGGCGCTGCGCGAGGCGTTTGAGCTGAACTGAACACGGGGCCAGCATGCGGCCCAACCGACAAAAGCAGACCCCGCGTCGCCTGTGCGCCCGCCGCATCAGGGACGAGGGGTCTGCTTTATAATATGTAGGAACAGCCCAGAGCGCGGCGCGACGGCGCATGCGCGCCAGGCAAAGCGTCCCGCGCCGGGTCACTCGTCGTCGAGCTCCCGCGTTGCGGGCAGGTTGAGGCACTCCACGCCGCTGAGGCTCT
>CAWVGT010000276.1:0-3141 GCA_963928645.1 Candidatus Fimadaptatus sp.
CGCGATGGGCACGATGCTCAAGTACGGCACCGAGGGCGCCAAGCAGTTCAACGAGATGTTCGTGTTGAAGCCCGAACACGCCAAGGCGCATATCGATGGCGACATACACATCCACGACATGGACTTCCTGACGCTGACGACGACCTGCACCCAGATAGACCTGCTCAAGATGTTCGAGGGCGGGTTTTCGACCGGCCACGGCGTGCTGCGCGAGCCCCGGGATATATACAGTTATTCAGCGCTGGCCTGCATAGCTATACAGTCCAACCAGAACGATCAGCACGGCGGCCAGTCGATAGTCAACTTCGACTACGGCATGGCGCCCGGCGTGGCCCGCACATATGTCAAGTGCTACCGCGACAACCTGGCGCGCGCGCTGGAGCTTATGACGCCCATTGAGGACGCCGAGGCGCAGGTGCGCGCGCTGATGGACGACATAGAGCGCGAGCACGGCGCGCGGCCGCGGCTGGACGGCTGCGACGAGTACGCCGCGCTGGCGCGGGAGCGGCTGATCGAGCTAGGCCTGGCCGAGGGCGACGTCGACCGCGTGCTCGACCACACCTGCCGCCGCGCGTATCAGGAGACCGACCGGCGCACCTATCAGGCCATGGAGGCGCTGATACACAACCTGAACACGATGCACTCGCGCGCGGGCGCGCAGACGCCGTTCTCGTCGCTGAACTACGGCATGGACACCTCCAGCGAGGGCCGCATGGTCATGAAGAACCTGCTGCTGGCCACCGACGCCGGATTGGGCCACGGCGAGACGCCGATCTTCCCGATACAGATATTCCGCGTCAAGGACGGAATAAACTACAACCCGGGCGAGCCCAACTACGACCTGTTCAAGCTGGCGTGCCGGGTGTCGGCCAAGCGGCTGTTCCCGAACTTCTCGTTCCAGGACGCGCCGTTCAACCTGAAGTACTACAAGCCCGGCCGCCCCGAGACCGAGATAGCGTACATGGGCTGCCGCACGCGCGTGATAGGCAACGTGTACGACCCCACGCGCGAGATATCCAACGGCCGCGGCAACCTGTCGTTCACGTCGATCAACCTGCCGCGCATCGCGATCAAGTCGGGCCGCAACGTGAGCCTGTTCTTTGAGGAGCTGGACCGCAAGATCGACCTGGTCATAGACCAGCTCAACGAGCGGTTCGAGATACAGGCGCGCAAGCGCGTGTACAACTTCCCGTTCCTGATGGGGCAGGGCGTGTGGCTGGACAGCGAGAAGCTCAAGTGGGACGACGAGGTGCGCGAGGTGCTCAAGCACGGCACGCTGTCGGTGGGCTTTATCGGGCTGGCTGAGGCGCTCAAGTGCCTGACCGGCGCGCACCACGGCGAGAGCGCGACCTCGCAGAACCTGGGGCTGGAGATAATCTCGCACATGCGCCACCGCATGGACGAGGAGAGCGCCCGCACCGGCATGAACTACACGCTGCTGGCCACGCCCGCCGAGGGGCTGTCGGGCCGGTTCGTAAAGCTCGACCGTGCGCGCTATGGCTCGATAGAGGGCGTGACCGACCGCGAGTACTACACCAACTCGTTCCACATACCGGTGTACTACCCGATAAACGCCGCGCGCAAGATACAGCTGGAGGCGCCGTATCACGAGCTGACCAACGCGGGCCACATAACCTACGTAGAGCTGGACGGCGATCCGCTCAAGAACCTGGACGCGTTTGAGAAGATAGTGCGCGTGATGCACGACGCCGGCATTGGCTACGGCTCGATAAACCACCCGGTCGACCGCGACCCGGTGTGCGGCTATAACGGCATAATCGACGACAAATGCCCGCAGTGCGGCCGCGAGGAGGGCGACATGCCGTTTGAGCGCATACGCCGCATAACCGGCTACCTGGTGGGCACGCTGGAGCGCTTCAACGACGCCAAGCGCGCCGAGGAGCACGACCGCGTCAAGCACGGCATCTGATAAAAGGGGATGTGGCTTAGGTGCAGATGAGGGTATACGGCATTGTCGACGACTCGATAGTGGACGGGCCGGGGTTCAGGCTGGCGGTGTTCGCGCAGGGCTGCCCGCACGGCTGCCCGGGCTGCCACAACCCCGAGTCGCACGCGCTTGACGGCGGCACGCTGCGCGACACCTCCGAGATAGCGGCGCTGATGGACGCCAACCCGCTGCTGGACGGCATAACGCTGACCGGCGGCGAGCCGTTCATGCAGTGCGAGGCGTGCCTGGAGCTGAGCCGGGCGGCGCACGCGCGCGGGCTGAACGTGTGGTGCTACACCGGGTTTGAGTACGAACAGCTGCTTGAGCGGCCGGATGCGCGCGCGCTGTTGGACGAGGTGGACGTGCTGGTGGACGGGCCGTTCGTGCTGGGCGAGCGCTCGCTGGAGCTGAGGTTCCGCGGCTCGCGCAACCAGCGCGTGATAGACCTGCGCGCCACGCGCGAACGCGGCGCGCTCACGCTGGTCGAGGGCATGTGAGCCCCTGCGGGCGGCGCGAAGTGATAGTTGCGCTCAAATGTTGTAAATATTCGCGCAGACTCTGGCACCCGGCCCTGAAAGCGGTTATAATATACGGGATGCGCGGGAAAAATTTCCGGATTATACAACTTTTTGCCACGTTGGCACGTCTAATGTAGGTAGCGCAGTACAGAGGGCTTGGGGGATTGGCTGATGAGGACTTTTGCGATAATCGCGGCGGTGATAACGGCGCTGTTGCTGGCGTGCGTGGCGTACGGAGCGCTGACAACCCAGGTGGAAGTGCAGGTCGTGGCGGTGTCGTCCGAGCCGGCGTCCAACCAGGTCGAGGCGTTCACCACGGTCAATACCTGGGTCAAGGAGCAGAACGGCAGCAGCATAACCCGCTTTACAGCGGACGAGCTGGGCGACATATCGAATTACAAGCTGGTCTACCTGACGGTGGAGATACGCAACTGGAGCTTCATGCCGGCGGAGTGGGTGCAGGTGCAGATACAGCCGGCCGAGGGCGACGTGCTGCAGATCCGCCAGGATCCGGCCACGGCGCGGCAGCTGGGCAAATCGGCGGTACAGGCGGTGCTGCTGACCGCCAGCCAGGACGCGAGCACGCCGCGGCAGGTTACGGTCGAGTACTACCTGCTGGGGCAAAAGTATACCGTCACCTCGGCGTGAGCTGACGACACGGGCGTTTGGGGCGCC
>CAWVGT010000277.1:0-12573 GCA_963928645.1 Candidatus Fimadaptatus sp.
TCATCGTTCCTTTCTGCTGTTCATATCAGGTGTATCGCTATTTGGCTGGCTGTTTTGGCTTAATCTCATGTAGACACTATCTAGATATTTGTATGAACGGCCTGAGGCTGACGGAGCAATTCACGTCAGCCTCAGCTTGTCGGTATCGCTATCCCACGCGGCAAGTCAGGCCGCTCAACCCCAAATCGATGGCCCATGCGCAGGCCCAAATCAAAATGGCGGACGCTGTGTCGCTTGCGGGCGGCGCGCAATCAGCCAATCAACTGGCGCATTTGCGCAAAGCCCGGCGGATTCGTCGGAGCGCGCATTGCAAAGCGCGGCAACGCCGCGCACCGACGTTACGGGCGCACATTTTTAAACTGCGCGCCAGGTCGGTTATCGCAGCCAAACGCCGTAGGTTCGGCCGACAGATGGTATGTCAGTGTGCCGCCGTCAGTGAGCTCCTCCCAGGTCAGCCAGGCGCGATTCAACTCCACACCGTTCAGCGCCAGACCTGAAATGTACGGATGGGTCGCGGGATCGCGGTCGGTGCATATGCGCAGCGCGCTGTCCCGGCCGCACCTGTGGTACTTCGGGTCGAGCGCGATGGACGCACTGGGGAACAGCGGGGTATTGACTTCGAACAGGTTGCTGGCGCAGGCGCACTGATTGAGTCCCAGCGCGGTCAGCACATACCACGCGGACATCTGGCCCACGTCCTCGTTGCCACAGTAGCCGTAAGGCCCGGGGCGGTAGGCCTCCTGCTGTATGCGGCGCACCCAGTACTGGGCCTTGTGCGGCTTGCCGATGTGCACATATATGTGGGGCACAGTGTGCACCGGCTCGTTGGAGTGGTTATAATTGTCGTTCCAGAACGCGCTCAGATCGGCCTTCTCGAAGAACTCGTCCAGCTCGCGCTCAAACCGCGCGCGCCCCATGAGCGCGCACAGCCCGTCTATGTCGTGCGGCACAAACCAGGTCTGCTGATATATGTTGCTCTCCACGCAGCCGCGCTCGTCGTACTTCGATTCAAACGGCATGAACGCGCCATCCGCGGTTCGGCGGTTCATCCAGCCCGCTGATGAGTCGTATATGTTGCGGTAGTTCTGGGCGCGCCGCCTGAACTCGGCAGCGTCGTCCGCATGGCCCAGCGCGTCGGCCAGCTGCGCCAGGCACCACGCGGTGAAAGTGTACTCCAGCGTGCGCGATATGTCGCCGGGGAAGTAGCCCAGCCGATTGTAATCGCTCAGCTCGCCCATGCCGCTTGCTTCACCCAACCACCAGCGCCGGCAGATCGAATAGGCCGCCTGCACGTCGTAGCTGGCTATGCCTTTCATGTACGCGTCGCACAGCACATTGGCGCCCGGATCGCCCACCATGCAGCCGGACTCAATACCAAGCAATTCCCAGCGGGGGAAGGGCGCGCCGGCGTTGGCAAGCGATATCTCGATCAGCGAATTGATCTCGTCGCTGACGACGTCCGGCCGCACCAGCGTCAGCAGCGGGAAGGCACTCCGGTACACGTCCCAACCGCTGAACACGGTGCGGAACACGTAATCGCCTATGCGCCGGGGCGCGCCCATGTCGATGCGGTAGCGCCCGTCGCAGTCCGAGAAGTCGCGTGGATCGAGCAGCACATGGTACAGCGAGGTATAGAACACCTCGCGCGCCTCGGGTGTGCCGCCGCCCACTTCGATCGCGCTCAGCGCGGCTTCCCAGCTGCGCTCCGCCTGCGCGCGCATGGCATCGAACGCACAGTCCTCGCACTCGAAGTTGTGCTGCGCCCCTGCGGCGTCGACAAACGATATCGCGGTGTGGAACTCAATCGGCTGGCCGGCGCTCACGTCGAAGTCGGCCGCGAAGCCGGTCGCGCTGCCCGAGTGCGCGCTTGCGCCCTCGTATACCGCGCCGCCATCCCATATCGCCCATGAGCGCATTGGCCGGGAGAATCGGGACACAAAGTGCAGTTCATAGCGTATATTGCCCTTGCCATGCCCCCAGCCGCCGCCCGCCGGCGTGCAGAGTATGCGGCCGGTCAGCGTTTGGTCGTCGACAACCTCTATGTGCTGCGCGTCGGAATGCCCGCCGATGCGGCGATACAGGTCGATCATGACATGGCCCTCGCCGGCCTGCGCAAAAGTGAAGCGCAGCGCACCGCAGTGCCGGGCCGCGGTCGCCTCGACGCGTATGTCATAATCGGTCAGCGTTACCGCATAGTATCCCGGTCGGGTGATTTCGGTTTCGTGGTCGTAGCGCGATTCCCAGCCGATGCTTCCGATGTGGGCTGCGGCGTATTCGTTAGTGGCGCTGTAATAGCGGCGCGGCCCCGCGACGGGCATGGTCTGTATGTTGCCCAGCTCGCCGTACCAGCCTATTCCGCTCAGATGGGTAAACGAGAATCCCTCGATCGTGGGATGCGCATAGCTGTATCCGGCGCCGTTATCGCCGCCGGTGATCGTGTCCGGGCTGAGCTGAACCATGCCAAACGGTACGACGGCGCCGGGATAGGTCTTTCCGCCGCCTGCGCCGCCGGCTTCGTTCGCAACCGCGCCCATTATCGTGTTGACCTCTGCGCAATGGGGCATACGCAAACGCCTCCTTTTGTTATGGCTGTTTTATGTCGACGCTTCATTTTACTATGGTGCATTGACCGTGTCAATGCCACTTTTGCACCAAATCATACCACTTTTTCACCAAAACATGGCCGTGCAGCGCCAATGAACAGCGACCCAGCCGGTTTGTGAATTTGTATCAAGGCCGTGACAGGTTTCTTTTATTGACGATATGCGAAAAGCATGTAATAATCTGCGTATCGGCTGAGGCGCAGCTATATCGGGTTGTAACTCAAGATCATGTCTGCCAGGCAGTGCGGGAGGAATCGCAATGTATCAAACGCAATATGGCTCGGCGCGGCGGGGGTCGGCGCTGGGCAGGATAATGAAGCAGATGGCCAGAAAGTGGCAGCTGTACGCGCTGATACTGCCGGCCATAGCGTCCGTAATGGTATTCCACTATGTCCCTATATATGGCGTGCAGATAGCGTTTAAGGATTTCCGCTCCAGCCGCGGCATACAGGGCAGCGACTGGGTGGGGCTCAAGCACTTTATTCGCTTCCTGACATATCCGGATTTCTGGCGGATACTGCTCAACACTGTCAAGATAAGCCTGCTGTCGCTGGCGACTTTTCCGTGCCCGGTGATACTGGCGCTGATGCTAAACGAGATAACGTCGAGCTCGTTCAAGCGCACAATGCAGATGATAACATTCGCGCCGCACTTCATATCGACCGTGGTAGTGTGCTCGATGATACTGCTGTTCTTCAGCCGGAGCAACGGCGTGGTCAACAACGTGATAGAGCTGCTGGGCGGAGAGCGTGTGGACTTCATATCGGATCCGGCCTGCTTTGCGCCGATGTACGTGCTCAGCGGTGTGTGGCAGGATCTGGGGTGGGGCGCGATAGTCTATATCGCGGCGCTGTCGAATGTCTCGCCCGAGCTGATCGAGGCCGCGCGCATAGATGGCGCGAACCGGCTCAAGATCATATGGTACATCAACCTGCCTACAATACTGCCCACGGTGATAACCATGCTGATACTCAGCGCCGGCTCGCTGCTCTCGGTGGGATTCGAAAAGATATTCCTGCTGCAAAAGCCGCTCAACATGGAGGCATCGCGCGTAATATCGACTTATGTATACGAGATAGGTCTGCAGGGCGGTCAGTTCAGCTATTCCACGGCGATTGGGCTGTTCAACAACGTCGTGAACATAGTGGTAATTGTGCTTGTCAACATGTTGGCCAAGAAGGTCACGAGCATAGGACTGTGGTAAGGCGGTGAGTGGCATGATGCAATCGCGGGGCGACAGGATATTCTCGGCGGTTAACGTGGCGCTGTGCATATTGATAATGCTGGCGATGCTGTACCCGATGTACTTTATTGTGATAGCGTCGGTATCCGAACCGTACCAGGTGGCTGCGGGCAATGTGTACATATGGCCGACCGGATTCACGCTTGAGGCGTATCAGAATGTATTTGCGGAGAGCCAGGTCTGGAGTGGATATCTGAATACCATTATATATACGCTGTTTGGCACGCTCTGGAACCTGGTGCTGACGATACCGGCGGCGTATGTGCTGTCGCGGCGTGGGCTGCCGGGACATGGGCTGATATCATGGTTCTTCTTTATTACGATGTATTTTAGCGGCGGCATAGTGCCCTCTTATATACTGTATAAGGATCTGGGATTGCTCAACACGCGGTACGCCATGATACTGGGCGCAGGCGTGAGCTGCTGGAACCTGATCGTCACCCGGTCGTTCTTCAGCAGCACCATGCCGGACGAGCTGTACGAGGCGGCGTATATTGACGGCGCTTCGGAATTTAGGATATTCTTTTCACTGGCTGTGCCGCTGTCTGCTGCGGTGATTGCGATTATGGCGCTGTTTTACGGCGTATCGCACTGGAACGAGTATTTCTGGGCGATGTGCTGCCTCACCAGCCGGAAGTATTATCCGTTGCAGCTGGTGCTTCGCGATATACTGATCGAAAACCAGGAGATGGCGCAGGCGATGCTGGAGTCGACAACCGAGGGCGCCGCGGAGTACATAGCGCGCAAGGCATACATGGCCGAGGCGATGAAGTACGCGCTTATATTCATATCGGCGGCGCCCATGCTCGCAGCGTACCCATTCGTGCAGAAGTACTTCGTAAAGGGCGTGATGATAGGCTCGGTCAAGGGCTGATGCGCGGGCCTGGATATAGACGGTGAGCGTCACTGTTTATAAATAAATACTGGAGGGATATACGATGAGGAGACTACTGGTTTTCGTACTGGCGCTGTCCATGATGGCGCTGTTGGCAGTCAATCCAACGGCGCTTGCGGTGCAGAGCGAGCCGTTCGCGGCGGAGATGACCGACCTGAGCGTCGCCGTCTCGGCGGATTCGACTTATGCCACGCCTGAAAACAGCTGGTTCTGGACGTTCTGCCGCAATGTGCTGAATCTAAACTTTGAGGTTGAGCAGGTGAGCGACCCGGCGACGTACAATCAGCTGTCGTTTGCGAGCGGCTCTATGCCCGACCTGTATGTAGCGATGGAACTCACAACCATCGACATAATGAACTACGGCGCCTCCGAGCAGCAGCTGGTAGCGCTGGATCAGTACATGACGGCGGACAAGATGCCCAACATCACCAAGGTGTACGAGCAGTATCCCAACGCCAAGTCGACCGTGACCACGCCGGACGGCCACATCTATTCGCTGGGCATAGTGCGCGAGACCGATCTGCCCGACAGCCGCATGTACTTCAACTATCGCTGGCTGGACGAGCTGGGCCTGGAAGTGCCCGCTACGCTGGACGAGTTGAACGACGCCATGTACGCGATGAAGGAGCACTTCGGCGAGGCGGCGACGCCTTTGAGCGGCGGCTATGAGGCGTATAATCCCTCCATGCTGATACTCAATGCGTTTGGCTACCTGACGCGCGACGCCCAGGGGCTGAGCATTGCGATGCGAGATGGCAAACCGGTGTTCCCGTACGGCGACCGGGAAGTATTTGGCGAGTACCTCAAGCAGATGAACCAGTATTACACGGATGGGATCATCTCCAAGGACTTCTTCACAATGGACGCGACAACATATAAGGCCCTGGCGGCTGAAGACACGATGTTTGTAACGTCGGCGGCGCCGTATACGGTCTGGCCTACGACGTTTGACGAGTGGCATGCGATAAGCCCGTTGACCAGCGAGTATTCCGACATCCGGCAGTGGCCCAGTGGCACCAACATAATCTCCAGCGGCAATGGCGCGATATCGTCCAATTGCGAGAATCTCGATGCGGCGCTGTTCTTCCTGGACTGGCTGTTTGACGCCGAGAACTACGTGCTAACCGCATACGGCCCCCGCTCGACCGATGCGGACTGGCAGTTTGGCCTCACCGCGGGCTGGACTATGGTGGGCGAGTATAACAGCATAGAGTACAGCGATATGGCCGAAAAGGGCTTCGAGACGGCGTATTACTACCAGAAGGGCCTGATATACGGCTGGCACGAGGGCAGCCTGGGCTTCGACAAAAAGATCGAAACGAGCCAGGCCATGGCCGGTCTTGAACCTGTGGGCTGGCTGTACGACCCGCTGGACGGCGACGACAACTATCGCATGACCACAACCGAGAACCTCCTGCCATACGCCGCGACGGGCTACCCCACGGTGGTGTTCTTTACGACCGAGGAAAACGAGGGCATAACCGACCTCAAGACCGTGCTGGAATCCTATGCCGAGCCTGAGATAGCCAAGTTCATAACGGGCGTGCGCTCGCTAGATGAGCTGGACGCGTACTTCAACGAACTCGACAACCTGGGCTTCCAGGAGTATCAGAACTACTATATCAATTATTACGAACAGTATGTAGCCGATTGAGTAAGGTCGGCTTTGAGCGGAGAAAGGCAGTGTCCTTTCTCCGCTGCGATTGCGTTCATGCGTACTGTACTGCGATCGCGCCACGTGGTATAATCGATATGGCGTCTTATAAGAGTTACAATATAGGGGGTACAGTATGAGGCAATCCGTGAAGAGCCGGGTGCTCATGCGATACATACTGTCGGGCATGGCGATAACAATAGGTAATCCGCGTTGTTCGGAATGAAGCCGTGATGCGAGAACGCCGAAGCCAATAGCCCGCCGGGCGCATACTCGCCAGCTTCCTCGATGTAGTTCGCATCGAAACCGCTCTCTGCGGCGATCTTTTGCAGCAGCTCGCTGTCATAGCACGGTATGCCCAGCTCCTGCGCCGCAGTTTTGCCTATCGTCCGGCCACCGCTGCCGAATTCGCGGCTGATTGTGATGATGCGCTGTTTCATATGCCTATGCCTCCTTATCGGCTTGATTTCGTGCTGGCAGCAGGCTGCGACCGATGCCTCTTGTTTAGATGATTCCTTTCGTATAGCAGCAGCGCCAGCGACAACAGGAACGCCAACCCGTCCGCCACCGGGCCCGTCCACAGCACGCCCGCTACACCCAGCAACGTCGGGAGTGTCAGTGCCGCCGGCACAAAGAATATGATCTGCCGCGCCAGCGAAAGTATCGCGGACTTTACGGGCTTGCCGATCGCCTGCAGGTAGACCGCCGCTATGGTCTGGAATCCGGTCAGGGGGCACAGCAGCAGGAAGATGCGAAACGCCATCACGGCGAACTCATTGTACAGCCCCTCCTCGGAACCGAACAGCGATACAACGCTCATCGGCGCGCACTGGAATATCAAAAACGCTATGATCGATACGATCTCAGATGCGATCAGCGAAATCTCAAGCGCCTGCCGGACGCGCCTAAAGTCCTTTGAACCGTAGTTATAGCCTATTATGGGCTGCGCGCCGGTGGCTATGCCCAGCAGGATCGCTATCATAATCTGATTGACCTTCATGACTATGCCGGTGGCAGTCAGCGGAATCTCCGCGCCATATATCGAGGCGGCTCCGTATACGGCCAGCAGATTGTTCGTCAGGGCCATGACTATAGTTATTGCAAATTGGGTTATGAAGCTGCTCAGGCCATACATCGCGATGCTCCCGCAAGTCCGGGCATTGAGGCGGAACATGGGCGCGCTGAGCCGCACGGTCTTGAATCGGGGCAGGTATGCCAGCGACACCGCGAACGACGCCACCTGTCCTATGACGGTTGCGATCGCGGCTCCCTGTACGCACATATGGAATACAAATATAAAGACCGGATCGAGTATGACGTTGACTATCGCGCCGACGACCATGGAAAGCATGGCGCACTTGGGGCTTCCGTCCGCGCGTATCATCGAGTTAATCGAAGCCGATATCATCATGAACGGGAGGCCGAAGCCGATGATGTAGCCGTAATCCAGCGCGTATGGCCGGAGTATATCCGTGGCGCCAAACAGCGTCAGCACCGGATCCATGAATGCGATAAACACTACTGTGAGCACTATGCTCACCACGATGATCAGCGTTATCGAATTGCCCACGCCCTTTTCGGCCTCCGCGGCCTTGCCTTCGCCCAGCTTCAGGCTCAGATATGCCGCGCCGCCGTTGCCGATCATCATCGCCAGCGCCAGCGCGATTATCGTGATCGGAAAAACGATATTGGTGGCGCCGTTGCCCAGGTAGCCCACGACCCAGCCGATAAAAATCTGGTCAACGATGTTGTAAAGCGAGTTGACGAGCAGCGCAATTACACTGGGTATGGCAAACCGCATAATCAGCCTGCCTATTGGCTCAGTGGCAAATGCGCGCTGCCTTTCGGGAATTGCATTTTCCATATGAAGTCCCTCCTTTTTAAGTAACCAGTTACATAATTGGTCAAAAAAACAGGCAGTGCGCAAACAGGTTCACCAACGCACTGCCTCAGCAAGCGAGGTTCATTCGGATCCGATATTTCGAAGTATGATATCGGCGAAATGTGAGAGTTCCTGGCGCTGCTGTTCGGTCAGGTCGCGGCAGAGTTCTACAAAGACCTCCTGATCCTGCGCAAGTATCATCCTATAGACATCGGAAGACTGCTCCGTACAGACGATCTTCTTGCACCTGCGATCCTTTGTGCCGGGAACGCATCGAATAAACCCTTTGGATTCAAGCCGTTTAAGCAGCTTGGTCATGGCCGGATGCGTCACATGCTCGAGCCTCTCCAGATCGTTCTGATGAATCTCAGCTTCGCCGGCGGCCTCCAATCGGCTGATCGAGCCCAATACCCTCAATTGTACGGCGGTCAGGCCCAAAGCAGCGGCTTTCTCGTCAAGTCTTTTGCGAAATGCCCGATTGATAATCGCGATCTTCAACCCGAACGGCATCATGATGTATCCCTCCTTTCGAATGATGTCCGCAAATAAGTAACCCATTACCTGTTTTACAACGGCTGGCGAGCTTTTGTCAATATGTATTGCCCCAATTTGGGGGAGTGGTGAAGTTGCACTTCATTATCGAACGCAGACAAAAAAGCGAGGAGTGAGCCCGCACAGGCCCGCGCAAGTCTGCTCCCGATGCGCTCTCAATGGAGTCAGGCAATGTCGAGCGCACCGGCACATGTAAGCAGTTATCGGCACATAAGGCAATCGCCAATCTGGCATGCGCACAAGGAATGTGAACCGGCTGTGAAATGGAGCATGGGCGGTATGCGACGGCGGAGGCAGTATTGTGCGCAAACTGCGTGGATGGGCCTTTGATCGGATGATGAAACGCCTTGATGGGCGAGGTGCGATGTGGTATGATTCTGTCTAGTAGGCGGCTCTATGGACGGTTGAGCCGTATTGCCAACATCTGCGTCGGTCTGCGCGCCCAGCCTGCGCCATTGTCTTGACGGCGAGGCGCGCTGCTTTGCGTTATGTGGGCAAACCCGGACAGGCGAATTGAACCCCGTCGAAGCAATGAAGCAATATAGGAGTGCGGCTATATGGAAATACTGTATTATACCCGAACACATAACATACTCACACCCAATCCGGCAATACGCTGGCTATCCGCAGAGGAATACGAGATCTTTCGCGAGCACCTGGAACTGTGCGGCCAACGCGCCTGCGTCGAGGCAAAGTGGCGGGCGGCATACTCGGAGGGCGCGACCTATTGCGGGCTGTTCGTAGCAGGGCAGATGGTTGCCCGCGCGTGCGTCGAGAGGTATTCTGTAAACGCATGGGAGCTTGCGGATGTCCGCACGGCCAAACCGTACCGGGGCAATGGTTATGCCAGCCAGGTCTGCGCGTTCGCGCTGGCGCACATACTGGCGCAGGGCAGAACCGCGACGATTCGCACGGAAGAAGACAATGCGGCCATGCGGCAGGTGATAAAAAAGCTGGGTTTCACCGAATTGTAAGCCCTGGCCAGGCAGGCAGCTGACGCCCATGACGGTTGTGCAGCCAAATTGCCAGCCAGGGCCGGCAGGCCACATGGCGCGATGCCAATCATGAGCCGGTTCTGCCGCTGGACTGCACGGTCGCGGCGCATCGATTGAGCCGCTTTCCCGATCACCTTACTGCCCGCCGGCCGGCAGCGCGCCATGCGGCGCGCACAGACTGCTGACAAACCCCGGCGCTTGGACAGTCGGTTTTACTCCAAATTATGATCTGCGACATCGTGCGAGCAGTTATGCAAAATCAATCCAATACAAGCGGCACTGCATGCGATTTTGCATATTTGGCATGTTGATGTGGCATGCTCGGCCAAGCAGATCGGATGTGGCATGCTTTGTCAATAGACTGAGCGCGCCATGCGGCGCGCAGCCCGCAAGTCCCGGCGGGCCATAGTCGGCTTCACTGACATAGCCCGCGTCGGACGCGCGTTGCTGGCCGCCGCGCCGCGCGCCCGTTGAAATTGACGGCACGGCCCCTAATTTGCCCGAATTGATTGATTCCGCCAAAATGGGGTGCTATAATGGGTGCAAATGCAGCCGGTATGGCGGTCACGCCGCAGCAGGCAAATTGAAGAAGAGGGATGAGATATGGAGAAGATACAGCGAATCTTCAAAGGCCGGCAACAGGATATCGATATGACGGAGGGCAGCGTATTCTGGCATATACTGACGTTTGCGCTGCCGCTGCTGGTGGGCAATATCTTCCAGCAGATGTACAACATGGTCGACACATGGGTGGTCGGCAACTACGTCAGCCCGGAGGCGTTTGCTGCGGTCGGCAACGTGGGGCCCATAATCAACACGCTGATCGGCCTGTTCTCGGGCCTGGCCAGCGGTGCGGGCGTGGTCATCTCGCAGTACTACGGCGCGCAGGACTATCGCAAGGTGCACGACGCCGTGCACACTGCCATAATGCTCACGGTCATACTGACCATCGCCATGACGATAATCGGCATAGCGATGACGCCGTGGATGCTCAACTTCATGAAGATGCAGGGCGCGGTGTTCAACGAGGCCCAGCAGTACCTGACGATATACTTTGCCGGCATGATAGGCCTGTTGTTTTACAACATGGGCGCGGGCATACTGCGCGCGGTCGGCGATTCCAAGCGCCCGTTCAACTTCCTGCTGATCGCGGCGGTGACCAACACCGTGCTTGACCTGGTGTTTGTGATAGTGTTCGGCATGGGCGTGGCGGGCGTTGCCTACGCCACGATCATTGCGCAGGCGCTTTCTGCGGCGCTTACGATGTTTACGCTGATGCGCACCAATTCCTGCATACGCGTGGTATTGCGCGACATACGCATACACATGGACATGCTCAAAAAGACGATACGCGTGGGCATACCGGCGGCGCTGCAGATGGCGGTGACGGCGTTTTCAAATGTGTTTGTACAGTCGTATATAAACCAGTTCGGCACATACTACATGGGCGGCTGGACGGCGTATTCGAAGATCGACCAGCTTATCTTCCTGCCGATGCAGTCGCTGGCGCTGGCGGCGACGACGTTTGTCGGCCAGAACCTGGGCAAGGGCCAGGTCAAGCGCGCCAAGTACGGCGCGCGCACGGCGCTGCTGATGGCGATGGGCATAACCGTGCTGGTCACGGCCGTGGTATTGCTGGTCGCGCCGTATCTGGTGGAGTTCTTTAACGACGAGCCGGACGTGGTGCAGATCGGCGCGATGTTCCTGCGCTGGCTGACGCCGTTCTACGTATTCTGCTGCGTCAACCAGGTCTATTCAGGCGCGCTGCGCGGCGCGGGCGACAGCCGTGCGCCTATGATAATAATGCTGGGCTCGTTTGTGGTATTCAGGCAGGTATACCTCTATATAGTATCGAACTTCATATCCAATACGATACTGCCGCTGGCGATGAGCTATCCGGCGGGCTGGCTGGTGTGCAGCGTGCTGACGCTGGCGTACTACAGGCGCGCGAACCTGGGCAGCAAGCGCCTGGTAGACGCCAACGGCGCGGCATCAAGCGAAGCCGTGGAGGAGTCCAATGCCTAAACCGCGTGCGGCGCCCGGCGTGCGCTGAAGTTAAGCAAACATATGTGATCCCCGCTTTTGCAGCGGGGATTTCACTTTGCTGTCGGGTGAACCGCGCGTTTGGATTAGGTTTTACTGCGGGTGGTGCTGCTGGCTGTCAGTCCGGGGTAAGCCGTTTGGCGCGCATGCAGCCTGTCGACATAAAGACATAGAATGAAATGAGTGCTCGCATTGCGCTGCGATTGGCGGCGTTGTCAATGCACAAACCATGGTTCTTGCTGTATGGCCAAATGCTGCCATACGGATAAACACGAATTGTATAATTGCAATTTGAGAATGGAGACCACAGTGCCCATAGGCAGGCAATCGCTGCAACGAGTTGGCACAGCTGCCGCGCAAGTACTTTTGAAGAGGTGAGGGGCATGCGCATGGCAATACTTCTTGGCCGCGCATGCCCGGCAATGTTCGGGATATGCGCCTTGGCAATACATATAAGAGTTGGGCTTGGCGCTTTGTGTACCGGCGGGTGGCTGCGGCTTCCCCGTATAGCCCCGTGCGAAATAGCGCAGGGTTATAAACCGTAAACGATCGAAGCTGCAAGCCGTCAGCTGCAGGGCCATCCCACCATCATCTGTTTAGGATGCGCAATCTGCCTCCACTAGAGCCTGTTTTAAAACCCTCAAATTAACCAAAGTAAAATACAAGCGAGGGAAACAACCGCATGAAAGCAGAGGGCTTTCTTCTC
>CAWVGT010000278.1:0-4355 GCA_963928645.1 Candidatus Fimadaptatus sp.
TCATCGTTCCTTTCTGCTGTTCATATCAGGTGTATCGCTATTTGGCTGGCTGTTTTGGCTTAATCTCATGTAGACACTATCTAAGAAGTTCAATCAACATAAAAGTGAGCGCACACGTCGCCGAGCATGCGACAGCGTGCGCGTTTTCACTCGACCAATGCTATAGGCATGATGCAGCTTGGTGCGGTTGTTGCGCGCATCGTCGGCAGTTGCCAGGCCAAATGAGTTTGATATTGGCTGCACATTATATACAATGAACCGATATATTATACACCAATCTTTAAGCGCTTCGATCGACGTAAAAGCAGGCGTGCACATATCGCAGAACATGCGACGATGTGCGCGCCATAATACTATCAATAATCCAGGCAGGATTACCGGAATGCGCAAAATCCGCGCTCACAGTCAAAGGACACCAGACCGGACAGGTGCAAAGCCGAGCAGGCGCAAATAACCCATGCCACGTGCTGCGTCCAAATCTGTCGATCCGAGTGCCGCATACCATCCAGCAGCCCCGCAGTCTAACTGCACATTTATGAGTTGCGTTGCGCAGGGCCGGCCCGCGCTCCATTGTGCGGCGGCTCAGTGCGTTGTGGTACAGCAGCCCCAAACCGGCGCATACCTGTGTTTGCAGCATATGTCACTTCGCGTGTCAAAAGCTCACTGTCCAACAGTCCTACTATCAAACCGCACATCCATAAGCAGCGTAGTACAGGGCCGTCCAGCGCTCTCAATCGTGCGGCGGCTCAGCGCGTTGTGGTACCAGCAGCCCGAGACCGGCACATGCCCATGCTCGCGGCAGATGTCGCCCAGGTGCAGCTGCATGCTGCGCCCCACGCCGCGGCGGCGGTGCTCGCTCAGCGTGACCATGCCGCACGCCCACAGCGGCCGTGTGCGCAAAGGCACGATTATGCCGTAGCCCAGCATCTGGCCGCGCTGCTCCAGCGCGTACATGAATTGCCTACCGGCGGCGAGCGAGTCGCGCGTGGCGTCGTCGCGGAAGAAGTCGTTCGTCAGCCGGTTGGCGCGCTCTAGCTCGTCGGGCGATATGCGGCGCAGGCACTCGCGGCCGAACTGCGCCGGGTGCACGGCGGGCGGCTGAGTGCCGTCGAACAGGCAGGCCTGCGGCGCTATCGACGTCATGTGCTCCAGGCACAGCGTCAGAAACGGCTCGTCGCAAGTGGGCGCGAACGCGCAGCGCACGCCCAGCTCGGATATCGCCCGGCCCATCAGCGCGCGCGCGTCGGCGCGGCGCGCCGGCTCCAGGTCGAACAGCGTCGCCCGATCGCCGCCGTGCACGGCCAGTCGGCCCACCTCGCGCCCCTGCGCGCAGATGCGGTAGAGCTGCGCGCCCAGTATGTGCGCCTCCCAGAAGTCGTCGGTCGGGCCGGTCAGGCGCTGGGCGTACTGCCGGCATATCGCGGCCATGTCTGCGGAGTTGTCGGGTCTGAATTCGTATTGCATGTGCTGATCCTCCTCGGTTGCGTTCATCGGCGGGGCTTGCGCTTGAGCTCGCGGCGCTTTAGGGCTATGTCGCGGTTGCGCGCCTGCTTTTCGCGCAGCGCGGTAGCGTGGTCGCCGGCAAAGCGCGCCTCGCGCATCAGCGCCTGATAGCTGCGCCAGCGCGCCGCGGTAAGTTCGCCGCTTTCGATGGCGGCGCGCACCGCGCAGCCGGGCTCGCTCTTGTGGCGGCAGTCGGCAAACCGGCAGCCGCGCGCCAGTATCGCCTCCACGTCGCCAAACGTTGCGCCCAGCCCCTCGTCCAGCTCCCACATGCCCAGCTGGCGCATGCCGGGCGTGTCTATTATCAGCGCGCCGCAGTCCAGGCGTATCAGCTGGCGGTGGGTCGTGGTATGGCGGCCCTTTGAGGCGTCGACGGCGCGCACGTCGTTGACCCGCATCATTTCGCAGCCGGCCAGCGCGTTGACCAGGCTGGACTTGCCCACGCCGCTTGAGCCCAGCAGCGCCAGCGTGACGCCGGGGCGCAGGTACTTTTCGAGCGCGTCCATGCCCTGGCCCGTCATAGAGCTGAGCGCGTGCACCGGCGTGCCGGGCGCGAGCTGTTCCGCCGCGGCGAGCTGCGGCGTGCAATCGGGGCTGAGGTCGGCCTTGGTCAGCAGTATCACGGGCGTTGCGCCCGAATTGTACGCCACGGTCAGATAGCGCTCCAGCCGGCGGAGGTTGAAGTCGTTGTTGAGCGAGGTTACTATGAACACGTAGTCGAAGTTGGCGGCCACGGCCTGCTCGCGCGGCACCGGCCCGGGCTCGCGCCGGCTGAACAGCGAACGGCGCGGCAGCGTTTCGATTATGCGGCAGTCGCCGGCGGGGTTGGGCGATATGCGCACGAAGTCGCCGGTGGTGGGCCAGTCCTCAAGGCCCTGGCGGTAGGCGGAACTCAGAAAGCCGTGGGTCGCGCCCTCGGGCGTGATAAGGTCATACCTGTTTTTGAATACCGCGGTTATGCGCGCCGCGTCCGGCGCGTCCGGGCCGCGGTAGCCGTAGTCGCGCAGATCTGTGGTGTCGTTCAATTTGATTTACCTCCAATATGGTGTCGATAGAGTAACCGGTTGACAGCTTGCTCATTTAGCATCAACTCCCTCCTTTGGTATATCGGCGCCAAAAACGCCGCCGCGAGCAGCCCATCGATGAGCTGCTCGCGGCGGCGTTGCGCAAAAGGCGGCAAAAAACGGGCGCACCATTCGATGCGCCCGCGCAATGCCCAATGTTCCGCGGCGATTCATGAAAGGTTACTTGTGTGTGCGCAGACCCCGGCCCATGAGGCACGGCGGCGCGCGGTATGCGGTTTTACAGGTCAGCCACCTCATAAACAGCCTTCACACCAAATCGCTCCTTTCATTCGCCAAGGCGATTATTGACGCTTATATTGTATCACCTGTGCGCAACGCTGTCAAGCGATGCGCGCAGGTTGGATCGCGGCGCGGGCGGATGCTCACGCATGCATGGCGCGCGGCTTGAACGCCGGGCGCGCAAGTGGTATAATGGACGCAAAACTGACGCGGAGGCGGACATGAACACATTCAAGGTACTCTCGGCGTTTTACATCAAGGACAGGGATGAGCTGCTGGTCGCAGTTGAGGGCCGGGACGCGCGCTTCAGGCGGGGCGCGCGCATACGCGACGCGTTTGGGCGGCGCTATGAGATAGGCGCGCTGGTCGGCATTGAAGGCGTGCCGGATGCGGCGGCACAGCGGTTCACCAGCTTTCTGATACCCGGCTGCGCGGACATAGGGCGGCTGATTCAGTTTGACGAATAAAGCTGCGGGGCGCGTTCGACCATTTGCCGAACGCGCCCCGCGCGCGTCAGTACACTATGTAGCCCAGCAGTATGCCCACCATTATCAGCGTCGCCACGATGAGCAGCGAGAGCGCGGTTATCGTGAATATGCGCACGCGGCGCTCGCGCTTGCGGCTGCTGGCGCGCTCGTACTGTATGCGCAGCTCCTCGCGGCGCGCGGCGAAGCGCTCGCGCCGCTCCAGCCCGCCGGTGAAGCTGTCGCGCGGCGCGTCATCGCGCAGCGCCGCGAACACGCGCTCGCGCCCGCGCATGCAGCGCGCGCAGGTGGGGCTGCCGCCCGGATTGAGCCGCCCGCATACGCACAGCCAGTAGCGCCCGCGCGCCTCGGGATAGCACACCGCGTCCTCGCCCGCGACGCTGCGCAGCCTGTCCAGCCGCGGGCCGGGCGGCTCGGGCGTGAACTCGTACTCTGTCTGCTCGCCGTCCTCAGCGCTCCAGCTTGTGCTGAAGTCGGCGAACGCGATCTCGGTCGGCGTCAGTTCGATCTCATGCGCGGCGGGTATGTCGCCGGCGACCGTCAGCTGCGCATGGCCGTGCGATATCAGGCGCATGCCCTCGAACACCACGTCCACGCACTCGAGCTCGGCGCCGGTCTCGCCGAGCCAGCGCACGCGGCCGTCTATGCGGCGTATCGGGCGGTCGGATACGTTGATTATGTCTATATATCCCCTGCAGCGCCCGCGGTCGTCGCAGAGCACCTCGGTATCGTTTATCTCAATCGGGCATGTCAGGTCGAGCTTCATCGTCAACACCGGCCTTTCAGTATATCGATGGCGCTTTATGCGGCCTGTCTCATTATACCCCAACTCCGGCGCGAATGCAGCGTCAATTGTGGCGTGTTTTGGTTATGTAAATTGGCCAAAGTCGGGGCGGAGCGCGCCCGCGCAAAAATGCGTATTGCCTGAGCGCGCCGAAAGTGGTATCATAGTACTGCAATCGCATATGCGCCACGAGGGTGCCCCGCGCGTCGGGGTGAAAAGGGAAAGCGGTTAAAATCCGCTGCAGCCCCCGCTACTGTGAGGCGGACGAGGGCGGCGACC
>CAWVGT010000279.1:0-9220 GCA_963928645.1 Candidatus Fimadaptatus sp.
TAAACGCGTCGTTCAGCGGCCGGCTCTCACGGCCAGGCGTCGCCGCGCGGGGGCCGGGGCTGCGCGGCGCAGATCAGCCACATGAGCGCGCAGGCCAGCCCCGCCGCGCGAAAGTAAGCCAGCCCCAGCAGCCGCCCCGCGACGCACAGCCCCAGCGCGTACGCGCCGAACCGGCCCGCGTGCGCGCGCGATATCAGCGTGCGCAGCGCGCCCAGCCGCGCCGGGCGCCGGCGCGCGTCGCCGCAGACCGGCAGCGCCGCGCACATCAGCCGCGCCAGCGCCTCGGGCGGTATCGCGGCTATGCCCAGCTCGCGCGCCAGCGCCAGCGCCTCGGGCGAGAACGCGGCCGTCGAGGCTATCGCGACGCGCGGCGGATCGGGGCGGTCGCCGCCGCAGCTGCGCCACGCCTTAAGCAGCGCGTCGGGGTCGGTGCGCGATTCGGGCCAGCACTGTATCAGCGCTATGGCGCACTCGCCGGCGCGCGAGCCGGCAGCCAGCGCGTTGCCCACGCGCGCGCAGCCGGGATACCTGCCGCTAAAGCGCAGCCAGCCCGCCAGCGCGTCCAGCGCGGCGCCGCGCGGCATCAGCGCCAGACCGGTCAGCAGCTGGCGCTCTAGCTCGGCGGGCAGGCGGTCGCGGCGCGAGTTCAGCGCGCGCCGCAGCAGCGCCCACAGCCCCAGCGTAGCCGCGGCGCACGCGCACGCCAGCAGCAGCGCCGGGTACAGCTGCCTCAGCCGCGCCAGCAGCACGTAAAACCATACAATCAGGCTCAGCGACCAGAGCGCGCTCAGGTCGATGAAGCGGGCGAGCGCGGTGCGTTCGCGCATAGCGGGGCCTCCTTTATGAGCGGGTATGGCCATATTCTGCCTCGCCGTGGCGGGTTTATGCCGCGGCGCGGGAAATTTCGTCAGCCCCTTTCGTTTTGCGCGCAATTAGTGTATAATGAAACAAAGCTGGTTTGCGAGGTGGGCGATGGCTACGCGATTGGGAATAATGGGCGGCACGTTCAACCCGATTCACAACGGCCATTTGGCGATAGCCGACCTGGCCCGGCGGGAGCTGCGCCTGGACGAGGTGCGGTTCATGCCCACCGGCGATTCGCCGCACAAGCGCGTCGACGTGCCGGGTTGGCAGCGGCTGCGCATGGTCGAGCTGGCGCTGCGCGGGCGGCCGGGCTTTACGGCGTCGGACATGGAGGTGCGGCGCGCGGGCCGGTCGTACACCTGCGACACGCTGCGCGAGCTGCACGCGCGCGAGCCCGGTGCGGAGCTGGTGTTCATACTGGGCGGCGACATGTTCTGCGACATACCGTCGTGGCGGGCGCCGGGCGATATAATCGCGCTGGCGGAGCTGGCGGCGGCGCCGCGGCCGGGCGAGGACGTGGCGCGGCTGGAGCACATGGCCCAGTACCTGCGGGCGATGTTCGGCGCGCGTGTGAACGTGCTCAGGGGCATGGGCCCGGACATATCGTCGACCGAGATACGCGGCATGGTGCGCGCGGGCCGGGACATATCGGCACTGGTGCCGCCGAACGTGGCGGCATATATTTCGGATAACGAGCTGTATAAGGAACGGGAGATATGAGCATGACGCCGGAACAGATCGAAAAGATACTGCGCGCCGAGTTAAAGCCCAGGCGCTTCCAGCATACGCTGGGAGTGATGGCTACGGCGCGCGAGCTGGCTGAGATACATGGCGAGAACGAGGCGCGCGCCCAGTTGGCGGGCCTGTTGCACGACAACGCAAAGTCGCTGAACGTGGAGACGATGCGCGATATAGTACGCGCAGCCGGGCTGGAGCTGGGTGAGGGCGAGCAGGCGTCGGCGGCACTGCTGCATGCGCCGGTGGGTGCATATCTGGCGCGAACGCGGTTCGGCGTGACCGACGCGGCGGTGTTGGATGCGATACGTTATCATACCACCGGGCGGCCTGGCATGGCGCCGCTGGAAGCGATAGTATACCTGGCCGATATGATAGAGCCGTACCGGGCTGACTTCGACGGACTGGCGCAGTTGCGCCGACTGGCGCGGAGCGACCTGTACGCGGCGCTGGAGATGGGGCTTGAGAGCAGCAATTCATACGTGACCGCGCGCGGACAGCAGTTGTTCGAGCGCTCCGCGCAGGCCTACGTCTGGGTTAAGCGCCTTAATGCGCAGAATAATACGGGGAGGGATGCGGATGCAGTCTAGGGAATTGGCGCTGGCCGCGGCACGCGCGCTGGATGAGAAAAAGGGCGTAAACGTGATGGTGCTGGAAGTGCAGCATCTTACGATAATAGCGGATTACTTTGTGATAGCCAGCGGCCGCTCGGCCAACCAGGTGCGCGCGCTGGCGGACGAGGTAGACGACAAGCTGGCCGAGCTGGGCGAGACGCCGCGCCGGCGGGAAGGCGTGAACGAGGGGCGCTGGGCAGTGCTGGACTACGGCACGGTGCTGGTGCACGTGTTCCACGAGCAGGAGCGCGAGTACTACAACCTTGAGCGGCTGTGGACGGACGGCTCCAATCGCGTCGAGTTCGAGCAGGCTGCCGACTGATAATATAGTATTATATAAACAAGGCCGCGGCGCTTGCCGCGGCTCTTTGCGCGCTATGGAGGCGGGGCGGCGCGGGATACGGCCGACAGGCATGGGCTGGGCGGCGTTTTGATGGGCGCGCCACGGCATGTCAATATGCGTCGGCCTGGGTGCACGACAGGCGCGCCTGGCATGGATGCGCTTTCGGAGTGCATGCCAGCTGTGCCATATCACGCGGGTGCATACAATGCGCATGGCCTGGTCAAACCGTTAGAACGCATATCAAGAGCAGCAGCTCGGAAGCCAGCAACGCCATACGATGTTCGCGCATTAAAGCGTATATCAAGCACACATATCGCGTTTGTGTATCTATCGGATATCAAAAGCGCATATCCTGTTCAAGTGTTATAGTACACATAAAGACGGTCGAGCACGAGTGCATTCCAGTGACGCATATTCGGTTTGCATATTTGGGCAAATGCCAATAGCGCCAGTCCCGAACGCGCATCTGGAGCGCATGCTGGGAGCAGCTATCCAGCTTGGCGATTTGCGCGCCTGCCAGATGTTGCAATCCCAAACGCGCGTCCAAGGCTCAATCCAGCAGCGCAAAGCCCTCAGAGCGCAAATCAGAGGTGCTAATCCAAACACAACCAACAAGTTAACAACGCCAACCCCACCCACGCGCCCAGAGCGCCAATCGATACATATCCACGGCGCCACTCAGGCCGCGCGGCGCATCCGTGCCGCGCCAAGGCCGGTTTGCGCCGCAAATGCCAAGCGCCACCGGGCCTTAAGCCTGGCGGCGCTGTATGCGGGGCTGCGTCGGCGCGCGTCAGTTGCGCACCACGACGGTCGTGCCCGCGGGGCAGTTGTAGTATATCCATTTGGCATCCGAGACCTTCAGCCGCACGCAGCCGTGCGAGGCGCGCCGGCCCAGGTTGCGCACCGAGCTCGAGGTCGGGTTGGAGTCGCCCTTGTTGTTGAACAGCACCGAGTGGAAGTAGTACGCGCCGGTTATGCGGTATGCGTACTGCGCCCAGCAGTCGTACTTGGTGAAGTAGTGCCACACGTTTATCTGTTCGGTGGAGCGATATGTGCCCAGCGGCGTGGGATCGGACTTGGTGCCGGTGGAGCAGATGAACTTCTTTACGTACTGCGAGTACGAGCCGTTTGCGTACTTGTACACGTACACATACTGATCGGAAACGTCGACTATCAGCTTATACGGGAAGCGCACGTTCGGATCGGTGCACTTCTTGGCCGACGAGGAGAACAGCAGCTCCTGGGTCTGCTTATCGGCGATGCCGGTCGCGGTCAGGCCGTTGGTGGTCTGGAAGTCCCTTACCGCGGACTCGGTCGTGGGGCCGAAGTCGCCGTCCACGTTTACGTCGAGCAGGTATTCAAGCGAGGTCAGGCGCTTCTGCAGCCGCGTGACCTGCGAGCCCGAGCTGCCGTCGCTGAGCGTGGCGTAGTATACCGGTATGCCCTCGTCCAGCAGCCGGAGCAGCTCAGAGTCGGCCACGCCGGTGGACAGCTTTACGTAGCTTATCTGGCCGCGCGCATTGAGCAGCGCGAGGTAGGATTGCAGATCCGCGACCGCGGCCTTGGTGCGCGAGCCGAATATGCCGTCGGCGCTCTCGGTCGAGAAACCCAGCCGCGTCAGCGCGTTCTGCAGCGCCGACACCTCGTCGCCGCGGCTGCCGTAGCTCAGCGGCGCGCGGGTGGGCGTGGGGCTGGGCGAGGGCGAGGGCGTGGGCGTCTCGGTGGGCGCGGGCGTGGCGGTAGCCTCGGGCGTGGGCGTGGGCACCGGCGTGGGCGTGGGTTCGGGCGTGGGCGTGGGCGGCGGCTCAGTGGGCCGCGTGCCCGTCGCGGGCCGGGTCTCGAACTCCACGTCGGTCACGCTTTCCATCTCGGCAAGCGCGGCGCTCGCGCACGTCAATGACAGCGCGAATACCAGCAGCAGGCATAATGCTCGCTTGAACATCAAATCACCCCGTAAAAGAATGCTATTTGGCTATAAAACGCCATGACATGGATACTGCCAATATAGACTAACTCGGAAGTGAAAAAGTTCCCAAAGACGAGATAATTTACCTGCAAAACGTAAAAAGTACGTGAAACAAACCCAAAAAGAGCGCGCGCGGCCGCAGAATGGCCATGCGTGGATGTTTCGCCGCGCTCTCCCCGATGCTGGCAGGCAGCACGCGGCGCACAGCGCACGCGGGCGCGATGCGTTTCATCCGCGCGCCCGGGGCTTAACGCGCGTCGTTCGGGAAATGCTCGAACGATCGGAGCGCGCCGGCGCAGCGCATGAGCCGGCGCGAAGGGATTGAGCGTGGCGACGCGGCGCGTGAGGTGCCGGCCGCGCCCTGCGGCTTTGATGCGGTTCGAGGAAGCGGACGATGATATGTGCGGCTGCCCGTGAGGTTGCGAAACGCTATGCCCGCCGCGCACCCCTTATGCCGTCGTGGGAGGTCAACGCGCCAACGCACGCTGCGTGTCAAATAGCGCAACGGGCGGTACCGCAGCGCATGCGCGCCCGCGCGTCAAAATTGCGCCGGCCGGCGGCTGATCGGGGCTGACGGCAGTCGCTGTGCCATGGATATGCCGATACCGACCCGCGCACACGGCGGCGGGGCCAGGCAGTTGACAGCCCATAGTCGCCGGGCGGTGCAGCCTGTTTACGCTGCGACGCGCGCGGATTTCCCGGACGATCGGCCGCCGCGCGCTCATGGGGCGAGGCCGACGCCTGACAGCGCCTGCCCGTTGCGCTCGCAATCCGGCAGGCGCTTCCCGCGCGCGGAATCCCTGCAAAAAAACCGTCCGCCGCGCAAGTAGGCGCAGCGGACGGGTCAACCCTACGCGGCCGCGCTCATTCGCGCACGACCACGGTGGTTCCGGCGTCGCAGTTGTAGTATATCCACTTGGCGTCCTCGACGCTCAGCCGCACGCAGCCGTGCGAGGCGCGCTTGCCCAGGTTGCGCACCGAGCTGGAGGTGGGCTTGGAATCGCCCTTGTTGTTGAACAGCACCGAGTGGAAGAAGTACGGCCCGGTGATGCGGTAGGCGTACTGCGCCCAGCACTTGAACTTGGTGAAGTAGTACCAGGTGCCCAGCTGCTCGGTCGAGCGATACGTGCCCAGCGGCGTGGGGTCGGACTTGGTGCCGGTCGAGCACTTCATTACGCGCGCCAGCGGCCCGTACGCGCCGTTCTCGTATCCGTACGCGTACACGCGCTGGTCGGATATGTCGACCACCAGCTTGTACTTGCTGTACGACTTGCCGTTGCCCTTGGAGTCGCGGTTGGCGGGCTGCAGCGTGGGCTTGGCGGTGGGCACGGCGTCGGCGCTGAACAGCTTGAGCTGAGTCTGCTCGTCGGCTATGCCGGTCTCGTCCAGGTCGTTATGCTTCTGGAAGTAGGTCACGGCCGACTGCGTGTTGCTGCCGAATATGCCGTCGATGCCGTCGGTGAGGTAGTACAGCGTCGTCAGGCGCGTCTGCAGCCGGCGCACGTCGCTGCCCTCGTCGCCCTTTGCCAGGTCGGACTGGTATACCGGGAACTCGTCGTCGGTCAACAGCGCGTAGCCCTGCTCGTCGATCATGCCGTCGGCCACATAGGGCGTGGCGGTGGGCAGCGCCGGCGTGGGCGCGGGCGTAGCGGTTGCGGGCACGGCGGTCGCGGGCGCGGCGGTCTCGCCGGGCGCGAGGCTGGGCGCCTGAGTGGGCGCCTCGGTGGGCTCGGGCGTGGGCGCCTCGGTGGGCTCCTCAGTGGGCTCGGGCGTGGGCGTGGGCTCCTCGGTGGGTTCGGGCGTCGCGTTCGGGTCGACGTAGTGCAGGTCTATCGCCAGGTATTCGCTCACGAACTCCTGGAACGCCTTCACGGCCTTGAGCGTGTTGGGCCCGAATATGCCGTCGGCGCTGTCGTCCAGGAAGCCCAGCTCCCTGAGCCGGGTCTGTATCAGCTTGACCAGGTCGCCGCGGTCGTCCTCGCGCACCGGCAGCGGCAGCGGCGTGGGCGTGGGCTGCGGCTCGAGCGTGGGTATCGGGCTGGGCGCGGCGGTGGGCTCCTGCGTGGGCTCGGCCGTCGCGGTGGGTTTAGCCGTCACAGTGGGCTTGGCCGTGGGGCGAACCGAGGCCGAGGGCCGGGTCGAGGGCGATTCGGTCGCGGACTCGGCAGGCTGCTCGTCAGACGTGCCGGAGCTGGTGCGCGCGGCCTGCGCGATCAAGCCCTCGCTCGCGCCCGCCAGCGCGCCGGACATGCCCAGCGTCAGCGCCAGCACCAGCGCCAGCAGCGCTGTAAACAGTCTTTGGTGCATATGCTATCACTCCATAAAGCGTGAATTTGCGCGCCGACGCGGTGCGTCGGCGCGGCGCTTAATATTTAGACTGGAAACGCGGCATTAAGTTTCAAATATCGGGCAAATCGATGTAAAAACGCGAGATTTCACCCAGACATTACAAGCCGGGCGCGCGCGTTCAGCGGCGGTTGCGATACTGCTGCTCGTAGGACGCATAGCTGCGGCGGCGGCGCGAGCGGCGACGGCGGCGCGTGCGCGCGTTGTTTATCGCGATCATAATCAGCATCACGCCGATCACGGCCGCAAGCGGCACTATCCAGACGAACGGGCTGGTCGTGGCCTCGCCGGCGGCCTCCTCGGGCTGCATCAGCTCGTCGAGCGAGGGCAGGTCGGTGACCGGCGCGGCCGCGACCGAGTTGGCGGCGGTCATCGTGAAGTAGTACTTGTCGCCGCTGGGCGCGGTGTAGGTCAGCGTGCCCATTACCTCGCCGGCGTTGACCGGCGCCTTGAGCTCGCGCGTGAAGCTGGTGGAGAGCATGGAGGTAAAGCCGGCGTTGATCTCCTCGAGCTCCTCGGGCGTGGCGCAGATCGGGTCGGTGTAGCTGGAGGATATGTCCAGGCGCACCAGCCCGCCGCTGGCATCGTCGGAGGCATAGTCGCTGACCGCCACGTCCAGCGGGCTCTGGTTGTAAAGCGCTACCGGGTCATAGCTCTTGTAGGTGGCAAAGCCGTACTCCATCAGCCGTATGGAGTCTATCCACTTGCCGTCGGTCGAGCTCAGCAGCACCACGCTTATCAGGTCCACGCCGTCGCGCGTGGCCGAGCCCACGAAGGTCTGGCCCGCCTTGCTGGTGTAGCCGGTCTTTATGCCGGTGCCGTAGACGTACTTGTACTGCATCGAGGTGTCGTTGCGCGCTATGAACTGGTTCTTGGTCCACTTGGTCGTGGCCTCGGCGCGCTTGTTGTTGGCGGGTATGGTGTAGTTGGTCGTGAAGGCTATCGTGCGGAACTCCTCGTTCTTCATCGCCTCCAGCGCTATCATCGCCAGGTCGCGCGCGGTGGTGTAGTGGTCGGGGTCGTGGAAGCCGTGCGGGTTGGTGAAGTGGGTGCTGGTGCAGCCTATCTGCTGGGCGCGCTCGTTCATCATGTCGGCGAACGCCTCCTCGCTGCCGGCGATCAGCACGGCTATCGCTATGCCGGCGTCGTTGCCCGAGCAGATGAAGAACACGTTCAGCAGCGTGCGCCAGGTCATCTCCTCGCCGGTGTACAGCCCCACCAGCGACGAGCCCTCGGGGTACTGATTGGCCTCCTTGGGTATGGTTATCATCGAGTCCAGATCGTCTACGTTTTCAAGCGCCAGCAGCAGCGTCATTATCTTGGTGGTGGACGCCGGATAGCGCACCGTGTCGGGATCCTTCTCAAACAGCACGCGCCCGGTGTGGCCGTCGATAAGTATCGCGCTGGCGGCCTCGAGATCGGAGGCGCTCAGTTCCTCGGGCTTATCCGAATCGTATGCCAGCGCAGTCGTGGCGTTGACCAGCATCAGCAGCAGCGCCAGCAGCAGCGCCGGCATTCGCATACGCGTTTGCGATGAAACCATAATCAAAACTCCTTTTTCTACCTGCCCGGGTGTGTCGGGCCGCGAAATAGATACACGACGATTATACAACACTTTTGGCCGCGTGTGTGCGTAAAGACATGTTAAATGATGCTCCGCGCGCGCGAGGTCTTGTAATTGGCGGCGGTTTTGTCTATAATAAAGGTATATATGGGTATTTTTAGATAGCCCGGAGGCATGCGCGGCGGCGGGACATGGCCGCCGCGCCCGTTCAGGACGCGCCGACGCGCGGCGCGGGAGAGGGGTTTATATGGCAAAAAAGCTGCTGCTCGTTGACGACGAGCCTTTGATACTCAAGGGACTTAAATTCTCACTGGAACAGGACGGCTATGAGACGGTGTCCGCCGCGGATGGCGAGGAGGCGCTGGCCAAATTCGAGAGCGAGGACTTCGATCTGATACTGCTGGACGTGATGCTGCCGCGCATGAGCGGCATAGAGGTCTGCCAGCGCATACGCGAAAAGAGCACCGTGCCGATAATCATGCTGACCGCCAAGGGCGAGGACATGGACAAGATACTGGGCCTGGAGTACGGCGCGGACGACTACATGACCAAGCCCTTCAACATACTGGAGGTCAAGGCGCGCATAAAGACGATACTCAGGCGCGTGGGCGCGTCCAAGCCCGAGGAGAAGCAGTCGCAGATAACGGTGCGCGATCTGACGGTCAACTTCAACAACCGCTCGGTCACTATCGCCGGGCGCGACGTCAACCTGACCGCCAAGGAATTCGACCTCGTGCAGCTGTTCATAACCAATCGCGGCAAGGTGTTCAGCCGCGAGATGCTGATGG
>CAWVGT010000280.1:0-15616 GCA_963928645.1 Candidatus Fimadaptatus sp.
CTGGTTTTGGGCAGGCTGACATGGTGGGCCGTCTTATTGTATGCACGCTGCGTCAGATCACTGACAAAGCTACCCGAGTACAGAAAGTCCGGCTTTCAAATTGTTGACAAAGCCCTCGCCGTCGGATGCTGCAAATTTCGCAAAGCTCGTTTTGGGCCAATATATATCGTATTATGCAAAACGGTGCCGAGGCATCGGACAGATGAACACAATATGCAGATTTATGTCATGACTATTGCAACCAGAACCAGATGTCTGTGTGTGAATAGCCATGTCAGCAAACTGAAAGCTGGCCGAGTACAGCAAGGCCAGCTTTTCTTGCGTTGGCTGCGGCCCAAATATGCCAGCAGCCGTCGCATAGGCGTCATCATAATGCAGTCTTGCAGCACACGGTATTTGTACAAGCCATTGGAATAACCAGCATATAGCCGTAAGGACTTTACCAACGGTCTTGCGCGGTGTGTCAGCGCTTGCTGGCGCACCGCGCTTTATTGCGCTCTCAGCCGCACAGCCACTGTGCCGCGCGCAGCCGGTCGCCTGCTCATAGCGTCCGCCTGGAACGGGCGGCGCCCGGTGTGGGAGCGCTGCGGACGCATGCGCCTCAATGACACCCCCGCGCGCCTGGCCGACTGCGCAGCTGCGGGCAGGAGACTTGCCATGCCGGTTGTCGCGCCCGCATCCGCCCGCGCTATTTGCACGCGCTGCACAATGCGCCCCCGCGCGCCTTGACAGCCCACCGCAAACGTGATATCATATCACCCCAACGTCAACAAGCGAGGTGATATCAATGGACTTCCGCAAGACCTACGACGCGATACCCGAACAGTTCGACAGATGGCGGCCGCGGTACTGCCCGGAGCTCTTTGAGCGCGTGATAGCGTATTCCGGCCTCGGCCCGGGACGCGCCGCGCTCGAGATCGGCCCCGGCACCGGCCAGGCCACCGAGCCCATGCTCAGGACGGGTTGCGATTACCTGGCGGTAGAGCTGGGCGAACACTTCTGCGATTTCATGCGCGCGCGCTTTGCCGCGTACCCGAACTTTCACATAGTCAACGCCGACTTCGAGACCTGCGACTTCGGCCGACGGAAGTTCGACCTCGTGTACTCCGCTGCGACGATACAGTGGATACCCGAGCGCATCGCGTTCACGCGCACATACGAGCTGCTCAGGCCGGGCGGCACGCTGGCTATGTTCATGACGCGCACCGACTCCCGCTCGCCCAACCCCGCGCTGTACGACGCCATACAGCGCGTGTACGACGCGCACTTTCACGTCGACGTGCGGTATACCTGCCATCTGGACTACGCGCGCGCCGTGGACTACGGATTTGAGGATTTTCACTATGCCGACTGGAAGCAGCGCTGCGTGTACACCGCGCAGCAGTACGTCGATTACCTGGCCGCAACCCAGGTCGAGCACATCACGCTCAAGGAGCCGTATCGCTCGCGCTTTTTTGACGGCGTGAAGCAAGCGGTGCGCGACGCCGGCGGTACAATCGCGCTGGACAACACGATCGCGCTGTACCTGGCGCGCAAGCCTGAGCTGTGAAAGCGGCTCGATTGCGCGCACGATCGCGCTATATGCGCCGGCCGTGCGCGTCGCCTTTGGACTATTCGTAATACATATATGTGCCCGCCTTTATCGATACATGCGCGCCGCGTCCATATAGCGACATGCGCGCACAATTCGCGATATGCAAACAAGACGAATGCCGGCGCTGGGCTCACTGGCCTTCGCGCCGGTATTCGTCTACTATATTCGCTATGAGCGCCGCGTCGCCGCCCAGTTTGCAGAAGTAACGCATGAACTCCTCGGGCGGCTCGACCGCGAACACCCGCCGCGCGCCGTCCGCCGGGTGGTCGAACGCTATCCGGCACGCGTGCAGCAGCTGGTGATCCAGCCCGCTCACCGGGCACTTGCGCGGCCCGTACAGCGGGTCGCCCAGCACCGGGTGGCCCAGCGAGGCCATGTGCACGCGTATCTGGTGCGTGCGGCCGGTGCGCAGCCGCGCCTCTATCAGCGTCGCGCCGTTGAGCTGGGCCAGCTCGCGATAGTGGGTCTGCGCCTCGCGCCCGCCCGCGACTATCGCCATGCGCTTGCGGTCGGTCGGATGCCGGCCTATCGGCGCGTCTACATCGCCCTCGGGCTGCCTCAGCCGCCCCTGCACCAGCGCCAGGTACACCCGGCCCACCGTGTGCGCGGCTATCTGCGCGCTCAGGCTCTGGTGCGCGGCGTCGCTCTTGGCCACCAGCAGCAGGCCGGTCGTGTCCTTGTCGATGCGATGCAGTATGCCCGGGCGCAGCTCGCCGCCTATGCCCGACAGCCTGTCCAGCCTGCCCAGCAGCGCGTTGACCAGCGTGCCGTCCGGATTGCCCGCGGCCGGGTGCACCACCATGCCGCGCGGCTTGTTGACCACGGCCAGGTAAGCGTCCTGGTAGAGTATGTCTATCGGTATGTCCTGCGCGACCGCCGCGCTCGGCGTCGGCTCGGGCAAGTCTATCTCCACCCGCTGGCCGGGCCTGAGCTGCTGACCGGCCTTGCGCGGCGCCTCGCCGTCCACGCGCACGCAGCCGCGCTCTATCAGCCGCTGCGCGCCCGAGCGCGTCACGCCCGCGCATGCCTTTACAAATTCGTCCAGCCGTTGAGGCTGATCCGCCGCGTACTCCATGCTCACTCCCCGGCCTTCCCGCCCCGGCGCGCCTCGAAGAACACCACGTACACTATCACCATCGCCGCGCCCAGCGTCAGGCACACGTCGGCGACGTTGAATATCGGAAAGTTGATCGCGTATACGTATATGAAGTCCACGACGTAGCCGCGCAGCGCGCGGTCTATCATATTGCCTATCGCGCCGGTCACCGCCAGCCAGCCGCCCAGCTGCGCCAGGCGCGGCAGCGTCCGCTGGCGCGCGGCCAGGTATATCGAGCCTGCAATCGAAAACACCAGGCTCAGCACTATGAACACCGGCTGCATGTTCTGCATTATGCCCATCGCCGCGCCGCGGTTTTCGGCATATGCGAACGCGAGCACGCCGGGTATCACGTCGATCTCAACGCTCAGCGCGCGGCTGGCCCACAGCTTGGTCAGCTGATCGGCCGCCAGCAGCGCCGTCACCATCACTGCGTAAAACAAATTGCACTCCTCTTGTTCCCCGTCATCCGGCCTCAGCGGCCCAGGTTCTGCTGCACCACCGCGACTATCTCGGCCAGGAAACCGCCTATCAGCGGCACGTTTTCCACCGTTATGCGGCCCAACACCACGACCACCACCGCGCCCAGTATCGTGAACCCAACCGCGCCGCCCAGCCCCCGCGCCAGCCCCGCCAGAAAGTTGCGCGCGAAGTAGCGCCGCGTATCGGTTATGTACACCAGATACTCCTCCAGTTGCAGCTTCTCCAGCCGATTCACCTGACGCCGGAGCCGGCTCAGCAGTCCCGCGCCCACGCGCGCCGCAACGCGCCGCCCTGCCATGCGCGCACCTCCCCCCGGCGCGCCTTGCCGCGCGCCCTATGGGAAGATTATGCCCCCTAACGGCGCGCGCCATACGGCTGCGGCGCTCACAATGCGCCCAAAACCTAACCAAGCCGCAGTCTGCACGAGCCTGCGGCCATGGTTCTACGGGCGCTTACTTGTCCGCAAACAGCTCCGTATCGGATTTGAGCACGTGCACCTGATCCAGCACCAGCCGCTGGAACCGGGCGCGATAGTCGTCGGCGGCCTTCTTTAGATCGCTCAGATCGGCGCGGGCCTGATCGGCCTCGACCTTGGCGGTGGCCACGATGGTGCGCGCCTGCTCCTCGGCGGCGGACACCGTCTCCTCGGCGCTCTTCTTGGCCTGCTCGACGGTCTCGTCGGCTATGCGCTGGGCGGTCAGCAGCGTCTCGCGCAGCGTGGCCTCCAGGTTCTTGAGATAACCCGGCTCGCTGAGCGCGCTGTCGTCCTTGGCCTGCTCCTCGTGCTCCTCGAGCTTTTTCTTGAGTGAGCGGTTTTCCTTTATCAGCGCCGCATAGTCGTTTGCGATCTCATCGAGAAAATCATCGACCTCGTCCTTGCTATAGCCAAGCTCCTGGTCGGAAAACACCTTTGAGCTGATATCGTTAAGCGTAATCATCGTCCCCGTCTCCCTTCATATGCTGAGTGCCCCTGCCGCCCGCGCGAGTCGCCCGGCAGCATACAACCCTGTATATTCTATATATGTACCGCGTTTTCCTTCCATTCGCGCGATATTTTAAGAAATTTTAGCAATTTTTAAGAAACTGCGCGCCTATTTGCCCTCGTATTTGAAAACGGCCAGGCCCAGCCTGTCCCGCCGCGTGCGGCCATGTTCCTCCAGGAGCCTGAACCGCCCCAGCCCGCGCGCGCTGACCACGTCGCCCGGCTCGAGCAGCCGGTCTATCGCGTCGCACTCCAGGAAACTGACCCGCACCCGGCCCGAGCGCACCACGCGCTGCGCCTCGGCGCGCGACAGGTTGTAAACGGCCGCCAGCACCGCATCCAGCCGCGGCGACTGCACCGTCACGCGGCGCGTCTCGCCGCGCGGCGCGGGCAGCTCGCCCGCGTCGTCCAGCCGCCTGACGCGCAGCCCGGCGCGGCCGGCCTGGGTCCAGTTGGCCTCCAGGTAGCTCTGCATGCGCTCCAGCGCGAACACTATCGCGCGCGCGCCGTCCGCGTCGATCAATATGTCGCCGAAGCACTCGCGCTCGACACCCAGCGCCATGAGCGAGCCAAGTATGTCTCGGTGCTCGCAGCTGCTAAAGCGCGCATCCCAGCGCGCCTCGAGCGCGACCACCGGCCATGCGCCGGCGCCGTCGTCCCAGCCGAAGCCCGCCACCACGCGCTCGGCGTCCGCGTAGCCGCCGAACAGCTCCAGCGGCACGCGCTGCGCGTTGGCCGCCGCGCGCGCCAGCCCGGCCTGCGCCGGATCCAGGAAGCCCGTGTACACGCGCGCGCCGATGCGTTCGGCGCGGCGCGCGCAGTCGCTCAGGTGGCTGACCAGCGCCGTGTTATCGTCCATAGATCACCACAACCCCATCATCATGTAGATCAGCTGCGTAAGCAGCGTGCGCACCATGCCCAGCGCGATCCACAGGAATATGATCGACAGGTCGAACGGAAAGCCGCGCCGCGCCAGGTACATCGTAATCGGCATAAACGGCCGGCGCAGCGGCTCGAATATCCGATCCAGCATCGCGTACAGCTTCGTGCCGCGCGCAAAGAAGCTCAGCAGGCAGTACAGCAGCAGCACCATGTTTATAATATTGAAGAAGTAATTCAGACCCGTCAGTATCTGGTAGCCCAGCAAATACATCTCGTCAACTCCTAAAGCTGCGGACATTTGAAGCATAGCCGCCGGCTGAGCGCCGGTTGTCGATCTGATCGACCTCCACGCCCTGCGGCGCAATGATATACGTGGAGCGCGACACCTGGCGCAGCTTGGCGTGCAGCGCGTACTGTGCGCCGTATATCATGTCTATCGCGCGCTGCTTTATGCCGTCGTCGGCGTCCTCGATATTCAGCACCACCTGGCAGTCGTTCAGCAGGTCGTCTATGATGGCCTTGCAGTCGTTTATGTCGCGCAGGTAATGTATGACCGTCTTTTGGCGATATTCGCCGGATGCGGAGTGGCCGGGCTGCTGATGGGTGGTCTTGAACTCGACCACATTGCCGCCCTCGTCGTAATCCCGGTCGCGGGACGAGCCCTGAGTATGGCCGCGATACGGATCGGATGCGGAGCGATCGTAGCGGCTCACGCGCGGCGGGTCGTAATCGGAGCCCCGCTCGGCGAAGTCGCTGCCGCCCTCGTCGCGGCGCGCGCGCGAATAGCTCTCGCGCTCGGTGCGCTCATAGCCGTCGCCAGCCGGCTCGTCGCGGCTCACTATGCCTATCAAGTCCAAAAACCTGTGAAAACCATTGCTCAATGCCATCGAACCTTCCTTCCGCTGCGTGTCCGGACCGTCAGCTGAATATCGCGTGGCCCAGCCGCACCATCGTCGCGCCCTCGGAGGCGGCGACCAGATAGTCGTGCGTCATGCCCATGGACAGTATGTCCATGGCGACGGATTGCCTTGCCCTGTCGCGCTCGCGCTCGAACAGCTCGCGCATCCGGCGGAACAGCCCCCTGAGCTCCTCGGGCTGATCCGATATCGGCATTATCGCCATCAGTCCGCGCACGCTCAGGCCCGGCAGGCGCGCCGCGGCCTCCATCAGCGCCTCGTAGTCCTCCAGATACACGCCGCCCTTCTGGGGCTCGCGCGCTATGTTCACCTGCACCAGCACCGGCATTACGACGCCGTGCGCCTGTGCCTGGCGATCCAGCTCCTGGGCCAGCTCCAGCCGGTCCAGGCTCTGCACCATTGCGGCGCGGCATATAATATATTTTACTTTATTTCGCTGCATATGTCCAATGATATGCGGCTCAAACCGTGAATTTAACTTATCCGCCTTGTCGACGAATTCCTGCACCCGATTTTCGCCGATCCGCCGAATCTCGGTCGCCGCGAGCGGGTTGATCTCATCGGGCGCATGGTTCTTGGTAACGGCCATTATCTCGACCGGGCCAACCGCCACCGCGTCTATCGCGCGGCGTATCGCCTCCACATTGGCAACTACATCCGCCATGGCTGAGCTCCTTTCGCGCCGCACGGGCGCTCACCTTATCACGACCGACATACCCGAATACACCGCGCCCTCCACGACCGGCTCTATCAGCGAGTATTCGCTGTCGCTGGCGTTGACAGTCACGGGTATGAACTCGTAGCTGTCGCCGCTGCGCACGTAAACGCCCGTCTGGTCGCCCGAGGTGTACAGCGCGCCGTTGGGCACGCGCAGCCCCGAGAACTGGGTACCCACGCTCACGCGCGTTGCGCGCAGGTTGATCGTGGGCAGCACGTCCTGGTCGATGTCCATGCGTATCAGCGTCTCGTTGTCAAAGCGCTTGTAGTTGGACACCGTGGCCTCGTACACGTAATCCTCATACCCCTCGATTGTGAGCGTATAGGTCTGGCCGACCGAGGGCAGGTACGACTGATCGTCGGTTATTATCAGCACGCTCCAGCTCGAGGCGTCTATCACCTTGAACAGCGGATTGGAGCCGCGCGTCTCGCTGGTCGTGGCGATGCTCTCGCCGCGCAGCACGCCGCGTATCTGCTCGAGCGTGAGCTGATCGTAGTTGTCGGGCGTCAGCAGCGACTCATACCCGTCCAGATAGAAGCTCACTATGCCCGCGCACGGCGCGGTGTAGTCGCTCTTCCAGCTGGCGATGGAGTTCATCAGCTGCGTCTCGCGCTGATAGAGGTTGCTCAGCTGCGTCTCCTCGCGCTTGGACGTGCGCAGGTAGTCCTGCCGGTCGTTCATCGCCTGCTCGAGCTGCGCCTGCACGGTTATCAGGTTGCCCTGTTCCTTGCCCTGTATTATCGTCTGCAGCTCGCTGGCGCGCTGGTTTACCGCGGCGGTGTACTGCTCCAGCGTCTCGTCGAGTATGTTCTCGAGTATCTGGTTGTAGTACTCGCGTATTTCGGTACGTATGCTCTCAAGGTTATCCATTTCCTTTTCAGAATAGCCCGAGGCGTATATGCTGGCCACGGTATCGCCCTCGCTCACCAGCGAGCACTCCTGGGCCACATAGTCCACGCGCGCATAGCTCTCGGCCGAGATCACGGTCTCGTTGCGCATTATGACCGCGTCCAGCTCGCGCGTCTGCCCGATCGCGCCCGCCTCCACCGTGACCTCGCGCACCGGCTCGTCGCGCGTCATGTATATCGCAAACGCCGTGACCGCCGCCACCAGCGCCAGTATCACAAAGAACCTACCGGTAACCTTCCTGCGTCCGGCCAACGCTCACACCTCTATCCTCATATGTGCTGTATTGTGTATTTGCCGCCCGCGCCGGCGTCACTGCGCGTCGTACGCCTCGCGCAGCCGGCTGAGCACCCGCCGCTCCAGCCGCGACACGTACATCTGCGACACGCCCAGCTCCTGCGCGATGTCGCGCTGCGAGCGCTCGCCCACAAAGCGCGCTATTATCACGCGCCGCTCCTGTTCGGTCAGCTTGCCCAGCTCGCGCTTCAGGTAGTCGTTGAGCTCCACATTCTCAAAGCTGGGATCCAGCCCGCCCAGCGTGTCGGCCACGCTCTGCGAGTCCTCGTCGCCCGTGCGCTCGTCCAGCGACACGCTGAAGCCGGCCGCGTGGCTCTCCATGGCCTCCAGCACCACCTCGACCGGCAGCTTGAGCGCGTGCGCTATCTCGGCGGGCGTGGGGTTGCGGCCCAGCTCGTGGCCCAGCCGCTCGCGCGCCAGCTCGGCGCGCTGCATTATCTCGGTCGACCGGCGCGGCAGGCGCACCAAACGGAGCTTGTCCCGAAAGTAGTTCTTGACCTCGCCCACGACCGAGGGCGTGGCAAAGCTGGTAAACTCAACGCCCTTGCCGCAGTCGAAGCGCTCCAGCGCCTTTATCAGCGCCAGCGACGCGACCTGCTTCAGGTCGTCGTACTCCACGCCCCGGCCCGAAAACCGGCGCGCGGATATCTCGGCGATGTACATATATTCTTCCACCAGGCTGTTGCGCAGCTTGCGGTCGCGCGTACGGCAGTATTCGCTCAGCATCGCCCTTGTCTGCTCGCGCGCGGAGGCGGTTTGAGACATTGGGTTCCCTCCTCCCGTCAGACTATGCGCCGCGTGAGCGTAAAGCCCTTTATGACTCCGTCGCCCGAGTCTATGCGCACCTCGTCGACCATCGACTCGAGTATGCACAGCGCCACGTCCTCGCACTTGCGCATCGACTCCAGCCGCTGCGCCTGCATCGTGGGCTCCAGGCCGCGCACGCTCAGCGTCATCTCGCCGCCGTCCAGCACCAGACTCAGGCTCAGCCGCGTGTAGCCGCACGGCTGCTGCAGCAGGCAGTAACACGCCTCGGCCGCGGCCGACTTGGCGTCCTCCAGCGTGTCGAAGTCGCGCGAGCTGTTGGCCAGCACGCCGGCCACCGTCAGGCGCGTGAGCATCAGCATGCTCTCGCGCGCGGGCATCGTGAGCTCGACGCGGTCGCTGCGCCGCTCAACCGGTTCATCCGTGACGCGGGTCTGTTCGGTCATATATCAAATCCTCCTGAAAAGCGCGGGCTGTGATTCAACTGCTATATTATATACTATCCGCCGCAAACTCTCAACCGCTTGAGGTAATAATTCTGTGTCTTAATCCAATATTCGCCGGGCGCGGTTGACTTTGGGCGGGCGCGGCGGTATAATAGAAAAACTTGAACCTGCGCAAAGGAGAATCGCCATGTCGTTTATCGAGCTGATACTCACCGCCATCGCGCTGTCGATGGACGCGTTCGCCGTGTCGGTCACGACCGGCATAACCCTGAGGCGGCCCCGCCCCTGGCAGGCGATAAAGCCCGGGCTGTTCTTCGGCGGCTTTCAGGCGCTGATGCCGCTGATAGGCTACATCGCCGGGCGCTCGGTCGCCGTGTACATAGAGTCGGTCGACCACTGGATAGCCTTCGCGCTGCTGGCCGCGATAGGCGGCAAGATGATCTGGGACATATGGCACGAGGACGGCGACGCCGAGAGCGCCGATCCCACCCGCACGCTGGCGTTGCTGGTGATGGCCGTTGCCACCTCGATCGACGCGCTGGCGGTGGGCATATCGCTGGCGCTGCTGTCGGTCAACATATGGTGGGCGATAACGATAATCGGCTGCACGACCTGCGCGCTGTCGATCGCGGGCGTGCTGCTGGGCAACCGGCTGGGCGAACTGTTCAAAAAGCGCGCGACGCTGGTGGGCGGATTGATATTGATCGCTATTGGCGCGAAGATATTGATCGAGCACCTGACGGCGGGCTGATGCGTCGGGAGCATGCTTTAAGCGGGGGAGGCCGAGCGGCTTCCCCCGCTTTGCTTTATCTATGCGATCTGGCGCGCATGCCGGCTGACTTGCGCATGGCAAAACATGCTCCCGGTTCGCGGCTGAGCCGACGCCGCGGCCGCATGCGCCCGTGGCTTTGCTGAAGCGTGCGCGTAATCGCTGCTTTGCGCTTCTCGGCCCGGGCGGCGGGTTGCTGACGGGGGAGGCCGTGCGGCTTCCCCCGCTTTGCTTTATCTATGCGATCTGCCGCGCATGCCGGATACCGCTTGCGCATGGCAAAACATGCTCCCGGTTCGCGGCCGAGTTGACAGCCTCGGCCGCATGCGCCCGCGGCTTTGCTGAAGCGTGCGCGCAATCGCTGGTTTGCGCTTCTCGGCCCGGGCGGCGGGTTGTTGACGGGGGAGGCCGTGCGGCTTCCCCCGCTTTGTTTTATCTATGCGATCTGCCGCGCATGCCAGCTGACTTGCGCATGGCAAAGCAAGCTCCCGATTCGCAACTGAGCCGACGCCGCAGCCGCATGCGCTTTGCGCTCGCGGCTTTGCTGAAGCGTGCGCGCAATCGCTGTTTTGCGCTTCTCGAACCGGGCAGCCTGCCAATGCGAAAACCCGCGCGCCCGCTCCACTACTGTCACGCTCGCACTCACCCGATCTCGTAAGTCTCGCTCGCGAAGTCGACCGTAACCACCGAGCCGTCGGCAAACGTCGAGCGCCGCTGCGCACCGTCGGGCGTGAGCAGCTCGTACTTTACCAGCTCGCTGAACGCCACGCGTTGGTTGAAGTCGGACACCACGCGGCAGCGCGCGAGCTTGTCGTCCAGCTCCTCGCCCTCGGGCAGCGCGGTGTCGGTGATGTACGGCATGCCACCGCATAGCAGCGCGTGCAGCATGCCCAGCTGGCCCTCGGGCATGCCGTACGTGCCCTTGCCCAGCATCCAGGGCGTCAGCACGCAGTCGTGGTACACCAGCTCGAACAGCGGCACCGGTATGCCGCCCTTGCCGTACGGCGCCCAGTGGCAGAACACCTGCGAGCGCGTCGCCCAGTCGTTGACCTCCTCGCTGGAGGGCAGTATGCCGCGCGCCAGCATGTAGTCAAAGCAGTTGAGCCTGTGCTCCAGGCACTCGCGGCGCGTCATAACGTGGCGTGGGTTGGAGCACTCGTCCGGCTCGTTGCAGGTGAACACGTCCAGGTATACCGCGTCCAGCTCTATGCCCTGCCGGAACAGCTCCTCGAAGTTGCGCTGCACATACGCCGGCGCCAGCGACGCGCACAGGTAGTTCTGCCGCCCGCCCGCCCAGCGCGCCATCTCGTAGAGCGTGCCGTCGGCCAGCCGCACCGCGTTGTCCGGATCGTAGCTGGGCGCGTCGAGGTAGTAGTCGCGGTACTGGTCGTGCAGCCCGAACAGGTATCCCAGCTCGTGGCAGGTCGCGTTCAGCCGCCTGAGCCCGTCCCAGCCGCCCGCCTCGGCGCACGCCGGCAGGTAGTCGGGGTGCTGGTTGTCATAGCCCGGCTGGCCCCAGCCGTCCAGGTGCAGGTACACCCGCTCCGCGCCGTGCGCCTTGAGCGTGCGCAGCTCGTCGGCGCGCTGGTCGAACGTGTACAGCGAGTCGTTCGCCGCGGGGTCTTCCTTATTATAATACGCCGAGCCGGGCGTCACGTGGGTCTTTATGCCCACGTGGTACACATAGCAGCCCACCAGCCGCTCCAGGCTCGGCAGCCGCGCCGCCTTCTCGCGCAGCGTCACCAGCCGGCCCTGCTCCTGCGCGCGCGCCCGGAACGCCTTGCACACCGCGTTGAAGTCGCTGCCCGCCGGCAGGAATGTGTACTCCAGCGTGCGCGGCGCGCGCTGCTCGCCCAGCGAGGGCAGGTGGCTCACATATGTGCGCGTGACCCCGCCCGCCGGGTGCTCCACGTGCAGCCGCGCGTCCCACGGCTCCATCACCTGGCACATGTACGCCCCGTCCGGCGCGACATCGCCGAACATCGGCAGGTACGCCGCGCACGAGCACATCTGGCCCCCGAACGCCAGCGCCGGGAACTCCTGCGGATAGCCCGTGGGCAGTATGCAGCCCTGCATGTTGGGTATCACCGCATAGCTGCCCGGCTCGTCCGCGGCAAACGGCGGCGGCCAGCCCACCTCGGCGCCGCGCGGCATGACATGCGGCATGAACCGGCACACCAGCCGCCCGGTCGCGCGCTCTATGTACGCCAGCGTCTCAAACACCGCCTCCACGCCGCCAAAGAACGCATACCTGCTCAGTATGCCCTCGCCCAGGCCACTCGCATACGGCTCGTGCACGGCGCTGCCCGCGTCCGCGAACAGGTATCTGTGCCCGTCCACCTCAAAGTACGGCTCGAATTCCCGCGCCGTCAGCCAGCGCCGCCCGTGCGCGCGCACGCTCAGGCCCAGCGTGGCCTCGTCAAGCTCCAGGCGCATATCCAGTATGTCGATCGTCATAGGCACACCCCTCCCTAGTGCTGTTATATCGGTATCCTGATTTTAACACGGCGCGGATCGCCTGTCAACCAGCCCGCACGCTGGCGCCGCGGCGTTCAAATTTGTCGTCATGCTGAACAAAACTCAGCGTTTTGTGGTTGACGTGCGCGCACAATATGATACAATATAGTTAATCGAGCAGCGGCGGTACCGCCCGGCGGCGGTGGGCTAAATGCTGCGGACAGGATCATACGGTGGCCGCGCAGATGCGGGGCATAGCGCCTGGATACCGATGCCGACTCAGCGGCGCCCGGTATTCGTTATGGCGCGTGCGCTTGAGGTGGGGATGCAGTGCGTCCGCACCTGTTGAGAAGCGCATGCGTATCGGCATGGCGCGCGTTCACCGGTCGGATCCGCACACAGAAAGGATGGTATACCTATGGCTATGGACATGCCCGCATTGGTCAAACCCGAGCGCGCGCCCGGACTGGAGCTCAGGCGCGTGCCGATACCCGAGCCCGGCCCCAACGACGCGCTGATACGCATCAAAAAGACCGCGATCTGCGGCACCGACCTGCACATATACAACTGGGATCCATGGAGCCAGAAGCACATCGAGCCCCCGCGCGTGACCGGCCACGAGTATGTGGGCGAGATCGCCGCGCTGGGCAGCCAGGTCAAGGGCCTCAAGGTCGGCCAGCGCGTGTCCGGCGAGGGCCACATAGTCTGCGGCCACTGCCGCAACTGCCGCGCCGGCAACCAGCAGTGGTGCAAGGACACCATGGGCGTGGGCGTCAACCGCGACGGCGCGTTCGCGCAGTACCTGTGCATACCCGCCAGCAACGTGGTGCCGATGCCCGACGACATAGACGACGACATAATCGCGTTCTTCGACGCGTTCGGCAACGCCACGCACACCGCGCTGATGTTCGACGTGGTCGGCGAGGACGTGCTGGTGACCGGCGCCGGCCCGATAGGCGTGATGGCCGCGGCGATATGCCGCCACAACGGCGCGCGCCACGTCGTCGTGACCGACATGAACGACTACCGGCTCGAGCTGGCGCGCAAGCTGGGCGCGACCGCGACCGTAAACGTGGGCCGCGACGACCTGAGCCAGGTCATGCGCGAGGAGCACATGATCGAGGGCTTCGACGTGGGCCTGGAGATGTCGGGCAGCCCCGCCGCGTTCCGCCAGATGATAAGCGAGATGCGCAACGGCGGCAAGATCGCGCTGCTGGGCCTGTTCAGCCGCGAGATCACGCTGGACATGTCGGATATCATACTCAAGGGCCTGACGCTGCAGGGCATCTACGGCCGCAGGATGTTCGAGACCTGGTACAAGATGATGGCGATGGTGCAGTCCGGCCTCGACCTGAGCCCGCTCATCACCCACCGCTTTAACTACACCGAGTTCAAGCAGGCGTTCGACATAATGAACACCGGCAACAGCGGCAAGATTATACTCGATTGGAGCGATGCCAAATGAAGGACGCACTCAAGTACTACGAACAGACGCTCAGCGAGATACGCGACTCGGGCACCTATAAGGACGAGCGCATCATCACCACCGAGCAGAAGGCCCGCATACTGACCACCGCCGGCGACGCGCCGGTGCTCAACATGTGCGCCAACAACTACCTGGGCCTGAGCAACAACCGCGAGCTGATCGAGGCCGCGCGCGCCAGCTATGACCAGTGGGGCTTCGGCCTGAGCAGCGTGCGCTTCATCTGCGGCACGCAGAGCATACACAAGCAGCTCGAGGGCCGGCTGGCCAAGTTCCTGGGCATGGAGGACGTGATACTCTACTCCAGCTGCTTCGACGCCAACGGCGGCCTGTTCGAGACGCTGCTGGGGCCCGAGGACGCGATAATCTCCGACGAGCTCAACCACGCCTCGATAATCGACGGCGTGCGCCTGTGCAAGGCCCGCCGCATGCGCTACAAGAACAGCGACATGGCCGACCTTGAGGCCAAGCTCCGCGAAGCGCAGGACGCCCGCATACGCATGATAGCCACCGACGGTGTGTTCTCGATGGACGGCTACATCGCCAACCTGCCCGCGATCTGCGACCTGGCCGAGAAGTACAACGCGCTGGTCATGGTCGACGACAGCCACGCCACCGGCTTCATGGGCGCGCACGGTCGCGGCACCCCGGAGCACTGCGGCGTGATGGGCCGCATAGACATACTGACCGGCACCTTCGGCAAGGCGCTGGGCGGCGCGTCGGGCGGCTATACCGCGGCCAGCAAGACCATCATCGACCTGCTGCGCCAGCGCTCTCGCCCGTACCTGTTCTCCAACACCGTGGCCCCGGCGATCTGCGCCGCCACGCTCAAGACGCTCGACCTGCTCGAGGCCAGCACCGAGCTGCGCGACCGCGTGCACGACAACGCTCAGTACTTCCGCGCGCTGATGACCGAGGCCGGTTTTGACATGCTGCCCGGCGAGCACCCGATAGTGCCGGTCATGCTCTACGACGCGCGCGTGGCGCAGGAGTTCGCCTCGCGCATGCTCGACAAGGGCGTGTACGTGATAGGCTTCAGCTATCCGGTCGTGCCCATGGGCAAGGCCCGCATTCGCACCCAGATATCTGCCGGTCACACCCATGAGGACCTCGACTTCGCTGTCAAGTGCTTCAAGGAAGTGCGCCAGGAGATGGGGCTGTAATCTGATAAAATGGTGTCCGCCGCATGAGCAATGCGGCGGACACCATTTTATAAAACACAGTTTGGCAGTTCGATAGATAGGTAGATATAACGACACTGGGAAAGAAGGTATACGATGGAGCTTTGGGATCTATATACAGAAAATCGAGCTCATACAGGAAAAACGCATATCAGAGGCGAGAAAATTCTAGAAGGATATTATCATCTTGTCGTTCATGTGTGGATAAGAAACAGTAAAGGCGAGTACTTGATATCGCAACGAGCGGCAAACAGGCCGACGTTTCCTTTGTTTTGGGAATGTGTTGGCGGTTCGGTACTGGTAGGAGAAAACAGCATTGACGGTGCAATCAGAGAGGCGTATGAAGAAGTAGGAATAACTCTTGAGCCATTACAGGGAAGAATACTGTTTTCTAAAATAAGGGAATTATTTCAGGATATTTTGGATGTCTGGCTGTTTGAATATGACGGTGAATTGCATCTTGAGAATGCGACAACTAATGAGGTGGCAAATTGCTTATGGATGAGTTCGGACGATATAAAAGAACTATATGGTAAACCGTACTCGGCTTTATCAGAGACACCGCAATAATTGTGGTATTACGGGCAACCAAGTTTAATCGTGGACAGAGGTGGCGCATTTCAGCCGCAAACGGGGCATG